>NZ_JAJAUY010000023.1 GCF_020532625.1 Streptomyces antimicrobicus | reverse complement strand
GAGCCGCTCGCGGGCCGCGCTGCGGGCGACGGCCGCCCAGGCCCGGACCGCCTCGGCGAGTCCGGGGTCGCCCGGCTGGTGGCCCGGCATCGGCCAGGCCCGCAGGTCGGCGCAGTCGCCCGCGGCCTGGGCGAGCCGCTGGGCGGTGCCGAGGACCTTGTCGTCGCCGGCCCGTACCTTGGCCTCGGCGGCGCGGCGGCGGTCGGCGAGCAGGGCCTCGACGGCGGCGAAGCGGCGGGTGTCGAAGAGCCGGCCGAGCAGCCGGCCGCGGGCCTCGGCGTCGGCGCGCAGGAAGCGGGCGAAGTCTCCCTGCGGCAGCAGCACGACCTGGCAGAACTGTTCCCGGCTCATCCCGAGGAGGCCTTCGATCTCCTCGCCGATCTCCTGGTGGGAGCGGGACAGCGCGCGCCAGCCGTCGGCGGCGGTGTACTCGCGCAGCCAGCTCTGCGCCTTGTCCCGGGTGGTGCCGGTGCCGCGCTTCTTCGGCCGTTCCTGCTCGGGGCGGCGGGTCAGCTCCAGCCGCCGGCCGCCGACGGTGAGTTCGAGGGTGACCTCGGTGGCGGTGTCGGGGGCGGCGTGGTCGCTGCGCAGGCTGGTGCCGGGCGACTGCCGGGCGCCGGGCACGGATCCGTAGAGGGCGTAGCAGACGGCGTCGAGGACGGAGGTCTTGCCGGCGCCGGTGGGGCCGTGCAGCAGGAAGATCCCGGCTGACGAGAGGGTGTCGAAGTCGATCTCCTGGGGCTCGGCGAACGGTCCGAACGCGGTGACCCTCAGCCGGTGCAGCCTCATCGGGTCCGCTCCTGGCGGGTGTCGTCGGCGCGCACGTCGTCGAAGGCGGCCCGCAGCACGGCCCGCTCGGCGGCGTCCACGGTCCCGCCGCCGCGCACGTGGGCGACGAAGTCCTCGGCGATCTCCTGGTCGGTGCGCCCCTTGAGGCGCTGGGCGTACGAGCCGGGACCGGCCTCGTCGCGGTCCTCGGGGTCGAAGGCGAGGGAGAGGGTGTGCGGGAAGCGGGCGGTGACGCGGGCCATGGGGTCCTGGGGGCGGACGGGGTCGGTGAGGGTGGCCTCCACCCAGGCGCGCTCGTGGACGGCGAGGGCGGGATCGGCGAGCAGGTCGTCGAGGCGGCCGCGGATCCGGGCGAGCGGGCGGGGCACGGGGGTGTCGACGCGCTCGGCGGTGATCTCCCCGGCGGCGCCGAGTTCGACCAGCCACATGGACTTGCGGTGGTCGGCCTCGGAGAAGGAGTAGGCCAGGGGGGAGCCGGAGTAGCGCACGCGCTCGGTGATCGTCTGGCAGCCGTGGAGGTGGCCGAGGGCGGCGTAGTCCACGCCGTCGAAGACGGCCGCGGGGACGGCCGCGACCCCGCCGACGGTGATGTCGCGCTCGCTGTCGCTGGGTTCGGCGCCGGTGACGAAGGCGTGGGCGAGGACGACGGAGCGGGTGCCGGCCGGGCGGGCGGCGAGGTCGGCGCGGACCCGGTCCATGGCGGCGCCGAGCACGGCCTCGTGGCTGACCTCGGCCGCCGCGAACTCGTCCTTGACCAGGGCCGGTTCCAGGTAGGGCAGCCCGTAGAAGGCGACGTCGCCGTGCTCGTCGGCCAGGACGACGGGGTCGGCGCAGCCGGCCGGGTCGGTGCGCAGGTGGATGCCGGCCCGGCCGATCAACCCGGCGCCGACGCCGAGCCGGCGGGCCGAGTCGTGGTTGCCGGAGATCATCACGGTGGGCACGCCGAGGTCGGCGAGCCGGTGCAGGGCCCGGTCGAACAGCTCGACGGCGCGCAGCGGGGGCACGGCGCGGTCGTAGACGTCACCGGCCACGAGCACGGCGTCGACACCGTGCTCGGTGACGGCCGTCACCAGGTGGTCGACGAAGGCGGCCTGGGCGTCGAGCAGGTCGACCCGGTGGAAGGCCCGGCCGAGGTGCCAGTCGGAGGTGTGCAGGAACTTCACGAAATCGCCCTGACCTGCACGTCTACCCCTACTGCGCCTCTAGGACCAGCACGAACCAGCACGGGGTTCGCCGTCAACGCCTGCAACGCTAACGCATGTCGCCCATGATCCACCGCTCACCTCGGATCACCCTGGAAAGCTGAAGAGGCGGGCGGACCCGAGCGGTCCCCGGGAGACCGGCCTTCGGGAACGTGGGGACGGCCGGTATCGGCCGCCCCGACGTACCCGAAGGCCGCAGATGGCTCCCCCTCGCAGTCTCGGAGGAGGATCAGTCGAGGCAGAACTCGTTGCCTTCGATGTCCTGCATCGTGATGCACGACTCGTTGACGCCGTCGGCGCGCTGCGTCAGCACGTGTTTCGCGCCGAGCCCCATCAGCCGTGCGCATTCGGCCTCGAGTGTGGCCAGGCGCTCCTCACCCACGAGCCCGGTACCGACCCGCACATCGAGATGCACCCGGTTCTTGACGACCTTGCCTTCGGGAACTCGCTGGAAGAGCAAGCGCGGGCCCGCACCCGAAGGATCGGTGCACGCGAAGTAGATCTCGTCCTCGGGCGGCAGCGAGCGGTGGTACTCCTCCCACGTGGCGAAGCCCTCCGGGACCGCCGGCACGACGTACCCCAGTACCTCGCACCAGAAGGCGGCGAGGCGCGCGGGCTCCGCGCAGTCGAAGGTCACTTGGAACTTTTTGATCATTGACATCGGCGCACGATAACAGGGCCCTGCTCGTCTCCCCGGGTCGGGAGGAGCCCTCGTCGGTCCGTCGCCCTGTTCTCTTCCCCGTGTTCCGGTCGATCGTCTCAGGACGCGTACGTCTCCCCGCCCAGGGTCAGCCCGGCGGTCCCGGCGGTGCTGTCGGCGAGCCAGGCCTCGAAGGCGGGCAGGTCGGCCTCGGGGAGGGCCACCTCGATCTCCACGACGGCGCCGTAGCGCAGGTCCACGACGGTGCGGCCGGTGGCGCGCAGGTCGTTCTGGACCTTCCCGGCGCGCTGGTGGTCCACGGTCACGGTGGCCAGCCGGTAGCGGCGGCGGGTGACGGTGCCCAGCGCGTCCAGGGCCTCGCCGACCACGCCCCCGTAGGCGCGGATGAGCCCGCCGGCGCCGAGCTTGACCCCGCCGTAGTAGCGGGTGACGACGGCGACGGCGTAGCGGACGTCGCGGCGCAGCAGCATCTGGAGCATGGGCACGCCGGCGGTGCCGCCGGGCTCACCGTCGTCGCTGGCCTTCTGGACGGCGGCGTCGGCGCCGATCACGTAGGCGTAGCAGTTGTGCGTGGCGGTGGGGTGCTCCTTGCGGACGCGGGCGACGAAGTCCTGGGCCTCCTGCTCGGTCGCGGCCGGGGCGAGCGCGCACAGGAAGCGGGAGCGGTTGATCTCGGACTCGTGCACGCCCGTCCGGGCCACCGTCACGTACTGGTCTGCCTTCACCGCTCCACCCTACGGGGAATCGGACGCCCGTCCGGTCCGTTGATCCTGGACGGCGGCCGGACAGCGGGTCCGGGCCGCGTACGACCGGGAGGCGGCGCACGTGTACGGCGACCAGGAGACCATTCGCAGGATCCTCACCCAGCACGGCGACACGTGGGCCGTCGTGGGGCTGTCCGGCAACCAGGAGCGGGCGGCCTACGGGGTCGCGCGGGTGCTCCAGAGGTTCGGCAAGCGGGTGGTGCCGGTGCACCCGAAGGCGGAGACCGTCCACGGGGAGCCGGGTTACGCCTCGCTGGAGGAGGTCCCGTTCAAGGTGGACGTGGTCGACGTCTTCGTCAACAGCGAGCTGGCCGGCGCGGTCGCCGACCAGGCGGCGGCGGTGGGTGCCGACGCGGTGTGGTTCCAGCTGGGGGTGATCGACCCCGAGGCCTACGAGCGGACCCGGGCGGCGGGGCTCGACATGGTCATGGACCGCTGCCCGGCGATCGAGATCCCCGGGCTGTCAGGCCGTCCGTGACACGTGGTAGGCGCGGATCCGCCAGCCGGTGCCCAGGTGCTGGGCGACCACGGAGAGCCGTACCGGCTGCGGGTCCCCGGTCCGGGGCCGGAAGGTGACGGCGGCGAAGCCGGCCACGGCCTCGGGCCCGAGGGTGCGCGAGCGCAGCACCTCGACCTCGGCCCGCATGCCGGCCGGGACGTTCTCGTAGTACGTCCGGATCTGTGCGGAGCCTTCGAGGAGCGCCGGGGAGAGCCCTTGGAAGAGGGCGTCCTCGGCGAAGAGCGCCACGATGTCGTCCACGCGGCGCTCGTCGAACGCGGCCCGCCACGCGCCGAGAAGGTCCGCGAGTACTCCGAACTCGGTCGCCATTTCCCCAAGTCCTCCATTTCCAAGGTCAATAAGCCGTCAAGACATGAATATGTCATGTCCACGAGCCTTAGTGGCTAAGTTTCCAAGTGCATAATTGGGTCATGCACGATCATGCAAGACAGTTCTGGGGGAATAGTTGTGAGGGTTCTGACTGTGCAGACCGGGCAGGCACGGGTGGGGTGTGCGGCGACGGGCTGACCGTCTACCGCGCGGCGGTGGTCAAGGGGTGCACCCCCCGCGACGGGGCGCCGGGATGCCTGCTGCGGATGGGACTGCTGGTCCCGCCGGTGGACGACCCGACCGTCCTGGTGCCGGTCTCGCCGGAGGTGGCCAAGGCCGAACTCGTCCGGCCCATCGAGGAATCGCTGGAGCGCGAACGGCTCCACGCCCAGCAGATCGACACCAGTTTCGTCCCGGTCAACGCCATCTACACGGCGGCCAAACGCGAGCACGCCGGCTGGGCCACCCCGATCATCGGGGAACAGGTCATCCACTCCACCCTCGCCCACGCGGTCCGCGAGTGCCGCGAGGAGCTGATGACGGTGCAGCCGGGCGGGGACCGACTCAGCTACGACCTGGAGGACCTCGACCACGTCCGCGGGTCCGTGCGGCACCGGGCGCTCTACCAGCACGCGGTACGGACCCACGCCGCGACCCTGCGCCACATCGAGCGCCTCGTCGAGGCCGGCGGCGAGGTCCGCACCCTCGACCACGTCTTCGACCGGCTGATCATCATCGACCGGACCGTCGCCTACATCCCCGGTCACGACGACCGGCGCACCACCGCGCTGGAGATCAAGCAGCCCGCCATCGTCTCGTTCCTGGTCCAGGTCTTCGAGGAGTCCTGGGAGCGCGGCTCGTCCGTCGACCCGGGCGCCTCGCGGGGCGTGGAGCCGGACATCGCCGACGAGATCCAGCGGGCCATCATGCGGATGCTCGTGGACGGCCACACCGACGAGGCCATCGCCCGCCGGCTGGGCACCAGCCGGCGCACCGTCGCCGCGCACGTGAGCCGGATCGCGGCCACCTTGCAGAGCCGCAGCCGGGCCCAGCTCGGCTATCTGATCGCCACGACCGGGCTGCTCCCGCTGGACGAACTCGCCGAGAGCGGTGGCTGCGGGCGGGTGCCCGCCTGACCGAGGGCGTCCGGCCCCGCGCGCCCGGTGCCGGGCCGGGCCGGGCCGTCCCCCGGACGGCCCGGCCCGGCCGTCAGGTTCCGCCGGTCCCCGGCCCGTCCCCGTCCCCGAGCCCGCGCCCGCGCAGCGCCCGTACGCCCGCGGTCGCCAGCAGCACCAGGACCAGCAGCGTCGACCAGCCCAGCTGGCCGCGCGCCTCGGGGTCGAAGGCCATCAGGACCAGCACCGCGACGATGCCGGCCGCCGCCGCCCACGACAGGTACGGGTACCCGCGCATGCGCACCACCAGCAGGTGCGGCTCCTCGCGCTCCAGGCGGCGGCGCAGCACCAGGTGGGCGGCCGCGACCGTGAGCCACATGTAGAGCATCGCCCCGCCCATGGCCTTGGCCAGGAACGCGAGGACCTGGTCCGGCCAGCCGTGGTCCAGGGCGATCGAGACGAAGCCGAAGGCCGCCGACGCCGCCACCGCCACCCGCGGCGCACCGCGCCGGGAGGTCCGCAGCAGCGCCCGGGGGGCGTCGCCGCGCGCGGCCAGCGAGTGCGCCATGCGCGAGGCGCCGTAGAGATTGGCGTTCATCGCGGAGAGCAGGGCGATCAGCACCACGACCTCGATCAGCCGGCCCGCCCCGGGCACGCCCAGCCGGTCGAGCACGGCGACGTACGGACTGCGGCCCGGCTCGACCGCGTCCCAGGGCAGCAGGGTGATGATCACGGCGATCGAGCCGAGGTAGAAGAGGCTGATCCGCCAGATCGCGCTGCTGACGGCCTTGGTGACGGACCGGGCCGGATCGCCGGACTCGGCGGCGGCCATGGTGATGACCTCCATGCCGCCGAACGCGAAGACCACCGTCAGCAGGCCCGCGACCACGCTGTCCCAGCCCTGGGGGAGGAAGCCCCCGCGACCGGTCAGGTTCGCCATGCCCGGCGAGTCCACCCCGGGGACCGCCCCGCACAGGGCGGCGACCCCCAGGGCCAGGAAGGCGATGATGGCCGCCACCTTGATGCCGGCGAACCAGAACTCGGCCTCGCCGAAGGAGGAGACGGACAGCATGTTGGTCTGGGTGAAGGCGGCCAGCGCCACCAGGGCGATGGCCCACCGGGGGACGGCCGGCATCCACTGGTGCAGGATCGTGGAGGCCGCGATCAGTTCGATGGCGATCGCGACGACCGTCACCCACCAGTACAGCCAGCCGGCGGTGAACCCGGCCCACCGCCCGAGCGCGCGGTCGGCGTACACGGAGAACGATCCGCTGGCGGGCATCGCCGCGGCCAGCTCGCCGAGCATCCGCATGACCAGCAGGGCCAGGGCGGCGGCGAGCGCGTAGGAGATGATGATCGCGGGGCCTGCGACGCGCAGCCCGGTGCCGGAGCCGACGAACAGCCCGGCGCCGATGACCCCGCCGAGGGCGAGCATGGTCAGGTGGCGCGGGCGCAGACTGCTCGCGAGCCCTTCGGGCTGGTGCGGGTCCTGCTGCGGCGGGCCGGCGCAGGCGTCGTGGGTGGGTGTCGGCGCGGGGGCCGTACGAGCGGGCATGGGTGTATCGCTCCCGGGTGAGGACGTGGCCGGGGCCCGCGGCGGTGCGCCGTGGGCCCCGGCTCGGCTCGTGGCGTCAGGACGCGACGCGCTGGAGCGTCGCCGTGTGCAGCTCGCCGGTGCGGCCGCCGTCCGGGGTGGCGTACGTCCAGTACACGGAGACGGTGCGGCTGCGCAGGTCCATCACGTGGCTGACGGTCATGCCGGAGGCCTCGACCCAGTTGACGAAGTACAGGCCCTCGCCGACGGCGCGGACGGAGAGCCGCTCCTGCCCGCTGTGGCCGGCCATCGGGCCTTCGAGGGCCTTCCAGGTGAGGGTGGTGCCGTCGGCGGAGTAGGAGTTGCGCAGCACGGCGCCGTTGTCGAGGGTCAGGACGTACGTGTGACCGGCGAAGGCCGGGACGGACGGGACGGCCTGGACGGCCTGGACGGCCGCCTCGGGCCGGGCCACCGGGGCGGCCTGGGCGGCGCCGGCCGCGGCTGCGCCCAGGGCGAGGGCGGCGGCGGTGGCGAGGACGGGGAGGGTGTGGCGGATGCGCATGGCGGTTCCTTGTCTTTTCTCTGCGGTGACTACGCGTAGTGGTAGAAGCGGGTGTGGTCGAGGAGCTCGGACGGCCGGACGTTCCAGGGCGACATGGGCTCGTCGAGGCTGATGACGCGGCCGTGCTGGGGGTCCCCGGCGGGCAGCGGGCGGCGCGGCTGGTAGCCGGCGCCCGGGTGCTTGCGCTGCCAGCGGGCCCAGACGAGGTCGATGAAGGTGTGGTGGAGCCAGAACACCGGGTCGTTGGGCGAGGTCCCGCCGGTCATCTGGCCGCCGACCCACAGGTGGACCCGGTTGTGGTTGTGCCAGCCCTCCTTCTCGCCGACCGTCCAGCCTTCGAGCTTGTTGCGGAAGCCGGCGGTGGTGGCGGTGGAGTCCCAGGGCGCGCTGTCGTAGACCGGGTCGTCGACGGCGCGGGCCAGCTGCTGCGGGGTGGGCAGGGCGACCGGGTCGGCGGGGCGGCCGAAGTCGCGCATGAGGTACTTCTCCTCGGTCACGCCCACGGTGATCGGCCAGTTGCCGCCCTGGAAGGCGAACGGGCCGGTCATGACCTGGTGGTCACCGGGGCGGCCGTTGCCGCCGAGGAAGTCGTCGCCCCACAGGCTCGACGTGGTCGACTGGTCGGTGGTCCAGTCCCAGTACGGCAGGGACACCGACGGGTCGACCTTCTGCAGCTCGCGTTCGAACTCCAGCAGGTACTGGCGGTGCCAGGGGAAGAAGGAGGGCGACATGTGGCCCACCCGCTGCCCGCCCTCGCCGTCGGAGACGAAGTACCGGCCGTGGAGGCGGACGAACTCGTCGTAGACGCCGCGGCGTTTGACCTCCAGGACGGCGCCGACGAACCGGGCCCGCTCCTCCCGGGTGAGGTCCTTGTGGTTCTTGCGCGTGTGCACGTTCGGGGATCCTTGTCAGTGGTGGTGGAAGGACGCCGTCGACAGCTGGGCGGTGCCGATCTCGTCCACCGCGGCCCGCGCCACCTCCAGCGGCGTCGGGAAGGACTGGTAGTGGTTGACCAGGCTCAGGTACGTGCCGTCGGCGCGGCGCATGACGTGCAGCGGGCGGCCGTCGATGGTGATCTCGACGCCCGGCCCGGCGGCCGGCGCGGCGGCGGCCCCGGTGCGGGCGGCCGCGTACCGGACGGGCGCGGTGGGCCCGCCCTGGATGCGCCGGCCGCGGTAGATCTCGTCGAAGCCGCCGGGCCCGGCCGACGGGGCGGCGGGGGCGGGCGGTTCGGCGGCGGCCCGGGCCTGGGGGTCGGCCAGGACGATGGGGGCGACGGCGGCGCTGGTGCCGACCACGACGGCCGTGGTGAAGCCGGCGCGGAGCATGTCCCGGCGGGTCAGGGTGGTCATACGTGGCTCTCCCGAGCTGCGAGGGCGGAGGCGGCCGGGGCCGAGGTGAGGTCCTCGACGACCGCCCGGACGATGTCGTCGGCCCGTTCCAGGACCGAGGGCATGCCGGAGGTGAAGAACAGCGTTCCGGCGCCCATGTCGCCGATGACGTGCATCCGGCGGTGCGTGCGGCCCGCGCCGATCGTGCGGCTGGTGGACGGCTCGATGTGCAGGCCGCCGTGCGGGTGGTACTCCCCCATGCCGTCCTCGACGAGGGCGTCGACGAACGGCCGGGCCGGGCCGGGGACCCGGTGCGAGGGCGCGCTGACGGCGTTGACGACGACGTCGCTCTCGTAGTCGTCGCCGTCGACCGCGACGTGGAAGCCGCCGGCCGCGAGCGGCTTGACGTTCCACAGGCCGCCGGTGACCCGCAGCCGGCCCGCGTCGTGCAGGCGCAGCAGGGTGCGGGCGTTGGCGGGCGGCATCGGGCAGCACAGGCTCATCACGGCCCGGTAGTGGGTGGACCGGATGTGGTCCTGGTCCTCGGGGCGCAGCAGCGTCCAGGCGTCCGGTCCGCTCTCGGGGACCACGTGCTGCATGACCCGCAGGCCGATGTCGTCGGTGTCGATGCCCGCGTACTGGCGGCGCAGCCGCTCCATCGGGTCCTCGCCGTCGACGCCGGAGAGTTCGGCGAGGACGGTGGCGGGGTCGGCGCCGTGCGCGGCCAGTTCGCGGCCCAGCAGGTCCAACACGTCCGTGAGCCCGATCCGGCCGTCGACCGTGCCGGCGGCGGTGGCGTGCAGGGCCGCCGGGGTGAAGTGGTGGATCTCGGGGAACGCGGGGCGCTGGCGGACGGCGGGGAGCGTGCCGCCCCGCGAGGCCATGGTGATCCGGCCCTCGTGGCCGCGGGCGGCGAGGGTGACCACGGCGTCGACCGCCGCGAGCCCGGTACCGAGCACGGTCACGTCGGCCGTCGCCGGGATGCCGGTGACGGTGGTGGCCAGCGGGTACGGGTCGCCCACGTAGCCGGGGGCGCCGTCGAGGCCGTAGTGGTCGGCGGGGCGGCCGGCGCCGACGGCGCAGACCACGTAGTCGAAGGTGTGGGTGGCGCCGGTGGCGTCGGTGAGCTCGATCTCCTCGCCGTCCCGGCGGGCGCCGAGGACGGCGGTGCGCAGGACGGTGACGGGCCAGCCGGTCAGGGAGAGCTCGCCGACGGCGTTCTCGGCGGTGTGCTCCAGGTAGCTGCCGAACACCCGGCGCGGCGGGAAGTAGCCGTCGGCGGCGTAGTCGCCGGTGCCGTAGGACAGTCCGGAGTCCTTCAGCCAGCGCAGGAAGTCGTCGGGCTCGCCCGACCGGGCGCCCATCTCCGGCGGGATGATGTTGGCGAGGACGGAGTCGGCGTCGTCCTGGTAGGCGCGGCCGCGCCACAGGTTCGGCGAGGGCTCGAAGACGGTCACGGATCCGCGGCCGCGGCCCGGGGTCCGCGAGAGCCGGTCCAGCAGGCAGACGGCCGCGGCCCCTCCGCCGACCAGGCCGATGCGCGTCGGCGGACGGTCAGGTGTGTGCATGGTGATGATCGACCTTTCGCGGTTCAGGGAAGGCGGGTGGAGGGGGTGGGGAGAAGGGGCCGGCGGCCGCGCTCAGTGCGCGGCGGCGGGAACCGGCTCGGCGGCGGCGCTGCCCGCGGCGGCGGCCGGGGCCTTGCGCCGGGAGCTCGCGAACAGCAGGGCCAGGCCGACGACCGCCCAGGCGACGAGCACCAGGACCGGTCGGCCGGCGCCGGCGCCGTCGAAGGGGCCGGCCGTGCGCAGCAGCGTGGCGCCGGCGCCCGCCGGGAGGAACTGGCCGAGCGTGCCCAGCGGTCCGGGCAGCATCTCGGGGGCCGAGTTCAGCCCGGACAGCGGATTGCCGACGACGAACATCACGACGGCGCCGACGGCGATGCCGGGCGGGCCGATCAGCGAGCCGAGTCCGGTGATCACGCCGACCATGCCGAGTTCCAGCAGGGCGATGATCCCGGCGTTGGCGAAGTAGTTGCCCGGCAGCACCCCGCTGAGGTGGGTGAGCATCAGGGAGCCGAGCAGGCCGGAGGCGACGGCGAAGCCGATGACGCCGAGGAACTTGGCGCCGGTGTCGCGCACCTTGAGGACGAAGAGCAGACCGGCGATCACGGCGGTGATCAGCAGCGGCAGGAAGCCCATGGACAGGCCGGCGCCGTGCGGGTCGTCGGAGTCGGCGGGCACCACGTCGGTGACGTGCAGCCGGTCGGTCCCGGCGAGTTCGCGGGCCTGCTCGGTGAGGGTCCGGGCGACCGTCGGCGAGGCGGCGGAGGCCAGGTGCAGTTCCAGTCCGCCCGGCCCGGCCAGGAGGGCGCCGTAGGCCTTGCGCTCGCGCAGGGCGTCGTCCGCCTCGTCGAGGGAGTCCGCGGGAGCGGTCGCGTAGGCGCCGGGGGCGGCCTCGCGCAGCCGGTCGGTGAGGCCCTGGGCGCCCTGGCCGGCGACGACGAGGACGGGCAGGTCGCGGGGCTCGGCCGAGGACGCCGACCAGGAGAACCAGCCGGCGATGACGAACTGCACGAGCGCGACGATGACGAGGACGGTGCGCGCCTCCGCGCGCGGTGATGCTGCTGAACTCATGGTTCCTTCTTGAGATCGGGTGCGGCCGGGTGCTCCTCGGGGCGGACTACTCCTCCAGGAGGTCCGGCTGCTCGGCCGTGATCTCGTCCCACATGATCTGGAAGCTGTAGCGGCCGAGCTGCTCGTCGCCGAACCCGTCGCGGGCCAGCAGCGCCTGCTCGTGGGTCATGGGGACGGGGCGGCCGGCGGCGAGGGCCAGCAACTGGACCTGGGCGCAGCTCTCGTAGGTGAAGAACCAGTGGACGGCCTCTTCCAGGGAGCCGCCGACGGTGATCAGGCCGTGGTGGCGCAGCAGCATCGCCCGCTTGCCGCCGAGCCGGTCGGCGATGTCCTGGCCGTGCTCGATCTTGATGGCGGGGCCGTCGTAGTCGCCGTAGAGGACCTGGTCCTGGTAGAAGGCGGCGGACTCCTGGTCGTACGGCTCCAGCAGCCGCTCCAGGGCGCCGAGGGCACGGGCGTGGACGGTGTGGCCGTGCGCGACGGCGTCGGCCTCCGGGCGCTCGTGGATCTTGGAGTGGATGGTGAAGGCGCTGGGGTTGACCTTGCGGGTGCCCTCGACGACCCGGCCGGTGGCGTCGACGCGGATCAGGTCGGCGACCCGGACGCGGTTGAACGAGACGCCGAAGGGGTTGACCCAGAAGGTGTCGCGCTCCTCGGGGTCGCGCACCGAGATGTGGCCGGAGATGCCCTCGGCGAAGCCGGCCTTGCCGAACAGGCGCATGGCGGCGGCGAGCCGCTGCTTGCGGTGGCGCCGCTCGTCGGCGACCGAGGTGAAGACCGGGTCGGCCGGGATGGGCAGGCCGGTGTGGGTGTCGGCGAGGAAGGTCGACTCGGTCGCGGTGGTGGACACGGGAAGCTCCTGAGGGTCGGTTTCGGCCCCGCGGCGGACGGCCGTGCCTGGCTCCAGGCATGGCGGTGCCGTGGCTGCGGGTAGGTGAAAGGAACGCGAAAACCCCAGGTCAGGCGGGGTTCGCGGGCTGACTGAGCAACAGCTCCTGCACCTGAATCCTGTCCCACGGGAAGGGCGGAATTGAGCCTTCCTGTGGCGTCCCCGGCTTCATAACCGCGCGATTCACATATGTGCAGCGGGTGCCGAGGACCCCATATGCGGACAAATCGCCCCAGGGGCTCCGCCCCGACCCTTCACCGGGTGACCACCGGGGGGAGCCAGAGGACTGCCAGGGGGGACCGCCGAGGGAACCGCAGGGGGACCGCCAGGAGCGACCCGAGCGCGGTGACGGGCCTCAGACCCCGGCGGGGCTGGACTCCCCGTCCGCCTCCAGAGCCGCCAGGGCGCGCAACTGCTCCGAGGTGACGCCCTCGGGGACCGGCCGGGGAGCGGGCGTACGCAGCGGCGGCTGCCAGCCGGACTCCGGTTCCCAGCGGCGTACGATCCGGGCCGGGGCACCGGCCACCACCGCGTGGTCGGGCACCTCGCCGCGGACGACGGAGCCAGCCGCGACCACCACGTTGCGCCCGAGCCGGGCGCCGGGCAGGATCACCGCGCCGGTGCCGAGCCAGCAGCCGGGGCCGATCTCCACGGGCGCGCTGCGCGGCCACTGGCGGCCGACCGGCTCGTGCGGGTCGTCGTAGCTGTGGTTGGTGGAGGTGATGTAGACCCCCGGGCCGCAGAAGACGTCGTTGCCGATGGTGATGGGCGCGTCGGCGATCACATGGCTGCCGCGGCCGAGCACGACGCCGTCGCCGAGCACCAGCAGCGGCTCGGGCCCCAGGTCCAGGTCCGGCAGCATCCCGGCGGTCAGCGTGACCTGCTCGGCGATGATGCAGCAGGCGCCGAGCCGGATCCAGGGCTCGCCGAAGACCGTGCCCTGCGGGAACGCCAGCCGGGTGCCGTCGCCGATCGCGCCGAAGCGCAGTCCGCCGGGGGTCTCGGCGGTCACGGCGCCGGCGCGCTGCATCCAGCGCCAGCCCGCGTGCGCGGCCCGGCCGGCGAGGCGGCGACCCAGGACCCCCAGGGATGAGAACGTGTTTCTGTTCTTCGGCACCCGGCCACGGTAGTGCGCCGCACCCCGGGCGGCCCGCCGCGGATGCTGTGATCTTCACCCCATCGCGGAACCGCGCCGGGCCGTGGCCTACCGTGCAGGAAGCGCGGCACGGCACCCGGAGCAGAGGAAGAGACCATGACCCACCAGGCGGACCAGGCACTCGTCGCGGAGGTCGGCGGCAAGAAGCCGGCGATCCACCCCGACGCCTTCACCGCGCCCACCTCCGTCGTCGTCGGCGACGTCACCCTCGGCGCGGGCGCGAGCATCTGGTACTCGGCGGTGCTGCGCGCCGACTGCGGCCCGATCAGCCTCGGCGCCGACAGCAACGTCCAGGACAACTAGGATTTGCTGTCTGACCTGCGGAAACGCGGCTCTTAAGCACCAAAGCTAGCCACCTCAGATAAGCCCGTCAAGGCACGTTCGAACACTCTGTTCGAACATCCTTCCGAATTAAACGGACCGCGACAATCCGGAATGTGAAAGGGTTGTACGCGGACTTGGAATCCGTCGCCTCTACGTGCGTATACTCATATTGAACATAGCCGCGGTGCGTCACAGCTAGCTTCACTGCCAGCTTCAGCGCCGCGGTTGCTTCGATCGAGACCGACGCCTGAGAGGCAGTACTCATGCCGGCCCCCCGCCAGCTCCCCAGCAGCGATGTCCTACGGGCGCACCGCCGCGCACGCATGTCCTACGAGCAGATCGCCGAGATGTACGGCGTCACCAAGGGAGCCGTGTACTGGCAGCTGCGGGACAGCGGGCAGACGAAGAAGCGCCCGGACCACAAGAGGTACCTTCCGTGGACGGTCAAGGCGGAGCACGCCCACGCGCGCCCCGCGATGATGCTCCGCCTTCTGAGTCGACAAGAGAGCGGCGACACGACCATTCCCGACGTGAAGGCGCGGATGCTCGCGAAGTGGCTGGGCGAAGTGCGAAAAGCCGACGTAGTCGTCTGCTATGACCGCAGCATGCCCCCCAACCCGGCATCCCCGAACACGGGCGGCTTCTACTACTCGAAGCGGCGCCCCGAGGACGACGCCAAGAGCCTCATCCGCTTCAACCCGAAGGAGAGCGAGGCGACGCAGGCAGGTGGCGCCTCGAAGGCTCTCGACTCCCCTACAACCGGGCAGTAGTTGACCTGATCGGGCCGCCCTATTGATCAAATAGGGCGGCCCTTTCGCATCCCTGAAACTAGTATTTGACATGGTCAGGGGCGCGCGGGGAAGATGGACTTGTCAGCGAGGGGGCCACAGAGGACCGGCGGAATGCCGATTGCGTGACCACGCCTGGCGGTCAGAAATGCACCGGTCGGAGTGAGGACATCTTGAGCTTTCCGTGTGAGGTAAACCCAGAGTTCTGGTTCTCCAAGAGGTCGACCGAAATTCGCGAGGCGAAGGAAGCCTGCGGACACTGTCCGGTTCGCCCTGAGTGCGCCGAATTGGGGCAGGATGAGGAGTTCGGCATATGGGGCGGATTGGGGCCTGATGACCGAGCGGCCGAGAAGCGACTTCAGTTGATCTCCCTCGAAGCGATGATCAATTCCCGCATTCGCATCATGCAGGCGGAAGGAATGTCGATCTCTGCGATGGCGCGCGAACTCGACATGCCCCGGACGACGTTGGTCCGCCGACTGCGCCGCGCGACCGGCCTTGCCGCTTAAAACGGCGGCAAAGGTGAGCTTGATTCTTACTCGTCAGTTCAGCAGCGGACATTACGAAGCGGTCACAGGTTGTGCGAGACTCAACCATCTGTGAAGGCGGCGTGAAGGGATCCGGTTACAGTCTTATTCCCGACCTGACAGCCCATGAGGCGTGAGGCGGATCGTTGCGCGGAAGGAACGGCCCAAAAGTCCAATGCTGTCGGATAGCTCTACTCCAATCGGCCCCGTCGATCCAGCGGGCCCGATGGATCCCCTTGATCTGAATGACGCCGGAGTGGATCTTCAAGACATAGACATTCTTTGGGATGTCGAACACACGCTGACCCTGGCGCGCGTTCGGTACGCCAACGGAACCCGATATGAATTCGCGTACTGCCGCAGCAATGCCGAAGAGTGGGATTTCGAGGTGGCCCGAGAAATGGTGCCCCACGATGCAGTCCCCCTCCAGGGGTGGCCGAGCGACACCCTCGGCTGCGGCCATAAAGACGAAACGACCTCGGCCTGTTGGGTCTCACTCAGGTAGCTCAACAACCACATATGCGATGTAGGGGCAGCTCACCGGCTGCCCCTTCGCTTTACCACGAACCTAGTATTTGGAGAGCGTGAAGCGTGAGCGATGCCCTCGCCCATCGGTCCGTGTCGCAGTACAGCTCCTTCGTGCGATGCGGCGAGGCCTACCGGCTGGAGAAGGTGGCCAAGGCCCCGCAGAACCAGGCAGCCTGGTTCATCCAGGGAACCGCCTACCACGAAGCGGTTGAGCGATGGGAGCGCTCGAACCGCCGCTACGGACCCGACCAGCTCGCCGAGTGGTTCGAAGAGGCCTGGGAGCGGGACATGGCTGCGGCCCTGGCCGTCGAGCCCGACATCTCCCGGTGGCTGACCGGAGGGACGACGAAGCCTGAGACGGACATCAAGAACCGCCGAAAGCGGGGCCGCGACCAGGTGCAGGCGTATTTCGAGTACGCCATGGAGGCCCCCGAACGAATCTGGGAACCGGTCGACGGCATGCCGGCCGTCGAGCTCCCGTTCACACTCAACTTGGGGGGGATCGAAGTCCGCGGCTTCATAGATCAGGTAGTGGAGTACCCCGACGGACACCTTCGAGTGCGCGACCTGAAGACCGGCACTCGACTTCCGGACACCGCTTTCCAGTTGGCTATCTACGATCACGCGCTAGATGACCTCTTCGGCGTGAAGCCCGGATTCGGGGACTACTTCATGGCGAAGAACAACGCGCCCACGGACCCGAAGAACCTTCAGGATTACGACCGCGACAAGGTCACGCGCTGGTTCAGGAACATGGATAGAGCCGTTCGTCTCGGCCTCTTCCTGCCCAACCCTGGCGACGCTTGCCGGACCTGCACGGTCCGCCGGTTCTGCGACTTCAACGGCGTGGACGCACGCCAATACCCCTACGAGGAGACAGTGAATGCCTGAAATCAGCGTGACCATGAAGGCCCACGGCGGCCACGATGCGTCGTGGGTGGTCGTGAAGGCCGAGAGCCTGACGGAACTGGTCGACATCCTCGACGGCTACGGCCGGTCCGGGGTGTCCGCTCTGGTCGGCGAAGCCGTTACGGCCCTGCGGGCCGAGGAGACCCTTGGGGCCCAGCTTGGGGCCCGGCCGGTGACTCACCCCGGCCAGTACGACGCCGCCCCGCAGAACGGCGCCCACGGCGCCCCTCAGGCCCCGTCCGCGTCTCCGGCCGGCCAGACCCCCTACGGCAACCCGCCGACGTGCCCGCACGGCACGAAGCGCTTCCTCGAAAAGCCCTACAGGAACAAGCCGGGTAACTGGAAGGCCTGGGCCTGCCCGGCCCCTCAGGGCACTCCGGACGCATGCAGCCTCGAATTCATTCGTTAGCTCTGAAACTAGTATTTGGAGCGGCAGGGGCGCGACTGCCGACCAACGCGCACCCCATCCCGTTTAAACCTGTCAGGGAGATACAGCCATGCGCACCATTGCCGAAGCCAAGGCGCAGCGGGCCGCCGCCATCGCCCAGGTCGACGCTAACGCCGATGCGGCGTGGAAGTCCTACGCCCTCGGCTTCATCGCCGAACTCTCCGGCCGAATGGGCGAGTTCACTACCGATGACCTGTGGGACGCCGGACTCGTCAAGCCCCGTGAGCCGCGCGCCCTCGGCCCTGTAATGCGTCGAGCCGCTAAGCGCGGACTCATCACCACCACGGGCGCCTTCCGGGCCAGTCGATACCGGAACTGCGCGCCCCTTCCTGTCTGGTCCGCCGCCTAAGAGCCCTTCGAGGAACCGCCCTTGTACACGATCGTTCGAGCTAAGGGCGATGCCGGGAAGACCGGTGAGCCCCTGCCTACCGTCTTCAAGACCTTCGCCGCGAACACGGTTCACTTCCGTCGGGGACAGTTCACGATCGTCTCGGCGGCCCCCGGTGTCGGTAAGTCCGCGCTGAGTATGGCTCTTGCCCTTCATGCGCGGGTGCCGGCCTTCTACTTCTCCGCCGACACGGACCCCCAGACGATGTTCGTTCGCTGCGCGGCGAACGTCTCCGGGTGGTCGACTCGGGACATCGAGAACGCGCTAGAGCACGGGAAGACGAGTGCGGTAGAGGCGCAGCTCAACGGGTTCGATCACCTTCGGTGGGACTTTACCGCGTCCCTCACGATTGATGACCTCGAAGGCGAGCTGAAGGCGTTCGCCGCCACCTATGGCGCGTGGCCCGAACTCATCATCGTGGACAACATTTCCAACGTCGTTCCGGATGCCGAGAGCGACAGTAGCTCTTACGTTGCCCTCGAAAAGGTTTGTGAGTACCTGCACGAACTGGCTCGTACGACGGGGGCGTGTGTGGTAGCCCTTCACCATGTAAAAGGGGACAGCAATGATGGCAATGTGCTTGTGCCCCTGTCCCAGATCAAGGGGCAGATCGGGCGCGTGCCGGAAATGATTCTTACCCTTCACCGAATAGGAGATGACTCCTCTCGGCAGATGGGTGTGTCTGTCGTCAAGAATCGGACCGGCAAGGCCGACGCTTCCGGCGCCATGATCCTCTATCTCGATGCGGACATGGAGCGAATGAGGCTCACCGGATGAGCGCTCTCGTAGAGATTGACGTTGCGGGCGTTCCGGCCCCCCAGGGAAGTAAGCGGCACGTCGGCAACGGGGTGATGCTGGAAAGCTCGAAGAAGGTGAAGCCGTGGCGGGCCGCGGTGGCGGCCGAGGCCGAGCGTCAGAGTTTCGAGGCCTGGCCGTTCGTGACAGTGGCCGTCTGGTTCCGCCTGAAGCGGCCCAAGAGCCACTATCGCACCGGCCGTTACGCGCATCTCCTGAAGGACACAGCGCCCGCGTTCCCGGCCCGGTATCCCGACCTCGACAAGCTGTGCCGGAGCACTCTCGACGCCCTACGGATGGGTGGTGCGTTCAAGGACGACGCCCAGGTGGTCAAGCTCCATGCGTACAAGGTCTATGCCGGCCAGGGCGAAGAGCCGGGCGCCCTGATTCGGGTTGCGTCCGCTCTTTGATTCGGTCACCCGCCCCAAACTAGTATTTGGAGCGTAAGGGAGGGCGGATGGATAAGCCCCCGATCGCGGAAGTTCTGGAGCACTACGGAGCGAGCGACGTTCCGGAAGGAAGCCGCTTCCGGAAAATGAAGTGCCCGTTCCACGAAGACCGGAACGCCTCAGCCTCCGTATGCACCGAGGAGAACCGCTTCCGGTGCTTCGCCTGCGATATCTCGGGCGACAGCTTCGACGTAATCGCAGACCAGGAAGGATGCCGTGACTTCGCTTGTACCCGAGCCTGCACTGAAAAGCTTCTTGGAGGAAGCTACGGCCAGGTACGAGGGCGAACTGACCCGCAGTACCGCCGCCGTGGAGTATTTGAGGAGTCGCGGCCTGTCCGTGGACAACGCAGCATCCTTCAGGCTGGGCTACGTAGAAAACCCCTTGCCGGGGCATGAAGTAGCCCGTGGCATGCTCGCCGTCCCGTACATCACCCGTGCCGGAGTCGTCACCATTCGGTTCCGGCGCCTGGGCGACGGCGACGGCCCCAAGTACCGCTCCGTTCCCGGCGATCCGCCTCGAATCTTCAACGCCAACGCCCTGTTGGTGCCGTCGGACCATATCGCCATCTGTGAGGGCGAGTTCGATGCGATAACCGCGAACGAGGCTGGCATACCGGCCGTGGGCATCGCGGGCGTGAGCGCCTGGAAGGGCTACTTCGCCCGGTGCTTCAAGGGCTACAAGGCCGTTTACATCCTCGCCGACCAGGATGACAAAGGCCAGGGGATGGAATTCGCCGAGAAGGTGGCCGAGCAGATCAAGAACGCTCGAATATCCCCCATGCCCCCAGGACACGACGTCAATTCTTTTGTGCTCGCGCACGGCGCTGACGCCCTACTCGATCAACTGGAGATCAAGCGATGACCCCTGCCGAACTCGCCGACTACGCATCCGACTTCATCGGTAAGTGCCGCTCCCGAATCCTCGGTATCGGAGCAGAGCAGTACGACGAAGGCGGCGACCAGACGTTCGAGAGGATTCCGCTGCCTGATCTGATCCGCTACGCCAGGGAAGAGGCCCAAGACCTGGCCGCCTATGCAGCAATGATCGACATCCGTCTGTCTCGCCTCGAATCCGCTTTCAGCGCGGGCAATAACTAGCATTTGGAGTTGCGCTTGAAGCGCATTGTCGTCCTGTCGGACATGCAGATTCCCTATCACGATAAGCGAGCCGTCCGGAACGTTCTCGGCTTCCTGGCCGAGTTCAAGCCCGACGAGATAGCCAGCGTGGGCGACGAAGTCGACTTCCCCCAGATCAGCCGATGGACCCGCGGAATGGCAGGCGAGTACAAGGGCGATCTACAGGCCCACTGTGACGCCGGTAAGCGAGTCCTGGCCGGCCTCCGTGCCGTACACGACGGCCCGATTCACATCAGTCGATCGAACCACATGGACCGGCCCCTTACCTACGTGCGCACCCGCGCCCCAGGCCTTATGGGCCTGAGGGCCCTCGAAGTACCCAGTCTCCTGGACTTCGAGAAGTACGGGATCACCTACCACGCAGAGCCCTACGAGATCGCCCCCGGTTGGCTGCTAGCCCACGGCGACGAAGGGGCGAGTTCCCGACTTCCCGGCGGCACGGCCCTGGCCCTGGCTCGCAAGTGGGGCTATTCGGTCGTATGCGGCCACACCCACAAGCTGGGAATCCAGCACGAACACATGAGCGTGAACGGCCGCATCACTCAGGAGCGTTGGGGCTTCGAGGTCGGAAACCTCATGCACTTCAGGAGCGCCACCTACCTGAAGGCCGGCTCCGGCAACTGGACGCAGGGATTCGGAATCCTCTACGTCGAAAAGAACCGCGTGACCCCCGTACCCATTTTCATCCGCCCGAACGGAACCTTCGTGGTCGAAGGCCGAACATACGGCGCCAAGGCCGCCTAGGAGTTCGCACATGATGCACTGGACGAAGTACACGAAGATTGCCACGGCTGTAGCTCGCCGAATCGCCGACGAATACCCCGGCATCGAAGCGGAAGACATTCAGCAGCAGATCCTTCTTCACGTCCTCGAAAAGCGCAGCACCTACGAGAGCGCCGACTACCCCGATGGACAGCTGAGGAACAACTTCCGGAAGATCGGCGTGAGTTACGCCGGACGAGAGCGGTACGCGTACATCTACCACTCGGCGGAGTACGTTTACACGTCTTCGGAGATCCGTCAGCTCTTCGAGCGGGCGTTCTTTCAGCCTGAACTCTGGGAGAAGGCGCCCACGAAGGACGACAGCGTTTCTGTTGCCGCTGGGGGAATCGTTGTGGCCCTTTGGGACCTCGACCGCGCTTACAGCTCCCTCGGCCCTCTGGACGCGGCTGTGATCGCGAAGCGCTACGAGTGGGGAGAGGCCCTCTCCCCCGCCGAGACGATGCGGCTTTCCCGTGCCATCGACAAGGTGACTCGCTTCCTGAACAACAACGTGGTCCGGCGACAGAACGAAGCGAAGGCCCACGGCTCGAACAACCGAGGCCGGACCCTGAGCGCCGACCTCGCGCCGACCGCCTGAACACCTCGGAGACCCTGTTGAAGCGCGTTGCTGCCGTACTCGTCCTTACGGCCCTGATCTCCCTTGTCCTCATCGCGTACGCGCCGGAGGCGTCCGGCACTCCGGCCGGCCCGCCGTCCCTGGCGACACCGGACGTGACCCGCCCTTGAAGATCCTCGTAACCGGCTCCCGGGACTGGGGCGACTCCCAGGCCGTCGAAGCCGCCATCTTCCGGGCCCTCTACGAGACGAAGACCACCCACCGCGAAGCGGTCCTGATCCATGGGGCCTGCCCCACCGGGGCGGACGCCCAGGCCGCCCAGTACGCGGCATCCATGGGCATGCGCGTGCTCCCCTTCCCCGCCCAGTGGGGGCGGTGGGGCAAGAGCGCGGGCTTCATCCGCAACGCGGAAATGGTCGGCCTCGAACCCGACATCTGCCTTGCGTTCATCCGCAACGGAAGCCGCGGGGCTTCCATGACCGCTGATCTCGCCGAACGAGCGGGAATTGAGACCCGGAGGTTCCTCGCATGAGCCCGTACCGCAAGGCCGCCGCCCAGGCGGCAGACCTGATCACGGCCGCCGAGATGCTGCACACCTACTACGCGGCTCTGAAGGCCGCGGGCTTCACCGAGGCCCAGGCCCTCACCCTCGTACGCGACACCCAGGGCAGGGCCTTCGGCAAGCATGAGTGAGACCGTCGTGGTCCTGGCGGGGAGCCTCGCCCAGTTCCGGCAGTGGTGCCGGTCGGCCGGCCTAGACCCGCGGTCGCCCCGCGTCGTCTACGCGCGGGACGCCGAGACCCTCCGGAGTCCCCAGGTCGCGCGCATCGTCCGCTGCGGGACATGGTGGCTTCGGCCGGATCTCCCGCAGCTGGTCGCAGCGGTGCGGGCGCGCGAGGCGTCGGACAGGTAGTCCCCGCCCGGATGGAATCGGGCAGGGGCCGACTGATAGTCTCGACGCGTTCCTTCCCCTTCTCTCGCTGACACGGTGAAGGACGGAACGGACGGCCCCCGCTACGGCGGGGGCCGTTTTTGCATGCCCCGAACCTGTGATTGAACACACCGTGTTTAAACGTTGCGCGAGATTCCAAATATCAGTAACGTTACTCCTGTCAGCGAGAAACCGGGCCCAGCCGGCCCGAAGTATGGGGAGAGCCGATGAACGACCTCGTAACCGTTACCGCCTACCACAACCAGTACGACCGCGAGCTTCGCTTCCTCGGCGCGGCCGTCGTGAGCTCCCGAATCGCTCGCAACTTTGACGAGTACGACGCCATCGTGAAGCACTTCCGCTCCATCCCGGATACCGACTACATCACCACGCGCCTGGCCGTAGACATGTACGACCGCGACTGACCTAGCCAGACCTAGCGGCCCCTTCGGGGGCCGCTTTCGTTTTCCGTGAAGCTAGGTTTGAACATGCGCCGTTTAAACGTTGCGCTGCGCTCCAAATACTAGTAACGTCTTCCTTGTCAGCGAGACGGAGCGCCGGACCGGCCGGCCTCCGAACCAAGGGGAAGAGGAACAGATGAACGTCATCTCGGTCATGGGCGGCAAGGTTCACAAGCGCCAGGAGTTCGACGGCGGCGAAGAGTCCTTCTTCCCGCTCTGCCGCACGGGCGGCATGACCAACCGAGGCACGAAGTACAAGGGCACGGACGCCGAAGTGACTTGCTCGGTCTGCCTCTCGTACGACGCTCCGGCCGAGACCCCGGAGGAGGCGCCGAAGCGGACCGTGACCCGTGAAGAGTGGCTGCACCTGGCCATCGACGCCCTCCGTCCCGAGTTCGCGAAGATCGGCCTGCCGCTTCCCGCGCGCGTTCACGTCTCGGTCGGATTCGGCTACGGCGCGAAGCGCGAGAGCGCGAAGATCCTCGGCCAGTGCTGGGCCCGCCGCGTCTCCGAGGACGACGTGAACCACATCTTCATCTCGCCGGAACTGAAGGACGAAGCGCGCGTCCTCGACGTGCTCATTCACGAACTCGTTCACGCGGCGGACGACTGCCAGAGCGGCCACAAGGGGCGCTTCGCCACGGCCGCGAAGGCTCTCGGCCTTACCGGCAAGATGACGGCCACTGTCGCCAGCCCGGAACTTGCCGCGAAGCTGCGGGACCTGGCGAAGGCGATCGGCCCGTACGCTCACGCCACCCTCTACCCGATGGGCAAGCCGATCCAGCCGAAGGCGGACCCGAAGCCGGAAGGCCCCGAGGAGACCCCGGAGGAGCCTCCCATTTCCTCTGGCCCGAAGAAGCAGGGAACCCGCATGATCAAGGTTGTCTGCAAGTCGGATTGCGGGTGCGGCGGATACGTCGTGCGCACCACGGCTAAGTGGCTCGAAGTCGGATTCCCGATCTGCCCGGCCGGAACGGTCATGGAGCTGGCCGTCTAGCGGCACACGGAGCGGCCCCTTCGGGGGCCGTTCCTGTTTTCCGACGCGTTTACACGTTGCGCCATATTCCAAATACTAGTAACGTTCCCCTTGTCAGCGAGAGGGCGCCGGAAAGTCCGGCCCCATGAGAGGGGAAGCAATGCTTCACAAGTTCGTCATCCTCGACGGCGGCCCCGAGATCGAGTGCCAGAAGTGCGGGAAGGCCGCCGACCGTTCCCGGTTTGAGCTGGTCGAAGAATGTCCGGCGCGCCTGGTGTGCGCCTGGCACGCGGCGTGCGACCAGAACCCGAAGGAAGCCCACCGCTTCAAGTGGGTAAAGGTCGAGATGTAGGAGAAAGGGCGCCCCTCGGGGCGCCCTTTCTGCTTCAACTGCAAGCTATAACTTGAAACTGATCTACACTCAGTGCTAGGTTCCCAATGTCAGCGAGAAACGGCCTTCGGGCCGGAAGGGGAACCATGCACAAGACCGATAAGGCCGCCGCCAGCGTCGTAGCGGGAATCGCTGCGGGAGCCTTCACGCTTTCGTATGAAGCGCTTCGGGATGTCTACCTGGATAGCGCCGGAAGTCACAGCCTGAGCCCCATATACCCGCTCATCGTGGAGGGCTTCGTAACGGTGGCCGTTTGGGTGGCCTACCGGCTTCGCGACTTCGGATGGCGGGCCACGGCCTACCCGTGGACCCTGGCCGCCCTGTTCTTCGCCTACAGCCTCTGGAGCAACAGCCTTCCCGAGACGGTTCCCGGCCCGGTAATCCGCGGGGTGCCCTCCCTGGCGGTCCCTCTCGCCGTCCACCTGTTCACGCACCTGCTGAAGAAGCGTGAGCCCGTGCGTGCCGAGCTGGTCGAGCTGGTCGCCGAGGACGGCGAGGAACCCATGTCCGATGACCCGTGGCCGGCCTGGGAGCCCCCGGCGGTTCAGCCCCCCATCTTCGCGGCCTCCATCGCTAAGGCCCCCACGGTCACCATGACCACGGATTCCAGCTCCCTCGTACGCTCCTGGGCGCGGCAGAACGGTCATACGGTGAAAGACACCGGGCGTATCCCGGATGCCGTCCTGAAGGCCTACGCGCGGGCGCACGGCGGAGAGCTGGTCACCCAGTGAAGCTCGGGTGGTGCATGACGGGGCAACATAGCGTGTGCCCTGTCGCCACGGTGAGCAGAATCGCTTGCGGCTGTCGTTGCCACGCTGATATGAAGTCCGACGTAATCGAACTGTTTTCGGAGAAGGAACCCACCATGGCCCAGAAGGTCGAAATTAAGCTGATTGACGACCTCGACGGTTCCGAGGCCACTCAGACCGTCGTGTTCGCCCTCGACGGGAAGACGTACGAGATCGACCTGAACGACGCGCACGCCTCGCGGCTCCGGGACGAGCTGGCCCCGTATGTGGGGGCTGGCCGCAAGATGGGCGGCGCCCGCACTGCGGCTCGCCGCATGGGCTCGAACAAGCCTGCCGAGGACACGGCGGCCATCCGGGCGTGGGCGAAGGGCCAGGGCCTGGAGGTAAACGACCGGGGCCGCGTACCGGCCGACATCAAGGAGGCGTACGCGAAGGCTCACGCCGCCTAGCGCCAGACGCAAGCCCCGACCAGGCCCCCGCTGCGGCGGGGGCCTTCGTCATTCCCGAAGGGACCCCCCATGACCTCTCACACGCCCAGGTGGCGCCCCGAGGGGCGCCTACAGTGCACCCGCTGCCGCGCGGCGTGGCTCGACCCGGACGCCGCCTCTAGGGCCGCCTTCCCCTGCCCTGGCACGCCCCTGGTTCACGGCTTCCTCGGCCGCCGCGAACACATCGTTTACCCGACCTGGGCGAAGGACCGAAGCTGCGCGGCGTGGGGGTGCCCCGAACCCGATCCGGCCCACACCTGGCACGGACCCGATCCGTACTGCGACGAACCCGGTTGCCACGTATGCCTGCATGCCTGCGACTGCGACGTGTGCGAAGGCCGAGTGCGCGCCCCGGGCCTGTGCCGGCTGGTCGACAGCCGAGAGGTGTAGGGCCGCAATCGGCCCGCGTCCGGCCCTGGCCCCTCGCCCTGAGCGGGGGGCCTTCCTCATGCCTCGAAGCTGCGTTTTGGAGGGTGTGTAAACGCGTGCCCTTGATCACTCCAAGTCTAGCTTGCGCGTTTAGTTTCAATACTAGTAACGTCCGTCGCGCACGGCTGCTCACCAGGGCGGCCGTGGCCGTGCAGGACGGCCCCACGGATGGCACCGGGGGGAGACGACATGCCAAGGGAGAGCGGCCCCAGGAAGCCGCCCTGCGGCCCCGCGCTGACGACGCGGGGAGTCCAGAACAGTCGGCAGTAGGAGAACGGCTCTGCCTCACCAAAAGACCGACCCCGTTAGCCCCGGGAGGTAGAGAACGAGAGGCTTACCGAGTGACGAACGAACCGGGTGAAGGCAGGCCCGGACCGGTGGCCCCGCAGAGGGGTCGGGCAGGCGGCCCCTGGATTCGTCACACATCCCGGCCCTGCGGTGAGGCTAATTCCCTTAACCGGTCCTGAAAGCGAGAGCCTCGACGGGCGTACCGAGGTACGCGTGTTGTCTCCCTAGGTCCCCTCTTGAAGTGAGCAACCTCCATCAATGGGGGGCCTATTGCTTGCTTCAAGGGGGGGTCCAACCCGCTCCCGCCCGCTCAGGGCACCCGAGGCATGGGGTAACGCAAAGACGAAGAACAACAACCACCACCACTCACCCGGGCGCCTGGACAGATATTCCAAATACTAGTAACGTCTCCCTTGTCAGCGAGAGAACAGCAGGAAGGGCGACATCGTGGCAAAGGTGAAGCGGACTCCAGAAGGACTGGCGAAAGCCATAGAAGCCGCGGGCTTCAAGGTAGAGCGCCGGAATCACGGTTGGCTGTGCTGGCCGAAGGATCCGCTGAAGCCCGCCGAATGGATTAGCCGCAACACCGGAGGCAGGGGCCAGCGCAACAATGAGGCCGTAGCAAAGCGGTTCGGGGCTCTGTAGCCTCGAACCAGGGGGCCGGGAGACCGGCCCCCTTCACCGTGTCAGCGAGGAAGAAGGTTTAAACCATGCAGGAATACCAGGCCATCGTTCGCGTCCGTCATGAAGGCCTCGACCTGGCCGTGACTCCCGACGCTCTCGACACCGTCACGGGCGAGCTGGTCGACTACGGCGCGACCGCTCAGTTCTGGCCGGGCGTGAGCGAGTGGACCATGACCGTCCGCGTGCCCTCTCTATGGGACGTTGCGGCGCACGCCGGCCAGGCGGTACGCGCCGCGTACTTCAGCGCCGGTCACGGCGTCCATGTCGTACGGGTGGACGCCTGGAACGTGACCGAGTGGGAGCAGGCCCGGGACCTGAGCGAGTAACCACAGCCGGCCAATCAGCACGGTTTAAACGCTGCCCGCGGACATGCGAGAAGGGGCGCCCTAAGGGGCGCCCCTCTCTGCTTTCCCTGGCATTCCCGGACCGCGTACCGGGCTTCGAGCGACCTGCACCTACCCCATCACGCCATCACCGCGAATGCCGTGAACAACGCGCTGTGCGGCGGCATAGTCGGGGGCGATCGACTGGGGTAGCCATTCGATGCCGTCCCACCGGAGGATCAGCCGGGGCTCGGAAGGACGTACGTGCGTAGGAGATTCGGTGCCGTCCAACAGGACCGCCTTCATCTCCCCCGTCGGCCGGCGCAGCGCATCGCGGCACGCCGCCCAGAGTTCCAGCGGCTCATCACCATCGTCCACGACTGCGCTCCTCTCCTCGGGGCCCGTGAGCCTAGCGCAGAGGCCAGGATTCGGCAGGGTCATCGAGCCACGCCCGGTGCCCCTGTGGGCCGACCGTGAGGCCGAACCGGTCGGGGCCCGGACGCCCCTTCCCGACCCACCAGTGGTGAGCTTCCTCGACCTCGTTCCACAGCCGGCGGGGGCCGTACTGGTAGACGGTGAAGTCGTCGCTCTCCCCGCCGTCGTGGTCCACCGCCGCCCAGGATGTACCGTCCGTGGTCGCGATCCACAGCCGGTCGGCCACGCCATCAACGGGATTGTCCTGCCAGGTGTGCCAGACGTCGCCCAACCGGTGGCCGATGGCGAAGGCGGCGTCACCCGAGACCACCGCCCGCCGCGGCAAGGTCGTGACCGACTCCTCTGGTTGGTGCTCGTCCTTCACCACGTCGCGGTGAATTAGGAGATCCTGGCGTTGGGTGCGCATGAGCATGAAGGCGCTGTGGGGGCTGTACCGGCCAACGGCCGCACCGTCGCCGTCGACCACCAGGCGCAGCAGGCCCCAGCAGATCCACGGGTTGTCCCAGGGGGTGACGATCACGCCGCCTGGCCTTGTCTGCGCGATCCAGTGCGGCGGGACACGCCGCACGGAACATGTGGCCAACACGCGGTCGTACGGCGCCCGGGGGCCCCAGCCTAGGCGGCCGTCACCGCACACCACGGTTGGGCGGTAGCCGAGGTGCTTCAGTGCGTCCCGTGCCCGGTCGGCCAAGGCGTGGTCAACCTCGATGCTGACCACGTCGGCGTCGCCGATGTGGTGGCTGATCATGCCGGTGTCCCAGCCGGTACCGGTGCCGATGTGCAGCACCTTCGCGCCGGGCGAGATGTCGGCACCTTCGAGCATCCGGAACACCACCGTGGGGTGGGAGGCGGACGAAGAGGGCCAAACGTCATCCCGTCCGTCCGGCTCGGCTCCGTCGTTGACCTGTGTCACCACAGGGGCGAGCGCGTACGCGGCGCTGAACCAGTCCGCGGCGTCCTCCATGCGGTCCACGGGCGCATAGCGGCCGTCCTGGTCCGTCCAGATCCGATCAGGCAAGAAGTGGTGGCGGGGGACGGCCAGGGCCGCCTTCTGCCACTCCGGGGCCACGTCGTGGCCGAGGTCATCGGACACGGCCCGGAGCAGGCCGCGCGTGGCGGCCTGCTCCGGACTCCGGTGGTGATCGGTCACTTCTTGTGCTTCCCGCCGCTGGGCGGGTTCTGCGTGTCCGGGCTGGGCTTGGAGGTGCCCGGGTCCTTGCCCCCGGAGTGCTTGCCCTGGCCGCCGTCGTTGCTGCCGGATCCTCCGCCGGAGGATCCACCCTTACCCGTACCCCAACCCATGCCTGTCTCCTAGATGGTCTTCGTCCTGGTGTGTGGGTGTTCGGTGTGCTGCCCTCCCCGTGAAGGGAGGGGTTCTACCCCGCTTCCTGCCGCGCACGGTGAGGAACGTGCGGCCGGGGGGAACGGTCGGCCATGTGGCAGGAAGCGGGAGTTTGTGGGCGCCCTAGCGGGCGCCGAAGCCGACTGCGAGCACCAGGCCCATGCCGGCCGAGATGCCGAAGACGCTCAGGGAACACGCCGCGCGGATCAGTACCGGTGGATCGGCTCTTTGGTCCCCCCGCGGCACGCCGGACACGGCACCTTGTACGTCCAGCGGCATTGCGCGCATCCCTCGAAGCCGCAGCAATCGGGGCACCAGATGCCGCGGGTGTCGATGCAGACCCCGCAGATGGTGCCGTTCTCGGTCATCCACTCGATCACGCTTGGCTTCGGGTAGAGCGCGCGGGAAGTCCGACGCTTCGGCTTCAGCCATTCCGCCGAAGTGGTCATGCCTCACAACCACTGCCCGATACAGCCGTGCTCCGCGATCCGCCGATTGTCGGCGCTCACCCTGCGCCGCAGCGATGCGAAGACGGCGCTCTCATCCTCCGCCGGTTGGTCGTGCTGCGGCTCGACCGTGTCGAGCGCGTCGCCCTGGGCGAGCGCGTCGGGTTGGTCGGTCACTTCGCCCTCCAGTCCGAGAACCGCCGGTGGGGGTGGCGGCGCAGCTGGTCGTTCATGTTGGCGACCGTGACCGCGTCCCCCGCGTCGCGGGCGCGCTCACGCTGCCAGGCGAAGAGGCGGCAATGCTGGCAGCGTCCCACCGGGGTCGGCTCCAGCGGCGAGACCTCTGCGGCGGCCGCCTGCGCGCTCACAGCAGGCCCCGCAAGCCCGTTTCAACGCGCCGCAGGACGCTCTTCGGCGGGTTGGCGAGGTAGCCGGCCCTCGGCACCCAGTCCGGTGCCAGGTTCCAGAAGCCGCCCTTCTCGATGAGAGCCGCCAGTTCCTCGGCGTCGCGCTCGATGGCGCTCCGCGCCCGTACCGCTGTTGTCTCACTCGCCATGACCGCCCGCTCCTTGTAGCTGCGCTCTGTGATGAACACGCTACGAAGGGCCGCGAGTTGGGCTCCACAAAGTTCTACGGATTTCCACGCGAGTTAGCCGAGGGCGCCGATCGCATCCGTCACCAGGGTTCGCGCGGAGGCGCCGTAGACGGCACTGTCGGACAGCCACTCGAAGGCCTTGACGTACTGCGCGATCTCCGAGGGCGCAGTGACGTTGACGGCGGCCGTCAGCGTCTCCACCTGCACCTGCGCCGTGTCGTAGATAGAGAACGTCTCCAGTGGCCACATGCGCCTGTCGGCCGTGAACGGCACCACTCCGAGGGAGACCGACCGAAGAGACATGACCGAGAGGAGGTGTCCGAGCTGGCCGGCCATCACTTCGGCGTCGCCAAGGCGCTGCCGCAGAACGGCTTCTTCCACCAGGATTGCGAACCGGTGATCCCCATGCCGGAGGATGCGGGCCCGGTCGACGCGGGCCGCAACGGCCTCCGCGACATCGTTCGGCGTTTGCCGGAAGTCGGTGATCGCCGACAGGAGCGCGGTGGCGTACCCGGGCGTCTGGAGTAGGCCCGGCACGACGTTCGAGCAGTAGACGCGGAAGGCCCGCGTGCGCTCGTAGAGGGGGACGTACGACTCTTGGAGTCGACGGAGGCCCGTCCGCTGTAGCCGCTTCCACTCGACGTAGGCACTCTGAGCGGAGCGAGAGGCGGCGATGAGGTCGGGGGCTTCATCCGGTACGCCGCAGATGGTGCACCACGCGCGGATATCGGCGTCTGACGGCGGCGTGGTCGCGTTCTCCAGCCGACTTGCCTTCGAGGGGTACCAGCCGGCGCGGGCCGCGACCTCCCGCGCCTTAAGGCCAGCGTCCAGGCGGATGTTCTTGAGACGCTCCGCGAGCGCCTCGCGGGCCGCCTGGACGCTGGACGATGGTGATTGGGCCATCGGTGGTGTCGCGCCTCAGATGGTGTACCGGTCGTGCGGGATGGCTCGATCCCAGACGGCCCCGAAGGCCGTCGTGCACAGCTTGGCCACCTCGGGCCGCTCGTCCACTTCATCCCCCAGGTAGACACCCTCGCCTGAGAAGTAGCCGAACCGGACCACCTGGTCATCGAACACCCAGAAGTCGTTCCCGGGCAGGGCGATGTCCGAGGCGTTACGTCGGGAAAGCCAGCGGATCTCCTCGCCAGCGGCCACGTTCGTGAACGTGCCGTCGTAGAGGTACCGCGTGTACTCGCTCACCGGCTCGGACACGATCCGCGCTCGACGGAAGGACACGCCGCGGGCGGTAGCGTCCGCCACCATGTCGAGCCACGGTCGCCACCAGGACGCGCGATCGTTCGGATCGGGCCGATAGCCGGCCTTCCACGCGGCCACGCGCGGCGCTTCGTCGGGGTCCTGGTAGCTGTCACGCATCTCCAGGTGCACGGCGGAGCGCTGGCAGTTCGCCAGCAGCTCAGTGAACGGCGGTGCCGGTCGCGGCATCACAAGCCTTCCTAAGCGCGTCGGCCATCCGCAGAGGCAGCCGAACGACGGTTTCACCTTCGGGGATGGGGCCAGCCTTCAGGCACTCGGCCAACGTCTCGGCGTCCGCGTCCCAACCCTGAAACACGAACTCCTGCTTCTCCTCATCCACCCAGACCGTGGGGCAGTTGGCCCCGTCGGTGTTCGGGTCCTTAGCGATGAACCGTAGCGACACAGCAGCCTCCCGGGCCATACGAGTTCCACGGACTTCTACGGGATCGACCCTTAGGGCGGGTGCGGTCCGCGTCAAGGGCACATCCAGACAAGGGAATCAGACGGTCGCGGGGTGCGCCGTGTAAACGTCCTGCAGGACGACGAAAGCCCCCCACGCCGAAGGGGCGTGGGGGGTTCGTTGTGTGCGCTACTCGCCTGCGAGGCCGCCGTGAAGCGGCGACGGGGTAAGCAGGGCATCGGCGGTCTTTGCGTCCTCGACGCGCTGGACGGCTTCGCCGCCGACCAGGCCGAGGACGGCCGCGACCACGGCGAGTACCTGGGCCTGCGGCACGTTGATGCCGTAGGCGGCGACCAGGCCGAGGACGGCGAGGGCCAGGGCGTAGATGCGGGCGGGGTGCTTCTTGATGAGCATGGGGATCCTTACTTGCCGTAGGCGAGGGTGAAGAGGTGGTTCCAGCCCTTCGGGCCGATGGCCACGTCCCAGGTGGAGCCCTGGGCGGCGTACTGCGGGTACTTGCGGTGGAACAGACCGACGGACTCCTGAGTCTTGGGGCCGTAGTTGTCGGACTCGGCGACGGTCTTGTTCATGAAGCCCGCGGCCTTCAGGGCGCGCTGAAGAGGCTTTGCCGAGGGGGTCGAGCTGTTGGGCTTCAGGCCCGCCGGGAAGGCCGGGCGGGTGCTCGGCTTCGTCGGGGCCGGCTTGCCCATGAGCGCGTTTACACGCGACAGGAAGTAGTCCCAGGGGAAGTTGGGGCCGGGGTCGGTGTGGTTGGTCTGGCCGTAGGCGGCGGACACGTCGCGGTGGCCCACGATGCCGCGCTTGCCGGCCGCCAGCTCGGCCGCGGTGAGCTTGACCGCCGGGATGTTGTGCTTCTGGCACCAACCGGCCACGACGCGGGCCGCGTTCTCCAGTACGCCCTTCGAGTACTGGTCGAGCCACTGTTCGCGGGTCTGCCGCGCGTACCCGGCAAGCTCGATGCCCAGGCCGTCGGAGTTGGCGCCGGGCGCGTGCCAGGCCCGGTCACCGTCGGCGACGCAACGGACCGCAGAGTTGGCGTCAACGCATACGTGCGCGCTGGCCTTGTTCGACGCGCTCATGGTCGCGAACCAGTGAGCGACGTTCTCGGCCGTATTCGGGCCCTCGGGGGCCTCCATGTCGTGAATTACGATCACGCGGATCGGAACCGAGCGGCCAGGGCCGTACCAGCGAGCCTGAACAAACTCCATGCTTAGCTTCCTTCGTTTCGAATGAGCGATATAAGTTCCTGATGCTGGGCCGTGACGATGGCCTTCAGATCAGCGATAGCGGCCTGTCCAGTGACAAGCTCGGAAAGGTGCCGGTTCTCGGCTTCGAGGCGTGCGACACGGCCGCTGAGTTCTTCAAGCTGTGCTTCGAGCCGGTCGGCTCGGGCCTTCTGCGCTTCGGCTTCGCCCTTCCAAATCTCGGCCGTTGCGTTGTCGACCGAAGAGCGGACGCGCACGTATGCGGCGCCGAGTGCGCCGAGTGCGGCAAGGGCGCCGAAGGCCCATCCGGCGATGCCGAGATAGTCCACGGGGTTCCTTAGTTGATCAGTTGCCGAGCCAGCGGAATTCCATGCCGGTCACCCGCTGCCCGGAGTCGAGCGTTAGAGACGCGCCGCTGTTCTGCAAGGCGAACAGTTCGAAGTACTCGCCTGCGAGGCAGTTGAGTTCGAACGTGCGGGTAATGAAAGTCTGGGAGCCGTTCACTGCGGCGAGAGCGATTGTGCTCATGGTGCTTCCGCCGGACGGGTTTCCATTGGAGTTCTTCCGGAAGTTGAGCTGCCGATAGCCCGTTGCGTTCGAGGGGAATCGCCCGTAGAACGTGACGAGGTACTGGCCCGGGGTGTTGATCGTGACGCGGCTGGTGTTGCTTACCGTCGAGTGCATGGAATCGGTGTCCCAGCTCTCCGTGTCGAACGTGACCAGCGTGGAAGTGCCACTAGTGCAGGCGATTCCGGTAGCCGTGTAAACGGCGCAACATGGGGGGTTCATGAGGAAGTCGAGCGGGGTCTTCGTCGCCGCGGTGAGCTTCGCAGCCGTGACCTTTTCGCCCGCGAGAAAGCTTTGAGTTGCGGGAACGGTTGCCATGCCGGCGGTTCTCCAAGGGGGCAAGCAGAAGGGCGCCCGGTGGGGCGCCCTTCTGGTGTGGCGGGTGTTAGTAGGCCAGGACCGATGTGCGGTCGAGTCGGCCTAGCGTGGCGTCTTCAAGAACCCAGACATCGGAATTCTCGGCAGGAGACAGGGAAAGGGTGGTTACCCAATCCAGCGTTCCGCCGTCCACTGAAACGTCCGTGGATACTGCCTCAACGTAGTAGTCAAGGCTGGAATCCGGTGCCTGCGTGGGCAGGTCGGACAGGGTGATTCGGTCGCCGATCTCCACACCCAGGACCAGGAGGAAAAGGGCCGGGACGGCGCTCGCCTTCAGCGTGACTGACTCGCATCGGACAAGGGGTGTCGCGTAATGGTTGAGCAGCGTGTATGCGGCGTCCTGCACTTCACTGTCTGACGTGACCCGGAGTTCGATGGACTTCGACTTCCGGCCGTAGGCGTCAATCGACGCCTGATCCTTCAGGACGCCCTCGATACCGTTGGTGCGCTTGTACGTGACTTCGTTGATGATCCGGTCTTCGTCCATCTCGAATTGAAGACCAGGCTCGTACGGCAGGCCGAGGCTGTCGCTCAACTCGTAGCGCACCACCGCACCTTGGCGCCGATCCCGATTGTGGTACGTGAGCCGTCCGTCACCGTCCATGAAGATGTATCCGGAGGCGTCCTCGGCGGCCCTCTGAAGCTCTTCCAGTGCGCTTGCCCCCGTAGACCAGTCCGGCCCCTGTAGGGAGCTTTTGGCGGCGTCGTAGGAGGCCTCCCCCTGATAGTTCGCCATGTCGGCTATGCGCTCGATGCGCGTCTTCTCGTCCTCGGCGAACACGGCTCCGTTGTAGTCGCCCAGCTTCCAGAAGCTGGATATCTCGCTGGAAGACAACTGGCGATCCCACAAGGCCAGGTGGCCATATCGGCCGTTCGCATACTCGGCATAGGTGTTTCTCGACTGGGCGCCGGCCAGCGAGGCCCAACGCATGTCGCGAACGTCGAGATCCATCACGGATCCGAGGTCGCTCTTGATGTCCAGAGCCCCATTGATCCAGATCGACGTATAGCCGGACTTCACGCTGACTACCACGAATGAAGGCTTCGAAGAAGAGAGCGACGCGGTGGAGGTCGCCGACGAAATGCCCTCGACAAATCGCATCGTCGCAATTACCTTGCCCGACGAATCGAGTTGGACCTTCAGGCCATCGTTTCCGTTATCGGACCAGGAACGGAACAGTGTATGTGTCTGCCCCGATGACGGGTATACCGGGTGGCACCAAAACGCGACCGTCAGTTCAGTCGACAGCGGGTAGATCCTTGTCCCGCCCTCGCAGATATCAACCACGGTCCCCTGATCGCTCGCTACGTTCGCGAGGCTGTAGCAAGTCGTCTCGTCCTTGCGGACGACGGAGTCGGCCCCGAGTAGCGGGGTGCCCCCGCCGTACTTGGAGGGGACGAGCTTGGCCGGCTGCAAGTCGTTCGCGAGGTTTTCCAGCCTGGTCGCCCCCACAGGATCGCCCAGGGTCCAATACCCCAGCGGCTTCGTGGTAAGGATCTGGTTTTGCATCGCGGTCCGGATATCAGTGTTCGAGAGGACCGAGAACCCGTCCACGGCGGTTACCTCGACCTCGGCCGTCAGGCCTTCCGATGTGACGGGCCACTTCTCGATGTACCCGTGGAAGACCGACCCGCCCGGATTCCACTCCGAGAGCGCGTCGCCCTCTTCGAGCTGCATCTCATCCAGATAGAAGGACGCTTCCGCATCCCCTCCCTGGGAGCCCACTTCGATACCGGCCCAGGCCGCACCGGCGGGCGCGGTGGCCGTCACCAGCGGTAGCGCGGACCACGATCCGGGAACCGTGTCGTCCGCGGTGGTGGACGACGGCGACGCGTGAGGCTCCCCGGTCCAACGCCAACCGCTGAACGTGCCGTCGCCGTAGTCGGGGAGCGTCGGGCCAAGGACCGCTTGGCAGGCGTCCGCGAGCCACTTCGTACCGTTGGCGCCGGTGAACGCGATACCGACGCGGTCGATGGTCTGGCCGGCCGCCGCCGTGTACGTGCCGGACAGGCGAACCCAGGTGTCCGGCGCGGGCAAAGGGCTGATCGGGTTGATCCGCAGGGTGGTCGTCCCGTTGCGCCAGGCCAGCTGGCCCGCGGTGATCCCCGTTGCGGGGATCTTCACCCAGACTCCGAAGCTGACCGTCTGACCGGCCGTGGCCGGCTCGATGGTCCACGTCGTCCCCGCCGAACCGCCGTCAGCGATGTGGGTGTGCTCGATGGAGTTCGAGCCCGCGTGCGCGTCGGTGGTGATCCGGACGCGGGTCATGTTGGACGACGAACCGTAGAGCTGCGTGTTCGTGAGGTCGTACACGCTCGGGTTGAGCACCAGGTTTCCTCGCTCTGAGGTGAGCGCGAGAGTGGGGCCGGCCGAGCTGGTCGACAGGAAGGTGCCCGCGCTGTCGTACCAGCGCAGGCGCGATATCAGGTTCACGTCTCGGGACGTGCCTGCGAGGCGGGCGCAGCCGGAAGCCGCGTAGACCCGGTTCGGGCTTACGCGGGCCAGGCCGACCGGCCGCCCGCTGGACGAGTAGCCGCACCGGATCGAACTCGCGAAGTCATCGGGGCCGTTGTCGCCCAGCTTCACGGAGATCGACCCCGCTCCGGTCTTCGGCACCTTCACCCACTTGTCGCTTGCACTAGGGCTGTGGGTGGTCGAGAACTGGAGCGACGTGCGGGATACGTCTCCACCCGTGGACAGGTCCTTGGGGGCGAGGTTGGCTGTGCGGACGCGTACCCGTCGGCGGGGAACCACGTTGGGGTAGTAGGGCTGAGTCTTGGACCACTCGGCCTTTTCCCCGTAGGCGGTAAGGCCCGTGTTCCCCTCGGGGTAGGTGTCCGCGTAGATGTAGAGGACGGCGGTCGCCGTGCCCACTGGTGGGGCCTCTTCGTGCGTGTAAACGGCCGGGGAGGAGTCGGCGACGAAGCGCGTGCCGATCACCCATCGCAGGGTGCTGCCCCCGCTGTCGAGCCAGCGCACGGAGAAATAGCAAGAGACCGGCTTGCCGTTCGTGTAAACGGTCCGGGCCATGACGCGCTGTCGCTGGTCGTCGTCCACCGTGCCGATGTTGATCTGCGACATGATCGTGTTGTTGGCGCGGCCCGTAAGGTCCCACGCGTACTTCCCGGCGAAGGCCGTAAGCCGGTTGCCTCCCCAGTTCTTCTTACCCGGCGTGAACCGCCCGTCGCTGTTGTCCAGCGTGAGCGAAAGGGTTCCGGCCTCGATCCGGTCCAGCTCAGTGTTTCGACCGCGCTTGACCTGGAACCCTTTCACGTAGTCGCTGACGTCCGTCCACGAATAGGACGAGGAAAAGGGGCCACCGTCAAAAGCGATTTCGACAGTGACCTTGGGAATCGTCGCCATGCTTAGAGTCCCGTCCTTCCCCCGTTCCGCTTTCCGCTGCGAACGATCTCGTCTCGAATGGTGGTGGCAATCGACCGGGCTAGCGCCTTCTCGGCCGTCACGTTGCCCTGAACGGTCACATGCACTGTCGGGGCCGCCCGCGTCGGCCTGGCATGGGATATAGACCTGTTAGCGAGGCCACCCGGCGGCCTCATGCCGGGCTTGCGATTCCACCGGAAGTCTGGCCCGTCCCAGGGCTTCCCCCTGCCGTAGCCCAACCTGATGATTCGCCCCATAAAGGTGAAATAGTTGCCGGACGCGATGAGCTTCAGGCACCGGTTCAGCTCGTCCGACATGGCCTTAGCCATGTCTTGGATAGCCTTCGTGACGTTCTTTTCCTGCGCCTTCAACCCCTTGACAACCCCGGTTGCGGCGGCAATCCCGGCGTCGTAGTAGTTGCCGGAAACGAACTTGCCCAATGCCTTCGACTGGTTGCCAATGGCTGAGTAGGTCGAGTTCAGTTCCTTGATCTGGCCGCCACCCGCGTTGAGAAGGGCGTGGGCCATCTGGCCGCCTTCCTCGGGGCCGGCCTGGGCAATCTCGCTGATGATGCCCGGCCCGAGGCCGCGCTTCGCCAGCGTCTGAAGGTTCTTCCGGAAGTTGGCGATCACCCTCAGCTTGCCCTTAAGGCGCGCCAGAAGGGCGTTCGCAGAGTTGTCCCCGTACTGGGCCGTATCCAAGACGCCCATGAAGGAGCCGAAGTTGTTCGCCTTGTCAGCGATCGAAGACGCCATCTCGGCCTTCGCCTTCTTCAGCCCGGCCAGCTTGTCGTTGGCCGCCGTCAGACGCTCCTGAATCTTCTCTCGCGTCTTCGCGAGAGCCATCAGCCGCTTGTTCTGACGGGAGATGTAGTTGTGCAGAATGGTCGCCGCACCCCTGGTCATCTCCTTGCCCTTGAAGGCCTTAGTGACCAGCTCATGCAGCTTCTTGGAGGTTTCTGCGACCTTCTTCGATCCGCCCAGCATTCCCTTGACGAGACCTGCGGGAATCCACTTGCCGATCTCGGCGAGAACCCTCGAAGGCGAGTGAATACCGAGGGCCTTCCTGATCGGGCCCGGGATCTGGTCCACGATTGCGCGGGCGGCGCTCATGACCGCGCCGAGGCTGCCGCGGATGCCGTTAACGAGTCCCTGAATGATGTTCCGGCCGATGCCCGTCAGGGTGCTGCCGAGGCCGGACAGAGCGCCCGACACCTTGCCCGGGATTTCCCTTACCACACCGACGACAGAACTGACCTTGTCGCGAACGGCGGCGTAAAGAGACTGAAATCCGTTTACGAAGAAGCTCTTCACCGCACTGACGCCGGATGACGCGTTAGCACGGAGGTTGCCGAGAGCGTTGGAAAAGTAGCCTGTGATGCCGCTCCAGATGGAGGAGAAGACAGACTTGATTCCGTTCCAGGCGGCAGACCAAAGCGCCTTCACCGCGTCGAGCGCAAGCCGCAGGACTGTCTTTATGGTGTTCGTAACCGCACGACAGACGCCGACTATTACTTCCCAGACTCCGGAAAATATCTGCTTCACGCCTTGCCAGGCTCTTGACCAGTTTCCAGTAAAGATGCCGATGAAGACGTTGTAGATTCCCTGAATCACGGAGAGCACGCCCGATATGACCTGCCACACGGCAGACCAGGCAGTCCGCACGTATTGAAGGATCGTTCCTCCAAAAACGGACCAAAGGACCTGGACCGTGGTGACGAAGACCTGAATCGACGTCTTGATGAAGTCGAGGTACGTCATGAAGGTCTGCCAGAGCTGCACTAGCACGGGCTGCGCCTTCAGCCAGAGTTCCTGGAAGACCGGCATAAGCGTTGTCCGGAAGAAAAGAACGAACTGCTGAAGGGCGGGGCCGACAGCCGCCCAGATTCCGGAGAGCTTCGCCGTCAACTGTCCTAGCGCTACGCGGGCCGCGCCGGTGTCAAAGCTGGCCCTGATCTTCTGTCCTACGAGCTGCAAGCCCTGGACAAAGGGCGAAAGGACTTGCCCGATCGCCTGAAAGGCTGGGGCCAGCTTGTGGCCTACGCTTTCGAAGGAGGTGATCGCCGAGGCTGCGGCGTTGGTGAAGCCCATTTCGAGCTTCCGTTTAAACCCTTCGACCTTCGCCGCAGCGTTGTGGTGCATGGTGTCGGCCATTTGCTGAGCCGCACCCTTAACCTTCCCGAGAGACTGCACGGCAGTCTGCGGGTTCAACGCGAAAAGCGAATCGGCGAGATCCTCAGCCTTCGTACCGAAAAGCCCGACGGCAGCGGCATTCCGCTTCACCGGGTCCTCTGTGCCCCGCAACCGCTCAAGAACGAGCGAAAGGCCCTGCTCGGCTTCAGCCCCGCCCCGAGCAATCTTCGCCGTCATCTCCTCGGCATTCAGGCCCAGTTCTTCGTAAGCCGTCGCCGAGGTAGTCGAAGCATCAATGGCGCGGATGCTGAATTCCTTGAGAGCGTCCGCAACGAAATCCGCGTCCCTCGCACCGGCCTTCAGGCCCTGCGAGAGGAGACCCACGGCCTTCGGGCCGTCAAGGCCTAGACGCTTGAAGGGCGCCGTGTACTCGTTCAGCGTGTCCAGGAAGTCTTGCGACTTGTCGACGCCGTTCACGAAGCCCGCGGCTACCACGTCCAGCGCTTCGTCAGCGTTCTTCGCGAGGCCGTTGCGCATCAGGTTCGCAACGGCCTTGGTCGTGCCGCCGATCTCCTGGTTCATGACCTCGGAGATGGCCGCGACCTTGCTAGCGACGGGCTTGAAGTCGACGGCGTGGACGCCCATGTTCAGGTCCTGGGAGACCCTCCGGACGATCTCGCCTGTCTCCGCTGTCGACTCGCCGAAGCCGCTGACGTAGAGCTGGCCGGCGAGCTTGCCAGCCTGTTCCGCGTCCTTGCCGGTGAGGCCCATCGAAGCGGCCAACTTCGCGCGGTTGTGGATCTCGTCCAGGCCCTTCGAGAACGCGACGAGTGCGGCCAGGGGAAGCGCGGCCAGGACGGCCGCCCCCATGCCGGCCATGGCGCCCCTGAACCGGCCCATCTTTCCGCCCATGGCGTCAAGCTCGTTGCCCGCGTCCTGGGAGGTTTCGGCCAGCCCTTCTATCGCCTCTTCGGCCGAGGACGCGTTGCCGGTGATGACAACGCGGAGCGTTCTCGAATCCGACATCAGTAAGACTCCCGGTTAGCGTGGTATTCGTTCATGTAGTCGCAGAAAGCGCGATATTCGGCCGCAGTCATGAGCCGAACGTCGCCGGGAGTCATGCGGTAGAACCGGCAGAACGCAGCCCGATCCCTTAGGCGTTCTGCTTTTCGGCGTTTCCCGGGCCGTCCTCGGAGGCGACCAGTTCCAGGGCGGAAACGCGGACGTTGCGAGCGTCATCGAGAGAGAATCCGGGCTTCTCGGCCCGCTGGGTGATCCAGATAAGCGCCTTCAGCGCCTTCGTCGGGATCTTCGTTTCGAGTTCGGGACGGCCCTTTTCGTCCAGGACCTTCTTACCGTCCGGTCCGATAACCGGCCGGGGCGAGAGCACGTCATAGATCGGGGCCCCCACGACCTCTTCAAAGTCTTCGAGGTCGCCGATCGTGAGAACGTCAGGGTCGACGCGGAGGGACACGGTTTCGGTTGCGTTGGTCATTCGGGAAAGGCCTCCGACATCAGGCGTTCGATCTTGTCCATGTACTCTTTAATCAACTGCTGCCCCTTCTCCCGAATAGATGGGTGAAGGAAGTAGCCAGGCCCGCCGTTCCAGCCGTCGAACTGGTTTCCCCGCCACGGCTGAAACCCTCGGGCGATTGCTCCGGTTCGGGTGAGCCGCTTGGCTCCGAATTCGGCACCGAGGGCGTAGGGCTTACGTGCGCTACCCATCCGGATAGCCGAATAGTTTTGCGTCTTGGTTGCTCGAAGGGATTCGGCGGCCGACCTCTGTTGGCGAGACAGGCCAGCCGCCTTCGCCTTCGCGGCAGCCGTCAGCTTGTCGGCGACCTCGAAGTTCGCTTGCTTGACTTCGTCGCGAACACCGGTATTGCCAGCTCGCGCGAGAGCGCGGGTGAACTGGGCAAGGCCCTCGACGTTTCCGTATATGCCTTCGACCGGCATAGCCCAGTCACCCCGTCACTGGATTCCAAATACTAGTTATCGGGCAAAAAAGGGGGTGGGTCACTGGAGAGCCTTGTATGTGATCGTCACCGCCGAGGCTGCGCCGTCGGTCAGCGCGAGACCGGAAAGGTCGTGCTCGACCACTTCGAGGCCGCCCACGTTGACGGGGCCTTCATCGAAGCGACTGAACGGCATCTGTACCTTGAACTGCGATCCGTCCGGCCCATCCCAAAGAACCGTGATATCGGCTACCGCACCACTGGCGATGGCCGAAGCCACGCGATTGATCTGGGCCGTGCCGCTGAACTCGCCCTTAAGGCTCCACTCGTATTTGCGAAGGTCGGACTCCAGAGGCTCGCTCTTCTTGCCGCTGCTCCGGATGAAGTACCGGTCATCCTTCAGGCCGTTCGTGGCCTTCAGCGAGAAGTCCGAGATTTCGAACGCGGAGCCGCCCACGGTGACCGTGCCGCCGCTGAAGCTGAAGAGCTTCGTGTTCGCGACGTAGGTAGGGACCGCGAGGGCATAGGCGCCACTGCCGGCCCCGATGGTTTCCTTCGCGAAGTCCAGGCCGACGGACAGCTTCAGGAGCTCGTCGACGGCATTGGAGAGTTCCCACTCCTTGACCTTGCCGCCCTCGTACGTGAACGGCACCTTCGTGCCGGTGTTGTCGACGCGGCCGACCTGGGCAGTGAAGGACTTGCCGTTAAGGTCGCCGACGGTCGCCGTGTGGGTGATGAAGCCGCCCGAAGGGGCGCCGGAAACGACGTTGCCCATCATGTGCTTAAGCCAGAAGTCGAAGCCTCCGGAAAGCACCTCCATCTTCACGTCACCCTCGGCTCCCTTCGGGTTCGGTGCAAAGCGGTCGCTCCGCAGGACGCGGGTACCGGCGCGGATCGCCTCAGAGTCGATGCGCTCGTACTTGCCTTCAAGGCCTTCGTCGGTGAACTCGAAGAACTTCGTGGGTGCCACGGCGGTGCCATAGGTACTCTCGTCCGCGACACCAAAATACGAGTCGTGAATAGTAGGCATTACTTACCCGTCTCCTTCTTCGCCTTGACTTCCTGCCATCCCTGACGAAGAAGCGTTTCTGCTACGTCCTCGGCGACCTCGACAGGGTCGCCCTTCTCCGCGGTGAGTCCCAGCGAGGGAATGTCAACCGCTGTATAGGGGCCGCCATAGACAACGGTCTTCACTAGAGCCTCGCCTTCACGCGAACAACCGCCTCGAACTGGCCTTCATAGACCTGGTCGGACGGGAAGCTGACAAGCTTCTTCGGTACGAAGTCCGTCGTTACGACGGACGGAATGCCAAGATTGGGGACCGACTTCATGCCGTCCTCGATCCCGGCGGCCATGCGCTGAAGCTCCGACTCGACCTCTTCCGAGGTGGCGGCCGAGAGCTGGCAGTTCACGATCACGCTTACCTCGAATACCTCTTCGCGGCTTCGGTTGGTCGCCCACTGGGAATCCGGCCACTGCACCTCCCCCACGAACACCCATCGGCGTTCCGGGTTCCGCAAGGGGTAGCCCCAAGTCACCTGGTAGCCGGCCAGGGCCGGAACCGCCCTGATCAGGTCCCGGAGCGCGGCCTTCGCCGCAAACGCATTGGTACTCACCGGGAGGCCCCCAACACGTCGTAGAAGATGCGGTACTTGTACCGGCTGAGAGTCGCGTCGACCTCCGGGATTCCCGTCTCATAGCCGTTCCGGCCCGGGGTGGCCAACGTGAAGTTGCCGCCTTCGGCGGCGACAAAGGCGGTCGCCCGATCCGGGATGCCGCTTCGCTCAGCCGTGAGGACGGACCGCAGCCGCAAAAGCCCCGCGCGCTTCACGTCTTCGGGGACCTGGGCGAAGCCGTAGGCGAACGTGACCGTGTACCGGTCGCCGTCTGCCAGCTCGTACGGGGCGCGGATGGACCCCGAGGGGCCTACCGCCCACCCCGAGACATCCACGGCCCCAGAAGGGCCACTGACGGCCTTGACGGCGAGCAAGTCGAAGTAGCCGAGAAACAGGCTCCGGGTGTCGTCCGCCTCGACCTCGACACGGGCCGTTCGGGGCACGAAGCTGCGGCCGGTGATCCTCTCGAACTCATCCTCAACTACCTCGCGGTAGTGCCGCAGTTCGACCGTGGGGAAGCGCCCAGGGTCGGCAAGGTCCATGTCGGACGCGCGGGCTTCGGGGAGGGTGAAGAGGAAGCCGCCGACCACCTCGAAGGTGTCCCGGTCCGTCGCCGTCGCGCCGGCTGTCCACTCCACCGTGTAAACGCCCTCCGGCTGGGCCGGAAGACTCGCTGTCCACCCACTGCCCGAGCTTGTCGCGGCGCCCGTGTAAACGGTCGCGCCCGCCGCGTCCCGCACGGTCACGGTCACGCTAGGGACGGTCATCACAGACTCGTCATCGAGGAAGGTGTGCCGAAGGGTGACGGCCCTACCGCTCAGAAACCGCACAGTTCCCCCTACGCGGCCTTGCGCGGCCGGCCAGGACCGCGCTTCTCGGGAGCGGTGGTAACCCGCGTCTCCTGCGTCTCTCCGGCCGTCTCGGCCACCGGCTCCACCCACCCGTCGGCGAGGAGGGCGGAAGCCGCAGCGGCGTCCAGCTCGACCAGCTCGCCGACCTTCGGGAAGGGAACCCCGTTGATCAGTCCGGAATTGGCCCGGACACCCCTAACCATCAATTTGGATCCTCCGGGAATCAGACCGGCCCGACCCCCGAAGGGACCGGGCCAGTCGTTCATCAGCTGCGATTAGGCGGCGGTGGTGACGAGCGTCTTCACGGAAGCCGTGTCGAAGAGGTCACCGGACCCACGCCAGGTGACCTTGAAGGCCACCACGTCGCGGTCAAAGCCGTACTCATCGCTGCGAACGACCCGAAGGTTCTTCACCTGGCGAGTCAGGTACTTGCTCGGGTCGCCGTACGCGATGGCCTTCGCACCCGCGCCGATGGGCGCCACGTTCGGATCGGTCAGGACCGGAGTGCCGAGCAGCATGTCCGGCGCGCCGGCCTGAAGGGACGGCTGCCACAGGTAGTTGCCGGTGGAGTCCTTCAGCTTCCGGACCACGGCAAGGGTGCTGTCGTTCATCATGAAGACGGCGTTCCGGCGGTACGGCGACAGGAGCGAGTGCTGAAGGTCGATTACGGCGTCACCGGTCAGCGCTGCCGTGTTCGCCACGGTCTTGCCGGCCGCCGCGCGGGTGATCCAGCCCCACGGCTTCGAGGAGCCATCGCCGACCAGGAGATCAGCGACCACCTTGTCCGCGACGGCCTCGCCCGCGTCCTGGGCGAGAATGCCGAGGATGTCGAGCGCGGAGTCATCCACGATCTCCTGAGTCGCCTCCAGGAGCACGCCGTACTTGTAGGCGCCGATGTTCGTCTTCGTCCACGACCCGTCAGACTTGCCGTAGGCCGTGTTCTCCGCGACCTGGGCCGCGGTGGGCCGGCCGTTCTTGACCGGCCACTCCATCGTCTCGCCGCCGCCCGTGGTCAGGATCCGCGTGCGGTTCAGGAACGGCGAACGCTCCCGCATCGCCTCGATCACCTGGGCTACGAACGTGACGGGCTTGGTGTTACCCGCATTCGCGGCCGTGCCCGTGGTCGCGGTGCGAAGGTCGAAGTCGACGCCCGGCAGCTCGCCGCGCGCGACCGCGCGAAGCTCGGCGGCCTCGTCGCGCTCGCCAGCGCGGAACCCCGACGGGCCCGGCAGCACCAGGCCGCCCGCGCGCTCCGCCAGGGAGCGGACTTCCGCCTCACGCTCGGCGCGCTCGACGGACTCTCGGGCCTCGGCCTCCAGGGCGCGAACGTCAACGTCGATGCGCTCGACGCGCTCTCGCTTCTCGGCTTCCGACAGGGTGGTGTCGGCCTCGACGGAGCGAAGCTCATTGATCAGGCCAGCACGCTTCTCAAGCGCGGCCTTCGCCGCTGCGGCGAAATGCATATTGGGACTCCAAATACTAGTTTCGAGGCAAAAAAAGAGGCGACAGGGCCGCCAGGGCCGCCACCGGATCGGTGGGGAGCCCGTACCGGGGAAAGGCGGTTCGCGCTTCACTCAGCGCCGAAACATCGCCGTCCCGGATCGCCGCCCGGATCGCCTCCGGCGAATCCAGCCGCGCAACAGAAAGCCCGCGCCGCTCGGCCAGGAGCTGAAGAGCGCGGGAGCCGACACCCGAGGTGGAATCGGCGTATGCCGGGTAGGTAACCGGCGACACATCGAAGAGAGCGATCTTCTGAAGGGTCCGCAGCGGGAACCCGTCGTCGTCCTCGGCCCAGGCATCGCCCTCTGGTCCGGCGGTCTTGAAGCCGAAGGACGACTGCGTAACGTCGCCCCGCTCCATCGCCGTTGCCAGATCACGCGCATAGGTCGTGTCTGGCATGTCGACTTCGTAGTGAAGGCCGTCCGAATCCTCGGACAGCCGCAGCGTTCCGCTGCGATTCCGGCCGAGGATCAGGTTCGGGTCATGGTTGAACAGGGCCCGGATGTCGTCCCGCCCGATGCTGTCCGACGTGGCGCCCTGGGCGACGCGCTCGCGGAAGCCGCCGAGGTTCTGAGACCGGGCGTCCCACTTCAGCGCGTAGCCGTAGAAGTTGAACTTCCCGCCTTCGCTGCGAACTTCGAACTCCGTAGGGACTGCCCTACGTTCCATCTCCATTGGTCTTCCCCTGATCCGTTGCGTTCGGGTCCTGTGGTGGCTTCGGGTCCGCGGTGGGATCAGCGGGTGCGGGCGGGGGTGCCGTGCCGGCCTCGGGCGGCGGCTCCTTCGCCGCCTCTTCCTCGTCGCCGACGACGGCCAGGTTCAGCGGGCGGTAGTACCGCTCTCCACGCTTCTTCGGGAGCGGCCCCAGGTCTTCCATCGCCCGGACCTCGTTGGCGCTCAGGAAGCCGTTATTCAGGGCCGTCTGATAGGCCTCGTACCGGTCCTTCGTCTTCGCTCGAAGGCGAGCGTCGACGTTGAAGCGGATGTACTGGAGCCCAGGCAGAAGGAACGTTGAAACTGCCTGTTCAATGCGCACAATCCAAGGCATGAGCGTCTGGTCTACGAAAAACTTGTTCTGTTCCTCGATCCCGGTTCCCCAGGTCGAGCTAACCGAGCTGTCGACCAGATACGCGGGCACGCGATACAGAAGGGCGATCTCTGCCTTCTGGAACCGTCGCGTTTCGAGGAACTGGGCTTGCTCCGGGGAAAGCGTGATCGGCTTGAACTGGGCCCCGCCGGTCAGTACGCCCACGCTGTGCGAGTTCTTCACTCCGGCATGCGTCTTCCGGAACATGTCGCGCAGGAGACGAGCTTCGTCTGGCCGAGGGGTACCCGGATGTTCGATGACACCGGCCATCGTCGTTCCCTGCTCAAAGAAGCGGGAACCGAACTCCTCGGCCGTCAACCCGAGGCCGATAGCCTCTCGGGCCATGTCGATAGGCGAAAGGCCGCGGCTCGATCCTGGAACCGTGAAGGCAGGAATGTGGAGCATCTCGTAGCGAGTGAGGACGCCCATGATGGCGCCCTGGTCATCAGATACCTCGTAGCGGTTCTCGCCTAGCGGACCTTCGAGAATGTTCACGGACTGCGGGTGAATGCAGTACAGGGCCGCCACTTCGCCCCGAACGTTCCGGACGATGTACAGGAAGGCGTTGCCATCCGTCAGAAGACTGATGATCACCCGGAACCAGAAGTCATATGACGTCTGGTTCGTATTCGGTTGGCGAATCCACTTGGGCGACTTCATCGGGTCGACGGATTCCTTCCGCCCGCCCACCCGCTTGTAATGGTCCACCGGGAGTGACGCGACTGCATCGCCGATAAGCGACTGGCAGGCGTAGACCGCGACCATCTGAAGGCTGTTCCGGCGGGTTACCTTCCGGCCGGAAGCCGTACGGACGCTCACGCCCTCGACATCCCGTTCCCAATTCGACGCCATGCCGGACACGGCAGCTCGAAGCTCGCCGATGCGTGTAAACAGGCTCACGTCCGCTTGCCCCCGTCCGTCGCGTAACCGATCAGCCCGAGGCACAGGGCCACCGCGAAATGCCCGAGGGGGCGCGCAACGTCGTAGGCGGCAATCGCACCGAAAGCGAGACTGCCGACCTGAAAGACGTTCGGGACAAAGGAAGACGCAGCGTTACGGAGGGAGCGGCCCAGGTTGGGCCGATCCATGAATCTCCTAGTCGTCGTCCGGGAAGAAGTACGCTTCCCGCTGTTCCTGTCGGGAGACAGGCGTAAGCAAAGCCTCTAGCTCGGCTTCCGAATACTGCTCGTTGAAGTTGAAGAACGTGACGTGCGCTTCTTCCTCGGCAGGGAGGGCCGTCAGAAAGAAGGCGTTGGCCAGAGCGGCGATACCGTCGATCTTCTCGCCGGACTTTGCTTTACTCGGCTTAACCAGACCGTCGCCGGTCACGTCTAGCTCGACGTTGTCCGCCATCCACCGAAGCACCGGATGCCCGCCGTGGTGCAACTCCCGGCCCGCTAGGGCCGACTCGATCGCCTTCGAGGGATCGTTCAGCCGGGCCGCGGATTGCGGGACCTTGACTGCCGTCAGGCCCTGTTCCTCCAGCTCTGAGACAAGCTGTGTGGCATTCCACGGGTCGTACCCGAAAAAGCGGATCCGAAAGTCTTCGGCGTCCTTCGCTATGTGTCGAAAGATTGCCTTGAAGTCGGTCGTCGGCCCTTCCGTCACGGAAAGGAAGCCTTCCCGCTCCCATACCTCGAAGTGGCTCTTCATGTTCGACCGCTTCTCGACAGCCGGCCTCGGCACCCAGAAGTGCGGGACGACCGTCCAACCGTCGGCGTCCGGGTCAGTCGGCGTGCCGGGGAAGAGCAGCACCCAGGCGTTGAAGTCGCCCGTGGCTGCAAGGTCGATGCCCGCATAGCAGGGGCGGCCCTTCAGGCGGTTCCGGTCGACCTTGGCCGAACCGTTCTCGTCCCACAGGTGCATGTCGAGCCAGCGATTCGCCTGGCTAACCCACTGGTTCAGACGGAAGACCCGGAACGCGTTCTGCGCCGTCGGCTTCTCCGCCGCCTCCATCGCTTCGGCCCGCAAGTTGTTGATGTTCAGGAACGAACCGAGGGCGGGATTCGCCAGATACCAGCCCGTACCCTTCGGGTGTTCATCCGAGGGCGGAGAGCCTTCGTCCTTCCAGTCCCAGTCATCCGGGACGTTCCGCGCGAACACGAAACGGGCAGGGTCTAGGTTCTGATCCTCGCGAACACGAAGAGAGTGTTCATGCTCTTCAAGCGCGAAGGCCGCGGTTCGGTACGCGGCCGTGGTTGCCGCAATCATGATCGGCTGCCGTCGGGTACCGAATCCCTGGCGCATCGAGTCCCAGAGATGCCGGTCCTTTTGCGTCAGGACCTCATCGAAGAGCACCATCGACGGGTTCGTTCCGAGGGCGCCCGCAGCATCGCCGGGCAACACCTGATAGAACGAGTTCGTCTTGCGGTCGACAATCCGCTTCTTCGAGTCGATGATTTCGAGTCGCTTGTTCAGGATCGGGTTCAGCTCGACCATGCGCTTCGCCGTGTTATAGACCAAGCCGGCCTGGTCACGGTCAACCGCAACGGAATAGACCTCGGCCGACTCTTCCCCGTCACCGACCAATCCAAGAAGCGCGAACGCGCTAAGAAGCTCCGACTTCCCGTTCTTGCGCGCCATCTCCAGCCATGCAATGCGGTACTGGCGAACGTACTCCGCGTACTGGTCGTCAAACATCATCGTGCCGAAGAGCGGACGAACGATCTCGTTCTTCTGCCACTCATCGAGAATGAAGGGGGCGCCCGCGTGGCGCCCCTTCGTGTGCACGATCAGCTTTTCAATGAAGTCGACTGCGTGCGTCGCACGCTTATCGTCATAGAAGAAGAAGCCCTCACGCGGATCGATAGGGCCGAAGGGAGAGCGGATGATCTCGCTCACGCTTCCCCCTCTCTCCCGGTCGTTACAAGAAAGAAAGACCGGTTAAGAGGGGCGAACGCTCACACTCGATTGCCCTTCGAGGAATTGCAGCCAAGATGCGCGGCCTGGCAATTACTGAAGACGTGCCCCGGGGTGCCAGGGCCGTGGGACAAGGGCACGATGTGGTCGAGAGACTTGCTGAGCGGCTTTGGAAAGCGAATCACGCGGTCGATGGGCTGTCCGCAGAGCTGGCAAATCCAGCCGTCGCGGTTGAACACCTTCGCTCGACTCACCTTCTCGTAAGGAACCCCCCAGTCATCGCACCGGCGCTTCACCGCGTACTCGCGACGGGACAGCCACCCTGCCGGCCGCCGACGGCGACGCTTCTTCTCGGTCACAGGCGGCCCCTGACGGACCGCTCGTAGCCGAGAACGGCGTACTTCACTTCGCCAGGATCAAAGCGGCCCAGGAAGGCCGCCGAGGGCTTACCCCTGCGGCGTTCGAGGTAGCGAAGGATCGCGTGAATGTTGTTGTGCCCGGTTCCGCACACTGGAACGAGGTTCTCGGGCACGTCCGGCCCACCCATGCCCTTCGGCCATACATGGTGAAGCTCAGTGTCGTAAGGAATGGGATCGTGGCGCTCATGAACCGCGCACGGCTCATCGCCGGAAATGGTGCCCAATGGCTACTCCTGCTAAATCTCGGTCGGGAAAAGCCTGGCGCCCTCGGCCGTGGTTTCGCTGACCACCACAGATCCCGCATAGTCGAGCGTCCGAGAATTCAGAATGCGACCGGGGTTCAGGGCCGCGTACAGCGCGACCTTGGCGTTCATGTAGGCCATGGCCGTAGCGTCAAGCTGCGGCGTCCGCTCGACGCCGTCAGAGAACGGGAACGTCTCAATCGGGATGTCCTCGGCGAAAGCGAACGTGTAGGACCGCGAAGCGGCTGTTACCTGAGTCAAGACGAGCCCCGTTCAAAGAAGGACGTGTAAACGCATCGGGCGTGCTGCGGGATTCGAACCCGCGTCGCCCCCTGCAAGGGGGAGTTCTGGACCGCTGAACTAAGCGCGCGACCTTCGGCCCGTACCTGCGCACGGATCGGGCCTCATGGCCAGGGGAGCTACCCCATCGCTGGTGTGGAAGGAATCGAACCTCCGGCGCGCGGGTTTGGAAGCCGCCGCTCTACCTCTGAGCTACACACCATCGGCACCAGCCCGCCCGGGACTGGTGCAAGTCGTCGGGGGAGCCTCGCGGACCGCGCGCTGTGCGCTGGTCAACGCGGAGGCTCAACCCCACCGCGGCCCCCAGGCCGCGTGGTTGCCCCGTCTAGCTCAGGAGAGAGAGAACCTGAGCATCGGGGCCGTCCTCGGATTCCGGCGCCACAGACAGGCGCGTACGGTCCGAGGGAGACATGCCGAAGCGAGAGCCGAACTTGATCATCAGGTCAGCCGCGTCTCTCATCACCTGTGCGGCCGGATTCTTGACCAGTCCGCCGTCTCGGCCGGCTACCAGGGCGCCGTACTCGGCCATTGCGGCCCGCGCCTGGTCGAATGTGGCCCACGCTTCGCAGTAGGCGACCAGGTAGGCCCGGTCTACCTTCGTGAGTAGGCCTAGGCGGTCCAGCTCAGGCACGACCCGGCCCCACTCGGCCAGGGCCTCGCCCTTCAGGTCGGCCGGCGGGCGCGGGGCGCCCCTGGCGGGTTCAGGCTCGGCGTTGAGCTTCTTCTTCGACGGGTTCCCTCGGAGCGCGGTCAGCTTCGAGGGCGTCGGGGGCGGTCCGGGCATGGTCGCGTCCTCTCTCGGTCGGGGTTTCGTGATGCGGCTTTGCGGCCCGCCGAAGGCCGTTAGGGTGCCGGGCATGCTGACTGACCGAGAGGCGCGAGGCGCCGTCATGCTGATGGAGCGGGCCGGCCGTGGGGCCGCTGTGGCGAAGGAAGTGCAGCCCGGAACGTGGGCGGTCATGCTCGACGGCCAGGACGTGAGCCTGGAAGCCGGAAAGCTGCTCATCGAGGCCCGCGCAGCGGGCCAGAACATCTAGATCCGGCACGTTCAGAGCCCCGGGCAGGCGTTCGCTCCGCTATCCGGAGTGATCCGGGGATTCCCACCAGTTCCGGCTAACCCCCGCGCGCTCACGGAACAGGAAGGCGGCGGGTGCGGAGAAGGGCCGCGGGATCCTTTCGGACCCCCCTTCCCCCTGTCGGCGAGCGAGGAGAGCTGAGCCAGCGGGCATCACAGCGGTTCGTCTGGTGTGCTCTGGGCTTCGCCGTCCACGGAATAGTGATCGCGGCCCGTGGGGGCCGTACAGGGATCCCGTGAAGTGTGTGGGCTTGGGAGAGGGGGTGCACCCTTCAGAAAGGGCGCTAGTACCGCCTACCTTTTCGGTAGTCGTTCTCTCTTCGTGTATTGCATTGACGACATAGAACACGAACGTTGTCGAGCGTGTTTGATCCACCTTCCTTTAGTGGAAGGATGTGGTCGCCTGTTAGGTCATTGCTTGTGCCGCAGAAAGAACAGTAAGGCTGAAGCCTGATGGCTTCTGCCCTCACCTTCTGCCATTGGTAGTCGTACCGTCCTGCTGTGCGCGTGTTCTTGCTTGGGTGCTTGCGCTTACCCCTGCTGCTACCGCCCGCCTCAGAGCGGGCATAGCACAGCGCACATTGCGCCCCGAGGGGGTGTAGCACTTTGTGGCGGGGGCACATGCTGTAGGGCACCGGGTACCCCCTTCCGAGGGGGGCACCCTCTCCTAAAGGGGCGGCCTGTCGGCCGCCTTCTCATCAGGTATAGAACTGTTAGAAGCCATGGCCCGTAAGCCATGGCCTTGAAGTAGTACCTATCTATATGGGCGCCCTGGGAGGGGCGCCCTTCTGCTGCTCGCTCTTATCGCTCGCAGCTCTACAGCGGCCTTGGCCGCTGCTGTGATCCCCCGATCCCCCCGGCCCTCGCTCGCTCCGCTCCCTCAGGCCGACCCCCTTACCCCCTTCGGGACCCGTAGACCTGTTGGTCTGGCCGATCCCTCACGGGACGGCCGCTGACCTGGGGAGTCTTGCAACGGTCAGGGTAGCGAAGCTAGGTTTTGGAGCGTGAAGGCGCGGCGCCCTCAGGGGCGCCTTCCCTTTGCCCGGAATCTAGTATTTGGAACAACGGGAAAGGCGTCACGGTGACTCTGGCGAAGGCCATGCAGATGATCCGGCCCTTCGAGGGCCTTCCTCACTACGAAACGGCCGTGGCACAGCTCCATGTGGCTTCTTGCCGGGGCAAGCGGGAAATCCACCGCGCCGCCTACCGCATGCGTGACGCGTTCGTGGCCTACGACTACGCCGTGAATTACGGCTCCGCTGGCGAGAGGGCGATCTAGTGCTGTCCCTTGTTCTTGTTTTCGTCGGCGGCCTTTACCTCGGATTCGCCCTGGCTCTGATCGTGGCTGCTGCCGGTCGGAGGTCGCTGTGAACGTTCCCCGCCCCATCGTGGCCTTCCTGGTCTTTACCTTCTTCGTCGCCGTCGCTCTCGATCACCTAATTCGGTCCTGGCTATGTGGGGGGAAGCACCGTGGACAGTGAACCGATAGAGCTCGACAGCCTTCCTGCCGAGGAGAGAGAACGGATCCTTTGGGACCTCTTCGGAGAGGCCGAGAACAACTGTGAGTAGGGGCCTTCGGTCGGCCCCTCGAATCCTGGAGCTGTGCGCCGGATACGGCGGGGTCGGAATGGCCGTGGAAGCTCTAACGGGGGGCCGCGTTACGTGGGTGGCGGACAACGACCCCAACAAGGCGAAGATCCTCGCCCGGCGGTTCCCCGGAGTGCCGAATCTCGGGGACATCACGCTAATCGACTGGGTGACGCTGGTAGATCAAGGCGTAGACATTCTGACGGCCGGTTTTCCGTGCCAAGACATCTCGAATGCGGGGAAACGGGTTGGTATCGAAGGCTCCCGCTCGGGAATCTGGGCGAACGTCGCCGAGGCCGTTCGCGTCTTGGGACCGAAGCTCGTCTTCCTGGAAAACGTCGGGGCGATCCGAAGCCGAGGGCTGGACCGCGTACTTGGGGACCTGGCCGCGTGCGGGTATGACGCGCAATGGACGTGCTATCGAGCGTCCGCCGCTGGCGCCCCCCACCACAGGGATCGGTGGTTTTGCGTTGCAGCTGCTTCCGACTCCCACGGCCGCTGACGGCCGCCGAGGACCGGACTACGCGAAGGCGGGCCGACCCGGGGCCGGGGGCGATGATCTCGTAACCGCGATGGCGCGGCTTTGGCCCAGGGACAAGAGCGAGAAGCTGTTCAAGACCCCCACGGCGAATTTGTCGCGCAACGGCGCCCCACAGCACCCCGAGAAGCGCAAGCAGGGTGGTCACGGTCCGACGCTTGAAGACGAAGCCTGCCACTTGCTCAACGTCGAGCCTGGGGCCGACTACGGGGGCGACTTCAGCCCCTCGGAGTGGTGGGGCGACTTCGCGCCTGCCGTGCGCCGTTGGGAAGTGCTTACCGGGCAACCGGCGCCCGTGCCGGTCGAGTTCGGGCCGCGGGGCGGCCTCCGCCTGGCCCCCCGCTTCGCCGAGTGGCTCATGGGCATCGTGAGCGGCTGGATCACGAAGGTCGAAGGCCTCGATCGGAGCGCCCAACTGAAGGCCATCGGCGACGGCGTTGTTCCGCAACAGGCCTACGCGGCCTTCGCGCACCTACTTGGCGAAATGGAGAGGGGAAGGCATGAGGGCCTCGGCGGTACTGCCTAGCGAGGAGATGGCGCGGGCCGCCTACAACGCCCACGCCTTCCTTCCCGCCCGCTCCATGGTGAAGACCGCGCGGGTTCGACTCTCGCCCGCCGGCCTGGAGGTCACCGGTACGGACGGGTACGCCATCGGCCAGGACACGGCCCCCCTGGAGGACTACGCAGGCCCACCGGGAGGCGTCACGCTCCATGTCGACCGCGAGGCCCTGGCCGACCTCGACGGCGCCGGAAGGAAGGACAAGAAGGGGTATGGCCGCTTCGAAATCGCCCCCGGGGACGGCTTGATCTTCCGCCCCGCCAACAACGACGTGCCCACGGCCGCCCAGGACGCTTCGGACCAGGCCGACGAACGACTGTGGGAGATGCTCGACAGCCTGTTTACACGCCTCGGCGGACGGCCGTCGGCCGTGCCTGAGCTGGTCGCGTTCGACCCTGCCCTACTGGCCCGGTTCTCGAAGGTGAAGGCCCCGAAGGGGAAGGACGGGCTAGGTCGGGCCCTCGACATGCTCGTCTACGACTCGAAGGAACCGATCCTCTGCCGCATCGGCCCCACCTTCAGGGGTGTGATCATGCCGATCGACCGGGACGTTCATGCCGAGAACGTCGGGCCGGAAGGCCTGTGGTAGCAAGAAACCCCCGACCCTGAAGGGTCGGGGGTTCTGGCGTTCCCTCTACGGCTGAATATCCAAGTCCTCAATCGGGATCACCGCATGAGCGCTACGGCCGCCCTTCCGAGGCTTCTGTGCCGGCTGCGCGTCGGTCCCCAGCTCGAACAGGGCCAGAACGGGAGCAGCGTGCTCCGGACAGGCGTCTACGGTCTTCGTCTGGTTCCCGTAGGTGATCGTGAATTCCTGCACGCCTTCGGACGCGCCGCACTCGTCACACCGGGAGATGACTTCCTTAGCCACGGCCCGCCGCCCTTCTCTCGCTCAGGTCAACGATCTTACCGGGGTCGAGATCGGCGGTCAGGAAGGGCTTCCCCTTGATCATGTCCGCGTATCGCTGCCGCTCGATGTCCAACCCCAGATACCGTTCCGTGGTGCTCACTTCCTTGTGGTTCAGCGCGGCTTGAACGATGCGAAGAGAGTTGTCGTGTCCGTGCTCCCGGGCGTCTTCGTAGAGGATGCGAGCGAAGGACCGCCGGAGCGTGTGCCAGGCGTCCCCGGGGTCCAGCTCGATGCCCGCAGCCTCCGCCGCACCTTTGATGATCACATGGGGGTGGCTGATCATGCCTTCCGGGTTGAGCACCCGCTCGGGATTGCGGACCTGGGCATGTCCCGGCATGAACATCGGCCGCAGGCAGACCGGAAACAGGTAGTTCGACCGCTTCAGCGGTCCCACGGCTTCCGTGTAATGGGTGAGCCACGTCCGCAGCTCACGTTCGAGGTCGAGCGAGAGGGGAATGGTCACCTCTTCGTCCGTCTTCGGGACGTAGACGTACAGCTCTCCCTTCTGAAATGCCACGTCACGGACGCGCATGCGCACGGCCTCGGAGATGCGGAGGCCTGTGTTCGCGATGAAGGCGATCAGCGCTCGATCGCGGGGGAAGGTCGCGGCTTCGAGGAGTTGCCGAAGCTCGTCGCGGGTCATCCGGTACCGGTTGCGGTTGCTCTGCGTCGACTTCTCGCGCAGTCCCGCCGTGAGCTGGTCCACCGTGCGAAGGGTCCATTCCCGCCGTTCGCAGAACCGTAGGAAGCTGCGCATGTTCACGCGGTAGCTCGCCAAGGTGGTGCTGCCGGCCGTGTCGGCCAGGCCGCCAGGCCCGTAGAAGAAGTCTTCGATGTGCTGGCTTCGGAGGGTGCTTACGTGGCAGTCGCCGACCCGCGCCACGAAGCGCCGGTACAGGCTTCTGAGGTAGTACGGCGGCCGAGTCGACTTCGATTGCGCCGTTCGGTGCTGAAGGTACTCCTGCGCCGCGAAGCTAACTTTTGGCGTCGCCTGCCTAGCCATCCCAAACCTACCTTTCCAGGGATCCACGGACCGCCTTCGGGCAGGTCTGATCAGCTCCTTTCCAAGGATCCTAGCATTTGGAAACTAAACTTCAGGACAACTGCACGCTGCACGTCGACCCCGGCTTCCCGGTCACCGTCGGCGAGCGGGTCTCCATCGGTCACAACGCCGTCGTGCACGGCTGCACCGTGGAGGACGACTGCCTGATCGGCATGGGCGCGACCGTCCTGAACGGCGCCGTCATCGGCGCGGGCTCGCTGGTCGCCGCGCAGGCGCTGGTCCCGCAGGGCATGGTGGTCCCGCCCGGCTCGCTCGTCGCGGGGGTCCCGGCGAAGGTCAAGCGGCCGCTGACCGAGGAGGAGCGCGAGGGCATCCGGCTCAACGCGGCCATGTACACCGAGCTGTCGCGGCAGCACCGCGCCGCCCTGTCCGGCGGCGCCTGAGCCGGACGCCGGAGCGGACGCCGGGGCAGGACGCCTGAGCCGGACACCGGGGCCGGACGCCGGAGCGCACGCCGGCAGCAGGCCCCGGGCGTCGGTCGCGGGCGTCAGTCGCGGGCGACGGCGGCCGGGGCCTGGTCGGCCTGGGCCGGGACCCCGCCCGCGACCGGCGCCGGCACGGCGGCCTGCGCCTTCTTGGCCCGGTTCTTGAGGATCAGCGTCGACGCCAGGCCGATCAGCACCGCCAGCACCAGGCCCAGCCACGAGAAGCGCTTGAGCCAGGCCTCGGCCACGATGCCGACGTAGTAGATGACGGCGGTGGTCCCGCCCGCCCAGAGGATCCCGCCGAAAACGTTGGCGATCAGGAACTTCCAGTACGGCATCCGCAGCACACCCGCCAGCGGCCCGGCGAAGATCCGCAGCAGCGCCACGAACCGGCCGAAGAACACCGCCCACATGCCCCACTTCTCGAAGGAGCGTTCCGCCATGGCGACGTTCTGCTCCCCGAAGTGCTTGGGGAAGCGCCGGCCCAGCCGCTCCGGCAGCGGCTTGCCGCCCCTGCGGCCGATCGCGTAGCCGATGGAGTCGCCGACGATCGCGCCGGTGCTCGCGCAGATGCCGAGCACCAGCGGGTCGACGTCCCCGTGCTGCGAGGCCAGCAGCGCCGAACTCACCAGGATGATCTCCCCCGGCAGCGGGATGCCGAGGCTCTCCAGTCCGATGACCACCCCCACCAGGACATACACACTCACCGCCGGCACGGTCTCGAGCCATTCCTGGATGTGCACCGGTCACGTCCTCCCACGTCGCTGGCGCGTCCCCTGCGAAGCGCCGACGGTCAGCCTACCGACCGCCGGTCAGCGCACCACCGCCCCCGCCCGTAGCGGCAGGTCCCGGGACGACCTCCCGACGGACACCTCCCGCAGCCCCTTGCCGACCACCCAGGTGTGCTGCGCCGGGTCCCACGACGACAGCGTCCGGGCGTCCAGGTCGAGCGTGATCCGCTGGGACTGCCCCGGGCCCAGGGTGAGCCGCCGGTAGCCGGCCAGGGCGCGGACCGGCTGGTCCAGGCGCAGTTCCGGGGACGGGCCGACGTAGACCTGGGCGACCTCGGTGCCCTTGCGGCGGCCGGTGTTGCGGACGGTGAACTCCACGCGCAGGCCGCCGCGCTCGGGGCGCACGGTCAGCTTCTCGTAGCGCCAGGTGGTGTACGACAGCCCGTGCCCGAAGGGGAACAGCGGCGCCGCCTGCTCGGAGTCGTACCAGCGGTACCCCCCGTGGACGCCCTCGGTCCACTCCACCCGGCCGGACACGCCCGGGTAGCGCAGGGGGTTCCCGCCGGCCGGGTGGGTCTGCTCGTCGGCCGGGTAGGTCTGGGTGAGCCGTCCGCCCGGGTCCACGGCGCCGAACAGCAGGTCGGCGGTGGCGCCGGCGCCTTCCTGGCCCGGGTGGTACATCTGCAGGACCGCGCCCGTCCGTTCCAGCCAGGGCATCGTGACGGCGGACGAGGTGTTGAGGACGACGGTGGTGCGCGGGTTGGCGGCGGTGACCTGCTCGATCAGGGCGGCCTGGGCGCCGGGCAGGGCCAGGCCGGAGCGGTCGGCGCCCTCGGCGGAGTCCTCGTAGGCGAACAGCACGACGCTGCGCGAGGCCCGGGCCGCCTTGACGGCCTCGGCGAGGTCGGCGGCCCGGCTCGCCCGGGTCGTGTGGCGCAGCCGGAAGCGCTGGCCCCGGTCCCCGCCCCGCGCGTCGACCGCGAGCCGGTGGGGCCCGGCCTTGAGGGTGAGGGTGCGGCGGCGGACGGCGAGCCCGTCGGGCGCGGTCCCCAGCAGCCCGCCCGCCTGCGGCGCGGTCGGCCCGGGCCGGTCCGCGAAGAGTTCCTCGCCGTCCAGGCGTACGTCGGGCCGCGGGCCGGACCAGTGCAGGAGGACGGTCCACTCGTCGTCCTCGGCGAGGGTGAACTCGGCCTGGTGGGTGAAGGTGCGGCCGGGCTCGACGGTGCGGTTCTCCAGGTCGGCGGCCGGGCTGAGGAGGTCCGCCGGGAGGGGTTTGCCGTACAGGTCCTCGCCCAGGGCGTAGCGGACGGTGGCGGTCCGGCCGGCTTTCCGGCGGATCGCCGTGTACGGGCTGTCGGCGTGCTCGGCCACCACCCGGGCGCCGCCACTGACGTACGGCACTCCGCCGGTCGGGCCGATGACGGCGATCGAGCGGGCGTCGGGGCCGGCCAGGGGCAGGGTCCCGCGTTCGTTGCGCAGCAGGACGGCCCCGGCGGTGGCGACGCGGCGCGCGGTGCGGGCGCCGGCGGCGGCGTCCCGGACGGGCCGGGCCGGGCGCGCGGCGTCCAGCAGCCCGAAGCGGTCCATGGTGGTCAGCACGCGGCGGACCGCGAGGTCGACGGCCTGCTCGGTGACCGTCCCGCCGCGCACGGCCTGGTGCAGTGCGGCGCCGTAGTGGGTGGCGGTGCCGGGCAGTTCCATGTCGAGGCCGGCGGTGACGGCGGCGACCGTGCTGTGGGCGCCGTCCCGGTCGGAGAGCACCCAGCCGTCGAAGCCCCAACCACTGCGCAGCACGTCGTGCAGGAGGTCGCCGTTCTCGGTGGCCCAGGTGCCGTTGACCTTGTGGGGCGCGGCCGTGACGGCGCCCGCGCCCGCGGCGACGGCGGCCTCGAAGCCGCGCAGTTCGCTCTCGTGGAGGGTCTGCTCGGCGGCGACCACGTCGAGGGTGTCGCGGCCCTGCTCCTGGTTGGCGAGCGCGAAGTGCTTGACGGCCGCGACCAGGCCCTCGTCCTGGATGCCGCGGACCACCTCGGCGACCAGGTCGGCGGTGAGCTTGGGGTCCTCGGCGAAGCCTTCGGCGTTCCGGCCGGCGTAGGGGGTGCGGATCAGGTTGGCGCGGGGCGCGAGCAGCACGTCCTGTCCGAGCGCCCGTCCCTCCCGGCCGAGGAGGCGGCCGTACTCGCGGGCCAGGCCCGGGTCGAAGGCGGAGGCGAGCAGGACGGGCGCGGGCAGCGCGGTGGCCGGGCGGTCCACCCGGACCCCGGCGGTCCCCTCGGCGATCCGCAGCGGCGGGATGCCGAGGCGGGCGACGCCCGGGACGTACCCGGCCTGGCCGAGCGGCGCGGGGTCGCGGGCGCCGTGCAGCAGGGAGATCTTCTCGGCGAGGGTGAGGCGGCCGACGAGGGCCTCGATGCGGGCGGCGCTGCCGGCCTGGGGCGGTTCGCCGGCCGGG
>NZ_JAJAUY010000229.1 GCF_020532625.1 Streptomyces antimicrobicus | reverse complement strand
TGGGCTCGCTAGGGCTCGGGGTGGGCGGGAGTCGTCGGGGGCAGGGACTTCGCCGAGGTGCGTATCCGCTCCGACAAGGCCGGCAGTTCGGCTCGTTCCGCCGCGTGGGCCAGGGCCGTGTGTTCCTCGCGTACGGCCGCGAGCTGGTCCTGCGTGACCGGGCGGGTGGGTGGCGGGAAGTGGGGGCCCAGGCCGTCCGTGAGGACGGTGGCGGCCCGGTGCAGGGAGTCCCAGGCCGCCTCGGGGCGTCCCGCCCGCCGCTCCAGCTCGGCGGCGTGCAGCAGGGCCGCGACGCGGTCGCCGGGCTCGTCCTGGAGGGAGGCGTACCAGCGCCACGCCCGGGCGGCGTGGCGGAACTCCCCGAGCTCCGCCAACTCCGGCCCGAGCGCCCGCAGCAGGGACCCGTCGGCGGGTCCGGCACCGGCCAGCAGCTTCAGGAACGTGGCCCGCGCCAGCTGCTCCTGCCCCTGGAACGCCGCCAGCCGCGCCCAGTCGAGCTCCGGCACCCGGTCCGGCGCGTCCCCGAACTCGGCCTCGTCCACCGCCCGCGCCCACGCCTCCCAGCCCGCCGCGTCCTCCGGGAAGCCGAGCCCGTCGACCGCGGCCCGCTGGTGCGGCTCCGCCTCCAGCAGCGCCCGGACCAGCGCGTGGTCGGCGGGATCGCCGTGCACCCCGACCAGGACGGCGGCCTGCAGGAAGTCCCAGGTGCCGTCCTCCTCCGCCGTACGCCGCAACAGCGCGCGCAGCAGCGGCAGATCGGCCTTCCGCCGGTCGAAGCGGGCGGCGCCCGCCACCGTCGCCCGCCGTCCGTCGTCCGCCAGGACCTCGGCCCAGCAGTCCTCGTCGGCCCGCATCCGGTTCAGATCGGCACGGCCCGGCGCCAGCACGGTCTCCCATATCGGCGGGCGCGGCAGGTCCGGCGAGAGCCGGTACACCCCGCCCTCCGCCGCGTTCAGCAGCAGGAACTCCGGTTCGGTGCGCAGCAGGGCGCGCGTCACCCGCTCCGCCAGCTCCGCGACCGGCAGTTGCCGCAGCCCGAGCCCGGCCAGCAGCCTGGCCCGGTCGTCCGCGAGCGAGCCCTCGTAGTACTCCTGCTCCTCCTCGTCACCCTCGGCGACCAGCGCGGCCAGCTCGGGCCCCGACAACGCCGGGTCGATCCGCTCGTACCACAGCCCGGCGGGCAGCCCGACGAGGTGCTCCAGCGCCTCGTCGACGCTGTCGCCGACGAGCGCGTACTCCCCCTCGGAACCGGCGTGGAGCACCTCGCCGCCCTCGCACAGGAAGTACGTACCGCCCGTGTCCGTGCCGGCTATCGGGGTCAGCGACGCACCGGAGGCCAGCTCGACCTCCTCGACGTGGTAGGCGCGCTCGATGTCGAAGCCGAACGGGTACGCGGCCAGGGCCGCCAGGTCCGGGCGCGCTCGGAGCAGATGCAGGGAACGGTCACGGTGCGTCATGTCGATGACCGTAACAGCGGCCTACGACAACCGGCCCCGGTCCGGCCGCGGGTGTGGACGACGCCGGACCGCGCCCCTCACCGGGGCGGTTCGACCTCCAGGAAACGCCGCCCGCGCGGCCCCCGGTACAGCAGGCACTGCCACCCCAGCCGCCCCAGCACCTCGGCGCAGGCCCCCAGCCGTTCCCGCTCCTGCGCGGCGGCCCCGCCGCCCGGCGGCCCGGCCCAGGTGACCCGGGCCCGGCCGGGGGCCTCGCCCGGCCCGACCACGTACCCGGTCGCCGTCCGCAGGGGTCCGTCGGCCGGGTCCACGGCCGACGGCGGCAGTCCGGCCGCCTCCAGCGCGAGGGCGACCGCGCGGACCGGACGCTGCCGCTCCCACGGCGCCGGCACGTCCGCGCCGGCCTCGCCGTTGACGGTGCGCCGGATCTGCAACAGCCCCTCGAACGCGGCCCGCACCTCGGCCGCCCGGGCGCCGGCTCCCGGCGCCTCGGCTCCCGGCGCCTCGGCAGCCCGCGAATCGGCCGCCCCTGTGCCGGCCGGTACCGTGGGCGCGGGGCCGTCCCCGGTGGCCGGTTCGAAGCCGCCTCCGCCCGCCGCCACCACCACCGATCACCTACCCCTCGTCGCCTCGACTGAGTACGTCACGTCCGACGACCTGAGTATCCCCTCCCATTCCCCGGCCGCCGCGCGCTGCTCGAATGGGGCCATGACCCGTACCGAGTCCGCCGCGCCCGCCCGGAACCCCCGCATCGAGCACGTGACCGCCGCCGGTTCGGCCCTGGCCGTGTCCCTGGTGCCGCTGGTACTCGGCGTCCTGCTGGCCAAGGCGATGGCCGCGGACCCGCTGACCCCCGTCAACGCGCTGATCGCGGGCGGCGGGCAGCGCGCCCGCATGGCCCCCACCGAACTCCGCCGCCGGGGCGGCGACGCCGTCCGCCGCCTCCGCGCCACGGCCACGTCCCGGCGCGCCGCCTAGCGCCTGCCGGCACGGCCACCTGGCCCGCGTGCCCCGCCGCGCCGGTACCGCAGCGGTACCGCGCCGGGACCGGCCCGTCACGGGCGGCCGTACTGCCCCACGCACAGGTCCACCACGGCCGGGGGCACATTGCCCTCGGCGGCCGCGCACAGGGCGTCCATGCCCGGCCCTGACGGCGGTACGCGCGGTACGCCGTGCTGGTGTTGGTGCTGGTGCGGGTGTGCCGGACGGGGTTTGCGGGGGACCCGCCGGGGCTGCGTCGGCTGGGCCGGGCGGGGGCGCGCGGGCTGGACGCGTTCCTTGGCCGGCTCCGCCGACGGGCCGGCATCCGGCGTACCGCCCGGCGGCGGCACGGGCGGCGCCGCGGAGCCCTGGGGCAGCTCGCCGAGCGGCAGCACCGGGGCGCCCGCCGGGGTGCCGGTGCCCCGCGACGGGGTCGCCTGCTGCGGGGTCACGGACACGCATCCGGCGCCGGCCAGGAGCGCGACGAGGGAGAGGGGCACGGCACGGCGCAACTGCATCTGCCCACCATGCCGTACGCCGGCCCGGCCGCGCCCGTACGGTCACGCGCACGGGTGAGGGCGCCCGAGGCACACCCGGGTCGCCCGACGGTCCGGACGAGCTGGTTCCGCGGCCCGGGGCGATAGGGGTCCCCGGGGTCCGGACGAGCGGATGGCGGTCGTCCGGGACGGCCAGGTGCTCCTGGTCCGGACACCAGGAGCCACCGTTCCGGACAAGCGGATCGCGGTCGTCCGGGCGCAGGGAACAAGCCGCGCGTGCGGCCGAGTCGTATGCCCTCCTGTGCGGACAGACAGGATGCATGGGGCAGCTCGGACATCCGGCTTGACCTGGACGTTCTCGGAGGGAAAGAGTGCGCCCGACCGAGCAACCGCAGCTGTTCCTCCGGAGCCGTCCGCCATGCCCCGCACCGTCCGCCCCGCCCTCGCCCCGGCCGTGCTCGTCCTCGGGGCGCTCGGGGCCCTCGGTGTCGCGCCCGGCTCCGGCGTGCCGACGGCCGGCGTCACCGCGACGGTCCGGTCCCACCCCACGGTGGCGCCGGACGCCACGTGCCCCGATCCACTCGGATTCGCGGGCCGCCAGGGCGAGTTCGTGGCCGAGGGTGACCGGCGCACCCGGGTCGGCGACGGGCCCGGTTCGCCCGACGTCGCCGCCGAGTTCCGCGCGCTGCGCGGGACCTCCGCCGCGCTGGCGTCCCTCGCTGCGGCGCAGTGGCGGCTGGAGGGGACCGTGCTCCATCTGCCGGGCCACGACGGACGGTTCAACGCGTTCAGCGTCCCGGCCGGCGTACTCGAACACGCGCGGGAGGTGCGGATCGAGGTCCCGGCGGGCGCGGTCACGACGGTCACCGTCGAGGGGACGGCCTACGACGAAGAGGCCGCGGGCGGACCGGGCTTCGCGGTGGCGGAGGCGGCCGGTCCGCAGGCCGGCGGTGTCGCGGCGGCCGACGGCCGACTCGGCACGCGGCTGCTGTGGAACTTCCCCGACGCCGTACGGCTCGTCAAGCGGAGCCCCAAGCCGTGGCCCGGCACCTTACTCGCGCCCGACGCGGCCGTCGACCTCGGCACGGCCGGGGCGGCCGGGGCGGCCGGGACGAGCGGCTCGGTGATCGCCAGGTCCCTGAGCGGTGGCAGTGGCTCCGCCGGGACCCAGCAGGAGCCGTTCACCGGATGCCTGCCGGTCCCCGGGCCCGCCGGACACCGGCCGGGCCCGGCCTCGACGTCCGCCTCGCCCGCCGCCACCGCCGACGGCGCGGGTGTGGTGGTGGGGACCGGACCGAACGGCTCCGCCGGTACGGACCTGGCCGTGACCGGATCCGCCCGGTCCGGCACACTGGCGGTCGCCGGGGGTCTCGTCCTGGCCGTGGGCGCGGCCATGGTGCTGATCGCACGGCGACGCGGGGCCTGACGACCGGGTCGGGAGCCGGCACCGCACCGCCGCGCCGGTTCCCGTACCCCTGCCTGGAGAAGAACGTGCCCCACCACCCTGACGGCCCCGGCCCGTTCGGCGACGACGGTCTCCTGGTACGGCCCTACGTCGCCTCTTCCGCCTCTTCCGCCTCTTCCGCCTCTTCCGCCCCGGCCACCCTTTCCGACCCCGCCGTACCTCCCGTACCTTCCGCACCTTCCGTACCTCCCGCTCCCGTCGCCCCACCGGCCACGCCGTACCCGGCCAGCGTCCGGCCGGACCGCGCCCCGGTGGACGTGCGAGCCGCGGGGACCGGCGCACGCCGCCCCCCGACCGGCGGCGGGGCCACGGCCCCCGGGTCCGCCGGTACCGGAGGGCGTACGGACGGCCGCCGTGCGGCCGCGGGGCGGGACGCCGCCGGGGCCGGGTGGGACGCCGCCGCGCCCGGGTGGGACGCCGCCGGGCCCCGGCGGGAGGACGGACCGGTGCGCGGCCGGAGGCGGGAGCGCGAGCGCGAGCGCGGGCTGCCCTTCGCGGTCCTCGCGCTGCTCACGGTCGGCGTCCCGGCGCTGGTGATCGGGGTGTTCCTGATGCTGCCCGACGGCGGTTCCGCGCCCCCGCGCTCCGGTCCGCCGGTCTCGGTCCCCGTGCCCGCCCTGCCCGCCCGCAGCCCCGACGCGACCACCTCGGCCGAGCCCTCCGCCGCCGCGCCTTCGGC
>NZ_JAJAUY010000228.1 GCF_020532625.1 Streptomyces antimicrobicus | reverse complement strand
CAGCCGGGCCACGTCGGTCGTCCCGGGGCCGCGCTCGCCGGCGGGTCCGCACAGGACGGGCATGGCGGCCGGGACGGAGACGGCGAAGGGGACGCCCCGCTCGGCGAGGCCGGCGATCAGCCGGGCCGCCTCCTCGGGGGTCTCGGCGTCGGCCTCGGCGACGACCGGAACCCCGGCCGTGGCCGGATGGCCGGCGGCGGCGTCCACGAGGTCGAGGCCGAGGTGGCTGGTCAGCCCGCCGCGGGCGCCGGCCGGTATCCGGGCCCGCTCGCGCAGTTCGGGGTCCTCGCTCCAGCGGCCGGGCAGGCTCAGGCGCCAGTCGACGGGGACGGTGCCGCGGTCGGTGACCAGGAACAGGCCGAGCGCGTGCTGGCAGCTGAGGGTGCGGCCGCCCGCGGGGTCGAACCGGCGGTGCACCCCGGCGGAGCACTCGCCCCGCTTGGGGATGACCACCGGGACCATCCGCAGGGCCCGCACCTCGGCGCGTTCCCCGCACCAGGCGGCCAGCTCGCGGCGGACCGGGTCCCACTGCCAGGTGCTGGAGTTGACGATCTGGTGCAGCGACTGCGAGGCGGTGCCGAAGGTGCCGGCGGAACGCGCCATGTTGCGCACGGACTTCTTGCCGGGCGTCGTGACCAGCCCACACAAGTACGCGCCGGCCCAGCGGCGCTGATCGGTTCGCGGCAGGCAACGGAACAGGCGCCGGGCCAGTGAGTCGGCGGTCGGCACGGTCTCCGGCATGCGCGCGGCCTGCGGTACAGGCATGGCGAGCTCCCTCCGGCGAGCAGGTCGTGTGGCCAGGATCGTTAGAATAGCGAGTGTTCTCTTTGTTTTGCGACCCCTCGTCGGCGGAGGACCGACTTTGGCAAGTTCCAACGGCCTGTGCCCCCGCTCCCGTTCGGCGGGCGGACACGCCCGAGGGCCCCGGCCGGTTCCGCACCCCGGCCGGGGCCCTTCCAGGACGCGTCTGGCCGACGCGTCCGGCTCTTCAGGCGGCGAGCTCCGCCAGCACGGAGTCCTTCCGTGCCAGATCGGCGCGGGTGCCGCTGTAGAGGCTGTCCATGGGCAGCCAGCGCAGCGTCACCGGGCCCGACGGGGCCCCCTCGTAGCCGATCACCGCCGCGGCGGTGTGGCGCGGGCCGGCCGGTACGTCGACGACCGTCCAGCCCTCCGGGTGCCGCTCGGACTCCCACCCCAGGTAGTCCAGGGAGAGGTCCCGGCCCAGTCCCGTGCCCAGGCCCTTGAGGAAGGCCTCCTTACGGGTCCACAGCCGGCCGAACGCCGAGGTCCCCGCGCACTCGGGGACCTCCGCCAGCTCGGCGCGCTCGTCCGGGTGGAGGGCCTGGGTGCACACCCGGGCCGTCTCCGCGCTCGGCACCTTCTCGACGTCCACGCCGATCGGCACCCGAGCCACCCCGATCAGCACCACACCGCTGCTGTGCGACAGCGAGAAGTGCAGGTCGGACTGAGGGTTCACCAGCACCGGCCGGCCGTGCTGCTGGTCGCAGCACGGGCACGGCCCCCGCCCGAAGACGAGCTCGCGGGCCGGTTCACCCACGTACGAGGAGAGCACCCGCCGCAGCGCGATGTGCGCCGCGGCGTACAGGTACCCGCCCGCCTGCCGGCGGCAGGCCCGGGCCCGTTGGAGCTCGTTCTCGTCCAGTTCTTCCATGTCGAGGACGCCGGTGATGTCGTCCGGCTTGGGCTGCCGCAGCAGCCACACGTCCGCGCCGGCCGGCGGCGCCAGGGTCGCGGTCATCCCCCATACCCGAGCAGGGCCAACAGCATGCCGGCCAGGGCGTGCGTGTCCTTCGCCATCAAGATCTCCTTCAGTTCCGGCGCGACGCCCAGTGCGTCCCGGAGCCGGTACTGGAGCTCACAGCCGAGCATCGACCCCACGCCGACGCTGACCAGCGTCCGCTCGGTGTCCAGCGCGGCCGGGGTCAGGCCCACCGAACGGGCCACCTCCGCCCGCGCGTACTCGAACATGATCTCCTCGCGCTCCGCCTGGCTCGCCGATGCGAGCGCGGCCGCCGAGGGGGCGGTCACGTCCGCGGCCAGCGGGCCGTCGGTCACGGTCTCGGGAAGATCCCAGTCGGGGTCGGTATTCAGCCAGTCCAGTACTGCTTGATCCACTGTCACGATGCCTCCTTGGTCGATGCCTCGGCCGGCGCACGCGCCGGTTCCTCGGCCCGTTTCAGCGACATGAGCGAACGCACCCGCCAGGGGTGCAGGGGCAGCGCGCCGACGTCGCCGGCCAGCCCCAGGGCGTCCCGTACGGCACCGGCGAGGACGGCGCCGCTGCCCGCGGTGCCTCCCTCGCCGGCCCCGCGCAGGCCGAGCGGATTGCCCGGTGCCGGCGCGTCCTCGTAGACCTCCACCTGGATGTCGGGGAGTTCGTCCGCGCGCGGCCACAGATAGGTGTCGAGCGTCAGCGACTGCGGCACGCCGCGCTCGTCGTAGCGGAACTCCTCGGTCAGCGCCCCGCCGATGCCCTGGACGGCGCCGCCGAGCAACTGCCCGCGCACCGCCTCCGGATGCACCGCGCGGCCGACCTCGTAGGTCACGGCGTAGCGGGTCACGTCGACCTTGCCGGTGTCGGGGTCGACCTCGACCTGCGCGAAGTGCGCGCCGTAGGGGTACGTCATCCCCTGCGCGGCGTACGTCGCCCGGCCGATCAGGCCGACCTCGTCGCCGGCGGCCGTCCAGCGCGGGGCGTAGCTCGCGGCGGCGATGGCGCCCCAGTCGAGCCGGCGGTCGGGCGCGTCCTCGACGGCGAGGCCGCCGTCGCGCGCGACCAGCGAACCGGGGGCCGCGCCGAGCAGTTCGGCGGCCACCGCCCGCGCCTTGTCCAGCACCTTCGCCGCGGCGTCGCGCACGGCCGTGCCGCCGACCACGGTCGAGCGGCTGCCGAACGTGCCGCCGCCGTCGGGCAGCAGATCGGTGTCGGAGAGCACGACGTGCACCGAGTCCACCGGTACCGCGAGGGTGTCGGCGGCGATCTGGGCCATCACGGTCTGGATGCCCTGGCCGACGTTGGCGCCGCCCATGACGACCCGGACCGCACCGGTCACGCCGATGTCCACGACCGCGCTGTCGTAGCCCAGGCCCGCCTTCTCCAGGATCACCGCGCAGCCGGTGCCGACCAGCCGGCCCTGCGCGCGGGCCTCGGCCGCCTCCGCCCGCCACCGGTCGTAGCCGACGTCGGCGAGGGCCTTGTCGAAGTGCTCCAGGTGGTCCTTGCCGTCCAGCAGCATGGGCGAGCCGAAGACCGACATCGGCCGCTCGTGCGGCAGTTCGGCGGCGGTCAGCAGATTGCGCCGGCGCAGCTCCACCGGGTCCAGGCCCAGGCGCGTCGCGGCCAGGTCCAGGGCGTGCTCGCGCACGAAGTTGTGCTGGAAGCGGCCCGGGGCCCGGTAGGTGCCGATCGGCGTCTTGTTGGTCTTGACGATGTGCACCCGGGAGCGGCAGGCGGGCAGCCGGTACGGACCGGAGATCATCGACGCGGTCAGCGCCGCCACCACCGCGCCGTGGGTGCGCACGTAGCCGCCGTTGTCGAGCCACGCCTCGTCGCGCAGCGCCAGCAGCCGGCCGTCGGCGTCCAGGGCCAGTTCGATGCGGTGCTCCTGCTCGCGGGCGTGGTTGGCGGCCACCATGTGCTCGGCGCGGTCCTCGCTCCACTTGACCGGACGGCCGGTGCGCAGCGCGAGGAACGGGACGAGGAAGTCCTCGGGGTAGAACTCCCCGCGGATGCCGAAGCTGCCGCCGGCGTCCGTCTCCCGCAGGTGGATGCGGTGTTCGGGCAGCGCGAGCAAGGTGGCCAGGACCCGCCGGTTGATGTGCGGGATCTTCGCGGCGCCCCAGACGGTGAGCCGGCCGGTGTCCGGGTCGGGTTCGGCGACCAGCCCGCGCGGCTCCAGCGGGGTACCGCTGTGCCGCCCGGTGCGCAGCTCGGCGGCGACCACGTGGGCGGCCCCGGCGAAGGCCGCGTCCACGTCCCCGTACCCGAAGTCCACGACCCCGACCTCGCAGGTGGCGGCGGGCGCCGTCCGCGCGTCGAGGACGGGCTCGCGCTCGGCGAGGTCCAGCGCGACCAGCTCGGCGGCGTCCTCGGCGAGGTACGGGTCCTCGGCCAGCACGGCGGCCACCGGCTCGCCCGCGTACCGCACGTGCCCGCGGGCCAGCGGCGGCTGGAGGTGCGGGGTGAAGTCCAGTCCGGGGTGCGGCTGGCGGACCGGGATCCGCAGGTGCGCGGGCAGGTCGGCGGCCGTGACCACGGCGACCACCCCGGGCAGCGCGGCGGCCCGGGCGGTGTCGACGCCGCGGATCTCGGCGTGCGCCAGCGGCGAGCGTACGACGCGCAGCCACAGCTGGCCCGGCCGCACGACGTCGTCGTGGAAGCGGCCCCGGCCGCGCAGCAGCCGGTCGTCCTCCAGGCGGGGCACGGAGCGTCCCAGGGCGCCGCTCATCGGGTCACCGCCTCGATGGCGTCGACGATCGGCCGGTAGCCGGTGCAGCGGCACAGGTTGGCCGCCACGCAGGAGCGGATCCGCTCGCGGCCGGGGGCCGGTTCGCGGCGCAGCAGGGCCGTGCCGAGCATCAGGAAGCCGGGGGTGCAGAAGCCGCACTGGAGGGCGAAGTGGTCCTGGAAGGCCTGCTGGAGCGGGCCGAGCCGGCCGTCGTCCTCGGCGAGCGACTCCACGGTCTCCACCCGCTGCCCGTCGGCCTGCACCGCCAGCACGGTGCAGGCCCGCACGGGCTCGTCGTCCACCAGCACGGTGCACGACCCGCACACCCCGGTCTCGCACCCGACCCGCGTCCCGGTGAGCCCCAGGTCCCGCCGCACCACGTCGGCCAGACTCCGCCGCGCCTCGACCTCCAGGGCGTACGGGCGTCCGTTGACGGTGAGCTTGAGGGGGACGGGCTCGGGGGCGCCGGGGGTGCTGGGGGCAGGGGCGCTCCAGGTGACGGACGCGCCTGAGGTGCCGGGGGTGGCGGAGGTGTTGGGGGTGCCGGAGGTGTTGGGGGTGCCGGAGGTGTTGGGGGTGTCGGAGGTGTTGGGGGTGTCGGAAGTGCCGAGGGTGCCGGGGTCGGGGGTCATGCCGCCACCGCCTCGGGCGCGCGGGGTGCCGGGTCGGGCAGCGGGGCCGCCGCCGGCTCGGGCGCGGGGTCC
>NZ_JAJAUY010000227.1 GCF_020532625.1 Streptomyces antimicrobicus | reverse complement strand
CGCGCGCCTCACTCCTCGGGCGGGAACACCGCCTCCCCGCTCCCCAGCAGCGTGATCATGATCGCCTCGACCGGGCAGCCCTCCGCCGCCGCGAGCACCGGCTCGCTCGCGTCGGTCTGCGCGGCCACCGGGTGGGACTGCCGGGCCGAGTCGAGCCGGAAGCCCTCCGGGGCGTGGTTCACGCACATCCCCGAGCCGATGCAGACCCCGCGGTCCACCTCGACCTGCCAGCGGTCCCCCATCAGGCGCCCGCCTCGGGAGCGGCGTACCCGGCGGGCAGGTGGATCATCTTGTGCTCCAGGTACTCGCTCAGGCCCTCGGGCCCGAACTCCCGTCCCACTCCGCTGTTCTTGTAGCCGCCGAACGGCCCGAGCATGTCCAGGCTGAAGGTGTTGACGTTGTACGTGCCGGTGCGGATCCGGCGGGCGAAGGCGATGCCCCGTTCCACGTCGCCCGACCACACGCTGCCGCTCAGCCCGAACTCGGAGTCGTCGGCGATGCGGGCCGCCTCGTCCTCGTCGCCGTAGGGGATCAGGCAGACCACCGGGCCGAAGATCTCCTCGCGGGCGATCCGCATCCTGTTGTCCACGTCGCCGAAGAGCGTCGGCTCGACGTACCAGCCCCGCTCCAGCCCGGCCGGCACCCCGCCGCCCGCGAGGATCTTGGCGCCCTCCTCCTGGCCGATCCGGATGTAGTCCAGCGAGCGCTGCCGCTGCCGCTCGGCCACCAGCGGCCCGATCTGCGTGGCCGGGTCCAGCGGGTCGCCGACGACCTGCGCCGAGACCGCCGCCGCCAGGGCCTCGGCCACCTCGTCGTAGCGGCTGCGCGGTGCGAGGATCCGGGTCTGTGCCACGCACGCCTGCCCGTTGTTCATCCAGCCGGACTGGACGAGGCCGGGCACCGCGGTCGCCAGGTCGGCGTCCGGCAGCACCACGGCGGCGGACTTGCCGCCGAGTTCCAGGGTGACCCGGGTGAGGTTGCGGGAGGCGACCTCCATCACGCGCCGGCCGGCGCCGACCGACCCGGTGAAGGCCACCTTGTCGACCCCCGGGTGACCCACGAGGTACTCGCTGACCTCGCGGTCGGCCGGCAGGATCGACAGCACCCCTTCGGGCAGTCCGGCCTCGCGGGCGATGTCGGCGAGGAGGTAGGAGTCCAGCGGCGACTCGGGCGAGGGCTTGAGGATCACCGTCGAGCCGGTCAGCAGCGCCGGCCCCAGCTTGGCGGCGGCCACGAACTGCGGGACGTTCCAGGGGATCACCGCCGCCACCACCCCGACCGGCTCGCGCCGCACCAGGATCGGCCCGAGCACCCCGGCGCGGTGCTCCTCGAACGGGTAGGCGCGCGCCACCTGGATCGCGGCGTCGTAGACCATCATGGCGCCGAGCGCCTGGGCGAGCACGCTCCAGGAGTAGGGGGAACCGTTCTGCGAGCTGATCGAGCGGGCGATCTCCTCGTGCCGCAGGAGGATCGCGTCCTTGATCCGCGTGACCACCGCGATCCGCTCCTCCAGCGAGGTGCGCGGCCACGGCCCCTCGTCGAAGGCCTTGCGGGCGGCGGCGACCGCGCGGTCCACGTCCCCCCGGGAGGCGTGCGGGACCCGGCCGATGACCTGCTCGGTGTGCGGTGAGACGACTTCGATGGTGCCGCTGCCCAGCGGATCGGTCCATTCCCCGCCGATGAACAGCTGTCCGTGGTCCACGAGCTCGGTCATGGCTGATGCCTCCTGCGGCTGCCGCGCGACGCCCTACGGCTGACGGTGTTTCAGAACTGATACCAGTTCTAGTTGTCGGAGTCCACGGGCAGGACGGAAGATCCGGGCACTGGCCAGGAGCGCCCGCAGATGGTCGACTGGGGCTACTACTGCAACAGGTTCTCGTGAGGCGGAGGGGGAGACGTCGGCATGGCGCAGACAGGGCAGGAGCGCACGGACACGGCGGTCGTGGACCACGGCGGGGGCGTGTGGGGCATCAAGGTGCCCATCCCCGACAACCCGCTGGGGCACACCCTCGTCCACGTCCTCGACACCGACCGCGGCCCGGTCCTCGTCGACACCGGCTGGGACGACCCGGCCTCCTGGGACGCCCTGGCCGCCGGCCTCGGCGCACTCGGCCTCGCCCCCGCCGACGTCCACGGCGTGGTGATCACCCACCACCACCCCGACCACCACGGCCTGTCCGGGCAGGTCCGCGAGGCCTCCGGCGCGTGGATCGCCATGCACGCCGCCGACACCGAGGTCGTACTGCGCACCCGGTCCGCCGAACCGGGCGTCTGGTACGACTACATGGCCGCGAAACTCGCCGCCGCCGGCGCCCCCGAGGAGCACCTCGCCCCGCTGCGCGCCGCCCGCCGGGCCGGCCGGCTGCGCACCCTGCCGGGGCTGCGGGCCGCCGTACCCGACCGGGAGATCGTCCCCGGCGACCTGCTCCCCCTCGCCGGACGCCGGCTCCGGGCGATCTGGACCCCCGGCCACACCCCCGGCCACGTCTGCCTCCACCTGGAGGAGGAGCATCCGGCGCGGTTGCCCGGCAACGGCCGCCTCTTCTCCGGCGACCACCTGCTGCCGGGCATCTCCCCGCACATCGGCCTGTACGAGGACCCCACCGACACCCGCGTCACCGACCCCCTCGGCGACTACCTCGACTCCCTCGAACGGATCGGCCGCCTGGCCCCGGCCGAGGTGCTCCCGGCCCACCAGCACGCCTTCACCGACGCCCCGGCCCGGGTGCGGGACCTGCTGGCGCACCACACCGAGCGGCTGTCGGGCCTGTGGCACCTGCTGGCCGAGCAGTCCCTGACCCCCTGGGCGCTGGCGGAGCGGATGGAATGGAACCGGCCGTGGGCGCAGATCCCGTACGGCTCCCGCACCATCGCCGTCTCGGAGGCGGAGGCGCACCTGCGCCGCCTGGTGAAACAGGGCCGGGCGGAGCCCGTACCGGGCAGCGACCCGGTGGCGTACCGGGCCCTGTGAGGGCCTTCGGCGGGCGGCCGGGCGCACGCTACGGACGGGTACAGTGAACCGGTCGTCCACTCCTCCGTACGGGGGGAAGCCGGTGCGAATCCGGCGCTGACCCGCAATCGTGACCCGCAGCCGCGGGGAGCCGGAATGCCCCGTACCGAGGTCGAACGGCTCGTGCCGCCGAAGCCTTCGGCGGCCGGCACCGTCGAGGTCACGGAGCCGGAGCCGGTGCCTTCGCGCGCCCGTCTCCCGCTCCCCAGCAGGAGAGGCAACCGCTCCCATGTATGTCCGCCGCTACGCCGCCGCGCTCGCCGCCTCGGCCGCGCTCAGCGTGTCCGCCGCTCCCGCCGCCCTCGCCGCGCCGGCGGCGCCGTCGCCGTCGGGCAGTCAGGCACCGGGCGCCCCGGCCGGCCTGTACGGCACCACCGACCCGACGTACGACGGCGTCTTCCGCCAGTCGCTCGCCCTGGTCGCCCAGCACACCGTGGGCGTCCGGCCCGCGCCGGCCGCCGTGGACTGGCTGACCGGCCAGCAGTGCGCGAACGGCGCGTTCGCCGCGTTCCGCCCCGAGCCCGCCAAGCCGTGCGACGAGAGCACGCCGGCGGACTCCAACGCCACCGCCGCGGCCGTGCAGGCCCTGGCCGCGCTCGGCGGCCACCAGGACGCGGTGAAGAAGGCCGTGGACTGGCTGAAGTCCGTCCAGAACGAGGACGGCGGCTGGAGCTACGGCCCGGGCACCGCCATGGACACCGGTACGGACGCCAACTCGACCGGCATCGTCCTCGGCGCGCTGACCGCGGCGGGCGAGAACCCGGCCGAGGTGCGGTCGAAGAAGGGCGTCACGGGCGAGCGCGCGCTGCAGGCGCTGCAGATCCGCTGCCAGCAGGAGGGCGAGACCGGTCCGACGCCGTCGGGTGCGTTCGCCTCCCAGCCCGACAAGTCCGGCAAGCTCGTGCCCAACGCCGACGCGACCGCCGCGGCGGTGCTCGGCGTGCTCGGCAAGGGCATGGCCGTCGCGGCGCCGAGCGGGGACGCGGCGAAGAAGGAGTTCCAGGTGAACCCGCTGAGCTGCAAGGCCGGGCCCGGCGACGCGCAGCAGTCGGCGGACAACGGCGCCAAGTACCTGGCCGACAGCATGGCCGCGACCGGCCACCACCTGATGTCCGCCATGCCGGGCGCGGGCGACCGGCCCGACTTCGGCAACACCGCGGACGCGGTGGTCGCCCTCGCCGCCGCCGGCTACCCGGCCGCGGCCGCCCAGCCGCTGGCCTGGCTCCAGCAGAACGCCGCCGCCTGGGCGAAGACGGCCGGTCCCGCCGCGTACGCCCAGCTGATCCTGGCCGCCCACGCGACGGGCGCCGACCCGCGGGCCTTCGGCGGCACGGACCTGGTGGCGGCCCTGAACGCCCAGGGCCCCGCCCCGCAGGCGGCCCAGCCGCAGACGCCGAAGGCGACGGCGGACGCGGGCACGACGAAGGACAGCTCGTCCGGCAGCACGATCGGCTGGATGATCGGCGCGGGCGCGGCGGCCGGCGTGGGCATCGGCTTCCTGCTGAGTGGCCGCCGGAAGAAGCAGCAGCCGTGAGGCGCGCGGCGGTCCTCCTGGGGGTGCTCCTGACCCTGCTCGCCGCCGCCCCGGCGACGGCGGCGGGCTACCGCTACTGGTCCTTCTGGGAGGGCGCCGGCACGGGCGGCTGGACGTACGCGACCCAGGGCCCGTCGCAGCTGCGCCCCGACGACGGCGCGGTCGTCGGCTTCCGCTTCGCGGTGAGCCAGGACGCGGCGGCGGAGGCGGCGAAGCCGCGGGCGGCCGCGGACTTCGCGGCGGTCTGCGGCGGTACGGCCGCGGTGGAGGGGCGCAAGCGGATCGCCCTGGTCCTCGACTTCGGCGTCCCCGCGGACGCCCCGCAGGGCGAGACCCCGCCCCGGGACACCCCGCGGACAGCCTGCGCCCAGGTGCCGCCGGCCGCCTCGGCGGCCGAGGCCCTGGCGGAGGTGGCCAAGCCGCTGCGCTACGACGACGCGGCCCTGCTGTGCGCGATCTCCGGCTACCCGGCCCGGGGCTGCGGCGACCAGGTCGCGGCCACCGCGCCGACCGCCGGGGCCGACGACGTCCGGGCGGCGGAGCCCGAGCCGTCGGGCGGCCCGTCGCTGGGCCTGCTGGCAGGCATCGCCGCGGTGGCGGCCGTCGCCGCAGCCGCCACCCTCACCGCCCGCAAACGCCGCCCATGACGACCCTCCGACCGCAGCCGCCCACCCCCCCCCCCCCCCCCCCCCCCCCCCCACCCCCCGCCCCCCCCCCCCCCCCCCCCCCCCCCCCCCCCC
>NZ_JAJAUY010000226.1 GCF_020532625.1 Streptomyces antimicrobicus | reverse complement strand
AAGGGAAAAGCGCGAAAGCGCCGGAACCGGAAAGCACCGAGGAAATCGGGTCCGAAAAGATCTGATAGAGTCGGAAACGCAAGACAGCAAGAACGAAGGAAGCGCCCGGAGGGCCCGGAAACGGGAACGAAGGAAGCGTCCGCACCTTGAGAACTCAACAGCGTGCCAAAAATCAACGCCAGATATGTTGATACCCCGTCTCTCTGAGACGAGGTTCCTTTGAAAGTCCTTCGGATCCTTCGGGGTCGGGAGGCAACAACACAGCGAGGACGCTGTGGACAGGCCACCTCATTCCGGTGGTGCTGTCCCGCTCTCGTGGTGTGCACCCGATTACGGGTAAACATTCACGGAGAGTTTGATCCTGGCTCAGGACGAACGCTGGCGGCGTGCTTAACACATGCAAGTCGAACGATGAAGCCCTTCGGGGTGGATTAGTGGCGAACGGGTGAGTAACACGTGGGAAATCTGCCCTGCACTCTGGGACAAGCCTTGGAAACGAGGTCTAATACCGGATATGACTGCTGACCGCATGGTCGGTGGTGGAAAGCTCCGGCGGTGCAGGATGATCCCGCGGCCTATCAGCTTGTTGGTGGGGTAATGGCCTACCAAGGCGACGACGGGTAGCCGGCCTGAGAGGGCGACCGGCCACACTGGGACTGAGACACGGCCCAGACTCCTACGGGAGGCAGCAGTGGGGAATATTGCACAATGGGCGAAAGCCTGATGCAGCGACGCCGCGTGAGGGATGAAGGCCTTCGGGTTGTAAACCTCTTTCAGCAGGGAAGAAGCGAAAGTGACGGTACCTGCAGAAGAAGCGCCGGCTAACTACGTGCCAGCAGCCGCGGTAATACGTAGGGCGCAAGCGTTGTCCGGAATTATTGGGCGTAAAGAGCTCGTAGGCGGCTTGTCGCGTCGGATGTGAAAGCCCGGGGCTTAACCCCGGGTCTGCATTCGATACGGGCAGGCTAGAGTTCGGTAGGGGAGATCGGAATTCCTGGTGTAGCGGTGAAATGCGCAGATATCAGGAGGAACACCGGTGGCGAAGGCGGATCTCTGGGCCGATACTGACGCTGAGGAGCGAAAGCGTGGGGAGCGAACAGGATTAGATACCCTGGTAGTCCACGCCGTAAACGTTGGGAACTAGGTGTGGGCGACATTCCACGTCGTCCGTGCCGCAGCTAACGCATTAAGTTCCCCGCCTGGGGAGTACGGCCGCAAGGCTAAAACTCAAAGGAATTGACGGGGGCCCGCACAAGCGGCGGAGCATGTGGCTTAATTCGACGCAACGCGAAGAACCTTACCAAGGCTTGACATATACCGGAAAGCATTAGAGATAGTGCCCCCCTTGTGGTCGGTATACAGGTGGTGCATGGCTGTCGTCAGCTCGTGTCGTGAGATGTTGGGTTAAGTCCCGCAACGAGCGCAACCCTTGTCCTGTGTTGCCAGCATGCCCTTCGGGGTGATGGGGACTCACAGGAGACCGCCGGGGTCAACTCGGAGGAAGGTGGGGACGACGTCAAGTCATCATGCCCCTTATGTCTTGGGCTGCACACGTGCTACAATGGCCGGTACAATGAGCTGCGATACCGCGAGGTGGAGCGAATCTCAAAAAGCCGGTCTCAGTTCGGATTGGGGTCTGCAACTCGACCCCATGAAGTCGGAGTCGCTAGTAATCGCAGATCAGCATTGCTGCGGTGAATACGTTCCCGGGCCTTGTACACACCGCCCGTCACGTCACGAAAGTCGGTAACACCCGAAGCCGGTGGCCCAACCCTTGTGGAGGGAGCTGTCGAAGGTGGGACTGGCGATTGGGACGAAGTCGTAACAAGGTAGCCGTACCGGAAGGTGCGGCTGGATCACCTCCTTTCTAAGGAGCACAGCACCGCTTGTGAGCGAATGTCTCACACGGTCAGCTCATGGGTGGAACGTTGATTAGTTGGCACGGTCTTTCAAAGCCTCCTGTTAGTACTGCTTCGGCGTGGAACACGGAGATGGTGGCGAGGATCGTGTCTGGCACGTTGTTGGGTCCTGAGGGTACGGCCGATTCGGCTGGACCTTCGACGCCGGCCCCAGTGAACTCGGTCCCTTGTGGATCGGGGTGATGGGTGGCTGGTCGTTGCTTGAGAACTACACAGTGGACGCGAGCATCTGTGGCCAAGTTTTTAAGGGCGCACGGTGGATGCCTTGGCACCAGGAACCGATGAAGGACGTGGGAGGCCGCGATAGGCCCCGGGGAGCTGTCAACCGAGCTTTGATCCGGGGGTGTCCGAATGGGGAAACCCGGCAGTCGTCATGGGCTGTCACCCGCTGCTGAACACATAGGCAGTGTGGAGGGAACGCGGGGAAGTGAAACATCTCAGTACCCGCAGGAAGAGAAAACAACCGTGATTCCGGGAGTAGTGGCGAGCGAAACCGGATGAGGCCAAACCGTATACGTGTGAGACCCGGCAGGGGTTGCGTATGCGGGGTTGTGGGAATGAGCTTTCACAGTCTGCCGGCTGTGAGGCGAGTCAGAAACCGTATGGATAGGCGAAGGACATGCGAAAGGTCCGGCGTAGAGGGTAAGACCCCCGTAGCTGAAATCTGTACGGCTTGCTTGCTCATCTCCCAAGTAGCACGGGGCCCGAGAAATCCCGTGTGAATCTGGCGGGACCACCCGCTAAGCCTAAATATTCCCTGGTGACCGATAGCGGATAGTACCGTGAGGGAATGGTGAAAAGTACCGCGGGAGCGGAGTGAAATAGTACCTGAAACCGTGTGCCTACAAGCCGTGGGAGCGTCGGGATCTTCGGATCCTCGTGACTGCGTGCCTTTTGAAGAATGAGCCTGCGAGTTAGCGGTGTGTAGCGAGGTTAACCCGTGTGGGGAAGCCGTAGCGAAAGCGAGTCCGAACAGGGCGATCGAGTTGCACGCTCTAGACCCGAAGCGGAGTGATCTAGCCATGGGCAGGTTGAAGCGGAGGTAAGACTTCGTGGAGGACCGAACCCACCAGGGTTGAAAACCTGGGGGATGACCTGTGGTTAGGGGTGAAAGGCCAATCAAACTCCGTGATAGCTGGTTCTCCCCGAAATGCATTTAGGTGCAGCGTCGTGTGTTTCTTGCCGGAGGTAGAGCACTGGATAGGCGATGGGCCCTACCGGGTTACTGACCTTAGCCAAACTCCGAATGCCGGTAAGTGAGAGCGCGGCAGTGAGACTGTGGGGGATAAGCTCCATGGTCGAGAGGGAAACAGCCCAGAGCATCGACTAAGGCCCCTAAGCGTACGCTAAGTGGGAAAGGATGTGGAGTCGCAGAGACAACCAGGAGGTTGGCTTAGAAGCAGCCACCCTTGAAAGAGTGCGTAATAGCTCACTGGTCAAGTGATTCCGCGCCGACAATGTAGCGGGGCTCAAGCGTACCGCCGAAGTCGTGTCATTGCAGCAATAGCCCCAACGGGTGCTGTGATGGGTAGGGGAGCGTCGTGTGCCGGGTGAAGCAGCGCCGGAAGGTAGTTGTGGACGGTTCACGAGTGAGAATGCAGGCATGAGTAGCGATACAAGAGTGAGAAACTCTTGCGCCGATTGACTAAGGGTTCCTGGGTCAAGCTGATCTGCCCAGGGTAAGTCGGGACCTAAGGCGAGGCCGACAGGCGTAGTCGATGGACAACCGGTTGATATTCCGGTACCCGCTTTGAAACGCCCAATATCGAGCCCATTAATGCTAAGGCCGTGAAGCCGCCCTGGAGACTTCGGTCAAAGGGGAGTGGTGGAGCCGCTGACCCAAGGTGGTAGTAGGTAAGCGATGGGGTGACGCAGGAAGGTAGTCCAGCCCGGGCGGTGGTTGTCCCGGGGTAAGGGTGTAGGACGCACGGTAGGCAAATCCGTCGTGCACATAGTCTGAGACCTGATGCCGAGCCGATTGTGGTGAAGTGGATGATCCTATGCTGTCGAGAAAAGCCTCTAGCGAGTTTCATGGCGGCCCGTACCCTAAACCGACTCAGGTGGTCAGGTAGAGAATACCGAGGCGTTCGGGTGAACTATGGTTAAGGAACTCGGCAAAATGCCCCCGTAACTTCGGGAGAAGGGGGGCCACACCTGGTGATGGAATTTACTTCCTGAGCTGGGGGTGGCCGCAGAGACCAGCGAGAAGCGACTGTTTACTAAAAACACAGGTCCGTGCGAAGCCGTAAGGCGATGTATACGGACTGACGCCTGCCCGGTGCTGGAACGTTAAGGGGACCGGTTAGCTCCATTTCGGTGGGGCGAAGCTGAGAACTTAAGCGCCAGTAAACGGCGGTGGTAACTATAACCATCCTAAGGTAGCGAAATTCCTTGTCGGGTAAGTTCCGACCTGCACGAATGGCGTAACGACTTCTCGACTGTCTCAACCATAGGCCCGGTGAAATTGCACTACGAGTAAAGATGCTCGTTTCGCGCAGCAGGACGGAAAGACCCCGGGACCTTTACTACAGTTTGATATTGGTGTTCGGTTCGGCTTGTGTAGGATAGGTGGGAGACTTTGAAGCGGCCACGCCAGTGGTTGTGGAGTCGTCGTTGAAATACCACTCTGGTCGTGCTGGATGTCTAACCTCGGTCCGTGATCCGGATCAGGGACAGTGTCTGATGGGTAGTTTAACTGGGGCGGTTGCCTCCCAAAGGGTAACGGAGGCGCCCAAAGGTTCCCTCAGCCTGGTTGGCAATCAGGTGTTGAGTGTAAGTGCACAAGGGAGCTTGACTGTGAGACCGACGGGTCGAGCAGGGACGAAAGTCGGGACTAGTGATCCGGCGGTGGCTTGTGGAAGCGCCGTCGCTCAACGGATAAAAGGTACCCCGGGGATAACAGGCTGATCTTCCCCAAGAGTCCATATCGACGGGATGGTTTGGCACCTCGATGTCGGCTCGTCGCATCCTGGGGCTGGAGTCGGTCCCAAGGGTTGGGCTGTTCGCCCATTAAAGCGGTACGCGAGCTGGGTTTAGAACGTCGTGAGACAGTTCGGTCCCTATCCGCTGTGCGCGTAGGAATATTGAGAAGGGCTGTCCCTAGTACGAGAGGACCGGGACGGACGAACCTCTGGTGTGCCAGTTGTCCTGCCAAGGGCATGGCTGGTTGGCTACGTTCGGGAGGGATAACCGCTGAAAGCATCTAAGCGGGAAGCCTGCTTCAAGATGAGTATTCCCACCCACTTGATGGGGTAAGGCTCCCAGTAGACGACTGGGTTGATAGGCCAGATGTGGAAGCCCGGTAACGGGTGGAGCTGACTGGTACTAATAGGCCGAGGGCTTGTCCTCAGTTGCTCGCGTCCACTGTGTTAGTTCTGAAG
>NZ_JAJAUY010000225.1 GCF_020532625.1 Streptomyces antimicrobicus | reverse complement strand
GGGACGGCCCGGGTTCGGCCCCGGCGCCCCGCCCGCGGGCGCGGGACGGCCCGGGTTGGGTCCCGGGGAGACCGTCAGGACCAGCAGGGCCACGTCGTCGCCGGGCCCGCCCCCGGTGAACGCGGCCAAGTCCCGCCACACCGCCCGGGCCAGCCCCGCAGGATGCGTGGCGAGCACCGGCACCCGGGTCGCCAGCGGATAGAAGGCGCCGGTCGCGTCCCTGGCCTCGGTCACCCCGTCCGTATAGGCCAGCAACCGGTCCCCCGGCCGCAACTCCACGTGCGCCACCGCCGGCACCCCCGCCTCCGCCAGGCCCAGCCCCAGCGGAGGCCCCGGTTCCACCGGCGGCTGCGACACCGTGAACCCCCGCAGCAGCAGCGCCGGCGGATGGCCGCAGGACACGATCCGCACCAGTTCCAGCCCCGGCGGGAACTCCAGCAGCACCGCCGTCGCGAACAGCTCCGCATGTTCCACCCCGGCCGAGTCCTCCACCAGCCGCCGGTCCAGCCGGGCCGCGACCGCCGTCAGTTCGGGGTCGTCCAGCACGCCCTCCCGGAACGCGCCCAGCAGCCCCGCCACCGTGCCGACCGCGGCCAGCCCGTGCCCCTGCACGTCCCCGACCACCGCCCGTACGCCGTACGGCCCGGCCCGTACGTCGTACAGGTCGCCGCCGACCAGCGTCCCCCGCTGCGCCGCCCGGTACAGGCCGGTGCAGCCCAGCGGACCGACCCGTTCCGGTACTGGCGGCAGCACGGCCAGCTGCGCGGCCTCCGCAACCGTCCGTACGCTCACCAACTGCGCGTCCCGCCGCTTGCGCACCCACGCGATCACCACGCTGAGCAGCGCGATGGCCGCGACCGTGGCCAGGTCCGTACCCTGCGCGTGCCCCACTCCCAGGTTGCGCACCCCCAGCAGCACCAGCACGACCCCGGCGAACAGCGCCGTGCCCGCCGCCCCGTACGCGAACGCCGCCACAGGCGGCAGCCCGGCCAGGAAGAACCCCAGCTCGACGGTGCCCGGCGTGGCCCGCTGGGCGAGCACCAGGCCGATCAGGGCCGCCACGGGCGCGATCCGGGCCCACTGCGGCGGCGTCGCCGCCTGCAGCCGGCCGCCGGCCTCCTCGCGTCCGCGTCTCACCCCTCCACCCTGGTCCCCCCACCGACCCCCCGCACGCCGGACGCACCCCACCGGTTCCCCTGCACCTACGCTCCCTCCCTCCGCCCTCCTCCCTCCTCCTTCCGCGCCCGTCGACGGCTGGACGGCTGGACGGCTCGACGGCCCGACCATGTCGGACCACCCGGCGACCCCGGAGATCCTTCGTCACGCTCCGACGGCCCTGGGCCCCCTCCCAGGCCGCGCCTGCTGACCTGCCTCTGCGCGCGCCCCCGACAGGCCCGGCATCGCCCTCCTCCCTTCGGCCCGCGCCCTTCGGCCCCGGCCCTCGACCTCCCGGCCCCGGCCTTTCGGCTCCCGACCTCCCGGCCCCCCACCTCCCGGCCCCCGGCCTCCCCGCCCCGCGGCCTCGGGCCGTCCGCCGCCCGGGTGGCCCCGAGGGCTGGCCCTGGCGCGGGGCGGCCGCGACAGTGGATCCGTGACGGACTCCGACGCCCGGGCCTCCGACAGCGGGGCCCCGCACGCCCCCACCCCCGGCGGCCGAGCCCCCCGAGCCCCGGCCCCCGGCGGCCGGGCCCCGGCCGGTGCAGACACCGACGCCCCGGCCGCAGAAACCCGCGCCCCCGAAGCGGTGGCCCCCGACGCCCGCGCCGCAGACGCCGAGGCGGCAGACGCCCCGGCCGCAGACGCCCGGGCCCCCGCCCCGGAGCACCCCGGTGACAGCCGGAGCGCCGGAATCAGTACGCGGCTCAACTGGCTGCGTGCCGGGGTGCTCGGGGCCAACGACGGGATCATCTCCACCGCCGGTCTGGTCGTCGGTGTGGCCGGTGCGACGACCTCCCGCGCCTCGATCCTCGCCGCGGGCGTCGCGGGGCTGCTGGCCGGTTCGTTGTCGATGGCCGCGGGCGAGTACGTGTCCGTCAGTTCCCAGCGCGACTCCGAACGGGCCGCCCTGGACCTCGAACGCCGCGAACTGGCCGCCGATCCCGAGGCCGAGCTCGCCGAGCTGACCGAGCTCCTCGCGGACCGCGGCCTCACCCGGGACGTGGCGCGGGAGGCCGCCGAACAGCTCACCGCACGCGACGCCCTGCGCGCCCACGCCCGCGTCGAGCTCGGCATCGAACCGGACGAGCTGGCCAACCCCTGGCACGCCGCCCTGGCCAGCCTCGCCGCCTTCACGGTGGGCGCGCTGCTGCCGCTGCTGGCCATCGTGCTGCCGGAGCCTTCGCACCGGGTCCCGGTCACCGTCGCCGCGGTCCTCGCCGCGCTCACCCTGTGCGGCTGGATCAGCGCCCGCCTGGGCAACGCCCCCGTGCCCCGCGCGATCGTCCGCAACGTCACCGGCGGCGCCCTCGCCATGGCCGTCACGTACGCGGTCGGCACCTGGATCGGCTCCGGCTGAGCAACGGGTCGCCGCCCCGTCCCCGGGTCGCCGTCCCACCCCGCCGGGTCGCCGCCCCACCCCGCCGGGTCGCCGTCCCACCCCGCCGGGTCGCCGCCGGCCCGTAGGGCCGCCCCAGGACCCCGTAAGGCCGCCGCGGGACCCACCGAACCGGACCCCGCACGGCCGCCGCCGGCCGGCGGCCGCCGGTCCCGGCGCCCGGACGTCGGAGGGGCGGGTCGGGCGTCGTACCGACCCGCCCGGCGGGCAGGATGGGGGCATGCGGATCGCGGTCACCGGCTCGACCGGGCTCATCGGCAAGGCACTCGTACGGTCCCTGCGCGCGGACGGGCACGAGGTGGTGCGGTACGTGCGGCGGGCGCCCGCCGCGCCCGACGAAGCGCGCTGGGACCCCTCCGCCGGCTACGTCGACCCGGCCGGCCTCGCCGGCTGCGAGGCCGTCGTCCACCTGGCCGGCGCCGGGATCGGTGACCGCCGGTGGACGGACGCGCACAAGAGGGCGATCCGTGACAGCCGGGTCCTCGGTACGGCGGCCCTCGCGCGCACCCTCGCCGCCCTCGACGAACCGCCGCGGGTCCTGGTCAGCGGCTCGGCCGTCGGGTACTACGGCGACCAGGGCGACCGCGTCCTCGACGAGGACTCCCCGGCCGGCGAGGGCTTCCTGCCCTCGGTCTGCGTCGAGTGGGAGGCGGCGGCCGCCCCCGCCCACGCGGCGGGGGTGCGGACGGTCTTCGCCCGCACCGGACTCGTCGTCGCCCGCGAGGGCGGCGCCTGGGCCCGGCTCTTCCCGGTCTTCCGGGCCGGCCTCGGCGGGCGGCTCGGCGACGGCCGCCAGTACTGGCCGTTCATCGCCCTGCACGACGAGGTCGCGGCCCTGCGGCACCTGATCGACACGCCGGACCTGAGCGGCCCGGTCAACCTCACCGCCCCGGAGCCGCTGACCAACCGGGAGATCACGGCCGCCATGGGCCGCGTACTGCACCGGCCGACGGTGTTCGCCGTGCCCGAGCCGGTGCTGCGGATCGTCCTCGGCGAACTGGCCCAGGACGTCCTCGGCAGCCAGCGCGCCCGGCCGGTACGGCTGCTGCGGTCCGGGTTCGTGTTCCGGTACCCGGGCATCGAGGACGCGCTGCGCGCGGCGCTGGCGGGAACGGGGAGCGCGGAGCCGGCGGACCGCGCCGGCTGACGGGCCGGAGCCGACCGCTGACGGGCCGGAGCCGACCGAGACCCCGCGCGGGGCGCGCGGGAGGCACCGCCCGCCAGCCGCTGCCAGCCACCGCCCGGTCGCTGCCGGCCGCTGCCGGCGGCCGCCGTTCGGGCGGCCCTGAAGCCCGTGGGGAGCCGGCCGGCGCCCGCGCGTCCGGAAGCCGTGCGACCTCGGCCGTGCGACGGAGTTGCGACCGTTCATGAACCGTACGCGACCGGCGCGCGACCACGACGCGACCGCGGTGCGACCGAAGTTGTGCCCAATACCGCACCGAACTTGGGTTCCCCTCAAGTCCGTCGGGGGAAGGAGGACGAGACAAGCCGCGCCGACCTCGGGGAGGGGCACGTGCTCAGCAGCGCACAGGTACACGCTCACGCTCATGCACACGAACACGCACACACGCACCACGCGGACGTCGTCATCGTCGGAGCCGGCGTCTCGGGGCTCGCGGCGGCACACCATCTGATCGCAGCGGGGGTCAGCGTCATCCTCCTGGAGGCCGCGGACGGCCCCGGCGGGCGGATGGCCACCGAGACGGTCGACGGGTTCCGGCTCGACCGGATCGGCCAGTTGCTCAACACCTCGTACCCGGAGCTCGACCTGACGCCCGGTCTGTCCGACCTGGTCCTGCGGCCGTTCGCCCCGGGCGTGCTCGTGCACGCCGAGGGCAAGCCGCAGCGGGTCGGCACCCTCACCCCGGCCCGGGCCCTGGCCAGCGGGTCGCTGGACCAGGCCCGGCTCAGCGCGTCGCTGGGCCGGCTGGCGGCGCTCCCGGTGGAACGGGTGCTGGCCCGCCCCGAACGCACCGCCCGGGCCGCGCTCCGCTCCCGGGGCACCGGTGCCCTGCGGCCCCTGCTGTCCACCTTGTTGTGCGACCCGGAGCTCGGGACGTCCAGTCGGGTCGCGGACCTGGCGCTACGGGGCTTCGCCCAGGGCCGGCTGGCCGTGCCGGAGGGCGGCGCGGCCGCGCTGCCGCAGCTGCTCGCGGCAGGACTGCCGGTGGGGACGGTCCGCACCGGGGTGCGGGTCCGCTCGATCGCGACGAACTCCGTCGCCACGGAGGACCACGGGGACTTCCGCTGCCGTTCGGTGCTGCTGGCCACCGGGGCGCGGGCGGCGGCGGAACTGCTGCCGGGGCTGCGGGTGCCGGCGTTCCACGAGATGACCGTCGTCCACCACGCGGTGCCGGGCGGACTGCCGTCCGACGGGTCGCTGCTCCTCGACGGGGACCCGAAGTGGCCGGTGGCGCACACGGCCGTGATGAGCGCGGTGGATCCCAGCAGGGCGCCGGCCGGCACGTCGCTGGTGACGTCCACGGTGCTGGGGCCGCCACCGGCGGCACGCACGCTGACGTCCCGGCTGGCGCGGCTCTACGAGGTCCCCACCCGGGAGTGGGACCTCCTGGCGGTCCACCACACGCGGGAGGCGGTGCCGGCGATGCCGCCGCCGCACGACCTGCGGCGGCCCGTGCGGGTGCTGTCGGGGCTGTACGTGTGCGGCGACCACCGCGACACGAACACCGTCCAGGGCGCGTTGCACTCGGCCCGCCGAGCCGCGGCCGCCGCCCTCCGCGACTTCGGCCTCCCGCTCCCCGCGGCGGAGCCACC
>NZ_JAJAUY010000224.1 GCF_020532625.1 Streptomyces antimicrobicus | reverse complement strand
CTCGCCCGTGCCCCCGGCCGCTTCCGGACCGACTCCCCCGTCCGCTCTCCCGTCCGCTCTCCCGGCGACGCCCCCGGCCCCGCCGACGCCGTACGACGCCGTCCACCCGGACCGCGGGCACGGCCCCCACCACGGCCCCGAGCACGACCACCACCACGGCCCCGACCCGGACCACGCGCTCGCGGACGCGCGGGAGCCCCTGCCCGTGCGGCCCGGCCCCGAGACCGGCACGGCCGACCCGGACCCCGCCGCGCCCCCGTTCCCTGACCCGGCGTCAGCCGCCGGACCGCCGCTCCCGGCGGCGGCCCGGTCCGGCTTCGCCGTCGCGGCCCTGGTGCTGGCCGGTCCCGGCAACGCCGACCGGCCCGGCGACGGGGCCGACGGAGCCGCCGGGCACGAGGGCCCGCTCGCGGAGGCGACCCCGGCGCAGGAGCCGGCGTACGTCATGCCGCAGCCGCGCCCCCTCCACCAGGGCGGACTCAACCCGCTCGGCGCACTCACCTTCGACACCGTCGACTACGCCGACGTCGTCACCCCCGAGCGCGCCTTCGACGCCCTGCACGCCTACGCCGCCCCCGCGCTGCTCCGCCAGACCTACCTGCTCACCGGACGCCGCCGCCTCGCCCAGCAGTCCGTAGAGCGGGCGTTCCGGATGGCCTGGGACCGGTGGCCCGAGGTCGCCACCGACCCCGACCCGGTCGGCTGGGTGCGCGCGGCGGCGTACGAGTGGGCGCTCAGCCCCTGGCACCCCTTCCGCCGTCCCCGCCGCCACCCCGACCGGACCCCGGCCGATCCCGCCGACCGGATCCTGCTGGACGCCCTGCTGGCGCTGCCCCCGCGGCACCGGCGCGCCGTGCTGCTCTACGACGGCGTCGGCCTGGACCTGCCCGACACCGCCGCCGAACTGGAGGCCAGCACCCCGGCGACCGGTGCCCGGCTCGTGCACGCCCACGCGGCGCTGGCGGCGCGGGTCCCCGGGCTGGCCGCCGTACCGGCGGCGCGGCAGTGGGAGGTGCTGCACAACCACCTCGGGGCGCTGGTGCCCGCCGTACGCCTCGCGCCGCGTCCCGCCGGCTCCGTACGGCACACCGGGGAGCGGCGGGCCGGGCTGTGGGCGCGGGCCGCCGTCGGCCTGACGGCGGTCATCGCCGCCGCCACCGCCTACACCGTCAGCACGGCGCCGACCGGCTACGTGCCCTCGCTCTCACCCGCCCGGAGCGTGTCCGGCGTACCCCCGCACGCGGGCCCGCAACCGCTGACGGACGAGGGCAAGGAGATCCAGCAGAAGCTGCGCTCGGGCCCGCACCCGGCGCCGGCCCGCCTGCTGCCGCGGACGGAGTAGAGACGCCGAACGGGCGTGGCCCGCACCCCCGGTGGGGTGCGGGCCACGCCCGTTCGCTCGCTCGGCCGAGGCCGGCCGGCCTCAGAGGCCCTTGGCCTCAAGGATCTCGCGGGCCAGCTTGGCGGTCTCGGTCGGGGTCTTGCCGACCTTGACACCGGCGGCCTCCAGGGCCTCCTTCTTCGCCTGCGCCGTGCCGGAGGAGCCGGAGACGATGGCGCCGGCGTGGCCCATGGTCTTGCCCTCGGGCGCGGTGAAGCCCGCGACGTAGCCGACGACCGGCTTGGTCACGTTGGCCTTGATGAAGTCGGCCGCGCGCTCCTCGGCGTCGCCACCGATCTCACCGATCATGACGATCAGGTCGGTGTCCGGGTCGGCCTCGAAGGCCGCCAGGGCGTCGATGTGGGTGGTGCCGATGACCGGGTCGCCACCGATGCCGACGCAGGACGAGAAGCCCAGGTCGCGCAGCTCGTACATCATCTGGTAGGTCAGCGTGCCGGACTTCGACACCAGACCGATGCGGCCGGGCTTGGTGATGTCGCCCGGGATGATGCCGGCGTTGGACTGGCCCGGGGTGATCAGACCGGGGCAGTTCGGGCCGATGATGCGGGTCTTGTTGCCCTTGGCGGACGCGTACGCCCAGAAGGCGGCGGAGTCGTGGACCGCGATGCCCTCGGTGATGACGACGGCCAGCGGGATCTCGGCGTCGATGGCCTCGACGACGGCGGCCTTGGCGAAGGCCGGCGGGACGAAGAGGACGGAGACGTTGGCGCCCGTCTTCTCCATCGCCTCGGCGACGGAGCCGAAGACCGGGACCTCGGTGCCGTCGAAGTCGACGGTGGTGCCGGCCTTGCGCGGGTTCACGCCACCGACGATGTTGGTGCCGTCACCCAGCATGAGCTTGGTGTGCTTCATGCCCGTGGCACCGGTCATGCCCTGGACGATGACCTTGCTGTCCTTGTTGAGGAAGATAGCCATGGTGAGTCTGTGACCTCGTCCCTTTACTTCGCAGCCGCAGCGAGCTCGGCGGCCTTGTCGGCCGCGCCGTCCATGGTGTCCACGCGCTGGACCAGCGGGTGGTTGGCGTCCGACAGGATCTTGCGACCCAGCTCGGCGTTGTTGCCGTCGAGGCGGACGACCAGCGGCTTGGTGACCGCCTCGCCGCGGTCCTCCAGGAGCTTGAGCGCCTGGACGATGCCGTTGGCGACCTCGTCGCAGGCGGTGATGCCACCGAAGACGTTGACGAAGACGGACTTGACGTCCGGGTCGCCGAGGATGATCTCGAGGCCGTTGGCCATGACGGCGGCGGAGGCGCCACCGCCGATGTCGAGGAAGTTGGCGGGCTTGACGCCACCGTGGTTCTCACCGGCGTAGGCGACGACGTCCAGGGTGCTCATGACGAGACCCGCGCCGTTGCCGATGATGCCGACCTCACCGTCGAGCTTGACGTAGTTGAGGTCCTTCTCCTTGGCCGCGGCCTCCAGCGGGTTGGCGGAGGCCTTGTCCACGAGCTCCTCGTGGGACGGCTGACGGAACTCGGCGTTCTCGTCCAGGGAGACCTTGCCGTCGAGCGCGATGACGTCGCCGGAGGCGACCTTCGCCAGCGGGTTGACCTCGACGAGGAGCGCGTCCTCGGCGACGAAGGTCTTCCACAGGGTCACGAGGACGTCGGCGACCTTCTCGGCGACCTCGGCCGGGAACTGGGCCTGGGCGACGATCTCGCGGGCCTTCTCGATGGTGACGCCCTCGTTGGCGTCGACCGGGACCTTGGCCAGCTTCTCGGGGGTCGTCGCGGCGACCTCCTCGATGTCCATGCCGCCCGCGACCGAGGCCATGGCCAGGAAGGTGCGGTTGGTGCGGTCGAGGAGGTAGGAGACGTAGTACTCCTCGAGGATCTCCGGAGCGGTCTCCGCGATCATCACCTTGTGGACCGTGTGGCCCTTGATGTCCATGCCCAGGATGTCCGTCGCGCGGGCGACGGCCTCGTCCGGGGTGGCGGCCAGCTTGACGCCACCGGCCTTGCCGCGGCCGCCGACCTTCACCTGGGCCTTGACGACCGACTTGCCGCCCAGCCGCTCGGTCGCCTCGCGGGCCGCCTCAGGCGTGTCGATGACTTCACCGGCCAGCACCGGTACACCGTGCTTGGCGAAGAGGTCCCTCGCCTGGTACTCGAACAGGTCCACGCGCGTCCGTCCCTTGTCTTCAAAGATTCGCAGTGATCGCGGTTGTCTGCGTGGGCGTGCCGCGAGGGCAACGTGACGGCGCTGTCACAAGGGGAGCGCACACGGTGACCGTGGACGCGGCATGTCCGTCCGGCAGGTTATCCCCGAGGGACGTAGGACCCTAAATCACAGATCACACCTGAGCGGTGATACCTGTCACAGATCGCCTCACGCGTGAGCTGGAAATTCATGCGATCTCACCATTCCCTTGGCCCGGCTCACCCCTCGGGAACCGGCAGGGGCCGCTTCTCGATGGCCGCGGCCATGACGTCCGGGAAGAGGTCCGGGGTGCAGGCGAAGGCCGGGGCGCCCAGGGCCGCCAGGGCAGCGGCGTGTTCGCGGTCGTAGGCGGGGGCGCCCTCGTCGGACAGGGCCAGCAGGGTGACGAACTGGACGCCGGCCGCCCGCATCGCCGCGACCCGCTTGAGCATCTCGTTGCGTATGCCGCCCTCGTAGAGATCGCTGATGAGGACGACGACGGTGTCGGCGGGACGGGTGATCCTCGACTGGCAGTAGGCCAGGGCGCGGTTGATGTCCGTACCGCCGCCGAGCTGGGTGCCGAAGAGGACGTCCACCGGGTCGTCGAGTTGGTCGGTGAGGTCCACGACGGCCGTGTCGAAGACGACCAGGCGCGTCGCGATCGAACGCATCGACGCGAGGACGGCCCCGAAGACGGAGGCGTAGACGACGGAGGCCGCCATCGAACCCGACTGGTCGATGCAGAGGATCACCTCCTTCTTCACCGACTGCGCCGCGCGGCCGTAGCCGATCAGCCGCTCGGGGACGACCGTGCGGTACTCGGGCAGGTAGTTGCCGAGGTTGGCCCGGATCGTGCGGTCCCAGTCGATGTCCCGGTGCCGGGGCCGGGAGATCCGGGCCGAGCGGTCCAGGGCGCCGGTGAGGGTGGCCCGGGTGCGGCCGGCGAGCTTCTTCTCCAGCTGCTCGACCACCTTGCGGACCACGGCGCGGGCCGTCTCCCGGGTGGTGTCGGGCAGGGCCTTGTTCAACGAGAGCAGGGTGCCGACCAGGTGGACGTCGGGCTCGACGGCCTCCAGCATCTCCGGCTCCAGCAGCAGCGAGGACAGGCCGAGGCGCTCGATGGCGTCGCGCTGCATCACCTGGACGACGGAGCTGGGGAAGTACGTGCGGATGTCGCCGAGCCAGCGCGCCACCTTGGGCGCGGAGCCGCCGAGGCCGGCGGAGCGCTCACCGCCGGAACGGCGCCCGTCCGCGGCCGCGCCGGGGCCTCCGTAGAGGGCCCCGAGCGCCGCGTCCATGGCGGCGTCCCGGCCTCCGAGCGCACACCCCGTGCCGTCCGCCTCTCCCCCGCCGAGCACGAGCCGCCACCGCCGCATCCGCTCGGCGGCGTCCGCGACCGGCCCGACCCCCCATCCGGTGTCGCCCTCACCACCGGCCACCGCGGCGCCTCCCTGAGCGTTCGTCATGTGCCGTTCCCCCTTCGCGTTGTGAGTGATGCCGTGACTCGTGCGGTCGTACGGTTGTGCGGCCGTGCGGTCGCGCTGTCGCCCTGCCGGGCGGTCGTCAGTCGTGCGGTCGTGCTGTCGTCAGTTGTGCGGCCGTGCGGCCATGCGGCCGTGCGGCCGTGCGGCCTTGCTGGCGTGATGTCGTCAGTGGTGCGGTCGTGCGGTGGCGCTGTTCGTGCGGCCATGCGGTTGTGTGGTTGTGCGGCCGTGCTGGCGTGCGGCCATGCGGTGTGTACGGGTGTTGCTGGTGGTGCCGTGCTCGTGCTGGTGGTCGAAGCTCCTGGTGGTGCCGTGATGCCGCGTCATGCCGGGTCGTGCCTCGTCATGCCAGGTCGTGCCCCGTCGTGCCGCGTCATGCCCGGTCGGCCGCGTCGTGCCAGGTCAGGCGCGGAGCGCAGCGGCACGACCCGCAGCGGCAAGGCGCGGAGCGCAGCGGCAGGACCCGCAGCGAGCGGCAGGGCGCGCCCCGCGTCATGGCGCGGCAGGGCGCGTCATG
>NZ_JAJAUY010000223.1 GCF_020532625.1 Streptomyces antimicrobicus | reverse complement strand
CGCCGACGTGCACGCCGAGACCTCGGGCGTGGCGCACTTCGCCTACGACGACGAGGAGACCTGCATCGCCGAGGTCCGCTACCTGCTGTCGATGCTCCCCGCCAACAACCGCGCCACCCCGCCCGCCGTCCCCTGCGACGACCCCGCCGACCGCCGCTGCGAGCGCCTGCTCGACCTGGTCCCGCTCGACGGAAGCCGCCCGTACGACATGCGCGAGGTGATCGCCGAGATCGTGGACGACGGCGAGCACATGGAGGTCCACGAGCGCTGGGCCACCAGCGTCATCACCACGCTGGCCCGGCTGGACGGCCGGGTCGTCGGGATCGTCGCCAGCCAGCCGCAGTCCCTGGCCGGCGTCCTCGACATCCACTCCTCCGAGAAGGCCGCCCGCTTCGTCCAGCTGTGCGACGCCTTCTCGATCCCGCTGGTCACCCTGGTCGACGTCCCCGGCTTCCTGCCCGGCGTCGGCCAGGAGCACGGCGGCATCATCCGGCACGGCGCCAAGCTGCTGTACGCCTACTGCAACGCCACGGTCCCGAGGATCTCGCTGGTGCTGCGCAAGGCGTACGGCGGCGCGTACATCGTCATGGACTCCCGCTCCATCGGAGCCGATCTCGCGCTGGCCTGGCCGGCCAACGAGATCGCGGTGATGGGCGCGGAAGGCGCGGCCAACGTCGTCTTCCGCCGCCAGATCGCGGCCGCCGACGACCCCGAGGCGGTCCGCGGGCAGCTCGTCAAGGAGTACAAGAGCGAGCTCATGCACCCGTACTACGCCGCTGAACGCGGCCTCGTCGACGACGTCATCGACCCCGCCGACACCCGCAGCTCCCTGATCGCCGCCCTCGACATGCTCCGCACGAAGCACGCCGTGACCCCCGCCCGCAAGCACGGCAACCCCCCGATGTGAGGAGACGACCTTGTCCGGCAGACACACCGCCCCGGCACTGGAAGGCCCCCTGGCCCCCACCCTCTTCAAGATCATCAATGGTCGGCCCACCCCCGAGGAACTGGCCGCCGTCGCCGCCCTCGTCGCCGCCCTGACCTCCCGCCACACCGACGGCGACGCCGCCCCCGCGGCCGACGCCGCCCGCTGGGAACGCCCCGGCCTGCTGCCCCCCGCCTCCTGGCAGGCGCCTGCGGCACCCCGCACCTGACGCGGCCGGGCCCGACGCGGTCTGGCAGCTTGCTGCCGACCGCGTTGCCCGCCGGACACCCCGCCTTGTAACCCAGAGGAAAGCGGCGTAACGGTCGTTCGGGTACGGCTGCGGCCGAGTGAGGAGGGCAGCCGTGCTCCAGCTGGTGTTCCGGATCCTGGGGCCCCTGGACATCAGTGCCGACGGACGCCCCGTCACCCTCCAGGGCGCCCGGCAGCGCACCATCATGTCGATGCTGCTGCTCAACCCCGGCCGCGTCGTCTCGGTGGACGCCCTCGCCGACGCCGTCTGGCAGGGCAACCCGCCCGCCACCGCCCGCAACCAGATCGCCATCTGCGTCTCCGCCCTGCGCAAGATCGTCAAGACGGCCGTGGGCCTCGACGACCTGCTGGTCACCAGCCACCCCGGCTACCTGCTGCACACCGGCGAGCACCGCATCGACGCCGTCGAGTTCGAGGAACGGGCCGCCCAGGGCCGCGAGGCCGCCCGCGGCGGCCGCGCCGACGAGGCCCGCGCCGCCTTCGAGGAGGCCCTCGCCATGTGGCGGGGCCCGGCCCTCGCCGGCATCACCGCCGAACGCGTCGAGGCCGAGGCCGCCCGGCTGACCGAACTGCGTCTGGACGTCTACGAGCAGCTCACCGCGCTGCGCCTGGAGCAGGGACAGCACCGCGAACTGATCGGCGAGCTCACCGGCTTCGTCCGCGAGCACCCGCTGCGCGAACAGGCCCTCGCCCTGCTCATGCTCGCCCAGTACCGCTCCGGGCGCCGCGCCGAGGCCCTGGAGGCCTACCGGGTCGGCGCCCGGCTGCTCGCCGAGGAACTCGGCATCGACCCCGGCCCCGCGCTGCAGGAGCTCCACGAGGACATCCTCGCCGACGCCCCCCGGCTGACCCCCGCCGAGGGCACCGGGGCCGCGGTCCCGGCCGTCGCCGTGGCCGCCGTACCGGCCCATCTGCCGCCCGCGCCGGCCTCGTTCACCGGCCGTACCGGCGAGCTCGCCGCCTTGGACCGGCTCCTGGACCACCAGGGCGGGGCCTCGCTGCCCGTCGGCTCGGTCGTCGGCACCGGGGGAGTGGGCAAGACCGCCCTCGCCGTCCAGTGGGCGCACCAGGTCGCGTCCCGCTTCCCCGACGGCCAGCTCTTCGCCGACCTGCGCGGCTACGACGAGGAGGAGGCCCCGCGGCGGCCCGCCGCCGTCCTGGACCGGTTCCTGCGCGCCCTCGGCGTACCCGGCCCCCAGATCCCCGCCGACCAGAACGAACGCACCGCCCTGTTCCGCAGCGTCCTGGACGGCCGCCGCGTGCTGATCGTGCTGGACAACGCCCGTTCCTTCCAGCAGGTGCGCCCCCTGCTGCCGGGCACCTCCGGCTGCTGCGTGCTGATCACCAGCCGCGACAGCATGGGCGGGGCCCTGGCCGGCGACTACGCGTACGTGCCCCTGCACCTGGTCTCCCTCGGCCAGGACGAGTCCATCACCCTGCTGTCCCGGGTCGCCGGCGACGACCGGATCTCCACCGACCCGGTGGCCGCGGCCCGGCTGAGCGAACTGTGCGACCGGCTGCCGCTGGCCCTGCGCATCGCCGCCGCCCGGCTCGCCGCCAAACCGCACTGGACGGTGCGCACCCTGGTCGGGCGCCTGGAGGACCAGCGCCGCCGCCTGGACGAACTCAGCCTCGACTCCCGCGGCGTCCGCGCGGGCCTGCGCCTGAGCTACCGCGACCTGCCGGCGCAGACGGCCCGCATGTTCCGGCTGCTCGGCTCCTTGAACGTCACCGAGTTCTCGGCCTGGACCGGCGCCGCCCTGCTCGACATCGACCCCGTCGACGCCGAGGACCTCATCGAGAACCTCGTCGACGCCCAGATGCTGGAACCGCTCAGCGCCAGCAGCGGCCACGTCCGCTACCGCTTCCAGGACCTGCTGCGGCTGTACGCCCGCGAGTGCGCGCTGGCCGAGGACGGCGAGCAGGAACTGCGCACCGCCCTGCGCCGGGTCTGCGCGGTCTTCCTGGGCCTGGCCAAGGAGGCGCACCGGCGCGTCTACGGCGGCGACTTCACGGTGGTCCCGGGCACGGCCACCGTCCGCGAACTGCCGCGGACGCTCTCGTCCGACCTGGTCGAGGACCCCATGGAGTGGTTCGAGGCGGAGCGGATGGCCATCACCGCACTGGTCCAGCAGGCCGCCCGCGAGAACGAGTCCGGATACGCCTGGGAACTGGCGATGACCAGCGTGACCCTCTTCCAGAACCGCAACTACCTGGAGGACTGGCGCGAGTGCGCCGAAGCCGCACTGGAGTCGGCCCGGCGCACCGGCGACCGGCTGGGCGAGGCGGCGATGCAGCAGTCCCTGGGCACCTTGGAGATCGTCCAGTGGGACCACGACAGCGCCTACGAGCGCCTGGGCCGGGCCCTGTTCCTGTTCGAGGAGCGGGGCCAGGCCCAGGGGCGGGCCCTGGTCCTGCGCAACCTGGCGCTGTGCGAACGCCATCGGGGGGACCTGGACCGGGCGGTGGAGCGGGGCCGGCACTCCCTGGAGATCTTCCGGGAGGTCGGCGACCACTACGCCGAGACACACGTACTGGGGATGCTCGCCCAGTTCGAGCTGGAGCGGGGCAACGCGCAGGCCTCGCTCATGATGTCGTCGGAGGCCGTGGCCAAGAGCCGCGGGCTGGGCACGGCCAGGGGCGAGGCGCAGAGCACGGCGCGGCTGGCCGAGGCGCTCCTGCAGAGCGGTGACGGGGTACGCGCGGAGGAGGCCTGCCGAAGGGCGCTGGAACTGGTCCTGGAAAGCGGCGACCAGCGGGGCGAGGCCCATGTGCTGCGGGCACTGGGGGAGGCACTGTGGTGCCAGGACCGGCCGGAGGAGGCCGAGTCGGTGCTGCGCAGCGCGGTGAAGGCGGCACAGGAGGTGCCGGACACGTTCCTCGAGGCGAGGGCGGTCATGGTGCTGGGCGGTGCACTGATGCTGCGGGGCGACCGCGCGGGTGCCGCCGGCGCCCTCATGGAGGCGACGGAACTGTTCGACACGATCGGCTCGCGGGTGTGGCGGGACCGGGCGGACCGGCTCCTGGTGGCGCTCGCGGACGGCGCACCGGTCGGCTCCGCGGAGCTGTTCGCGCTCGTACGCCCCTGACCTCGCGGGCCGGGCCCCCGCAGCGCATCAGATCCACGGGTCGTCCCCCGTCGTCCGGGGCGCGGAGATCCACGGGTCGTCCTTGGTGGCACCGGCTGGGGCCGAGATCCACGGGTCGTCCTTGGCCACCGCGGTCCGCGCCGAGACCCACGGGTCGTCGCCCGCGGCGGCGCTGACCCCGGCCGCACCGAGCGCGGCGACGATCACGGCGGTCGTGGCGGCGATGCGTCCGAGCGGAGCGACGACGGCGGTGGCGGCGGTGCGACGAGCGGTACGGGCGAGGTGGTCGAAGCGCTGCATGACGGTCTCCTTCGGGTGGCTCCGGGAGGGGGTTCCCTTCGGCTGACCACCAACGTAGGAAGCCGCCGTTTCCGACCGCTTTCAAAGCGCTTTCGGTTCACCGAAATCGATCCGAGAGCGCCATAAAACCCCAGGTCAATACCGTTCTTCCGAAGGAGGGGACCCCATCGGGAGGCCCCCTCGCACCGGCGACGGAGGCGACCATGGACAGGGCCACGGCCCCCACCCCGACCGCGGCGCGCGGCACGGCCACGGGCATGGAATTCACCCTGCTCGGCCCGGTGTCGGCGCAGTGCGCCGGCCGCCCGGTCGTCCTGGACGGGGCCAAGCAGCGGACGGTCCTGGCCGCCCTGCTCCTCGCCCGCGGCCACGTGGTCACGGACGAGCGGCTCACCACCCTCCTGTGGGGCGAGGACCCGCCCGCCACCTCCACCAGCCAGCTCTACACCTACGTCTCCCGGCTGCGCACCCGCCTCGGCCCGGAGCACGGCCTGGAACGCCGGGGCGCGGGCTACGCCATGAGGACGGCGGACACCACGGTCGTCGACTGGCACACCTTCCAGACCCTCGTGGCGGCCGGCCGCACGGCCCTGCGCGAAGGCCGCGCCGCGGACGCCGAACGCCGCCTCGCCGAAGCCCTCGACCTGTGGCAGGGCCACCCCCTCCCCGACGTCACCGACCACCTCTGCGCCGCCGAGACCCCCGCCATGACCGAGGCCCACCTGACGGCCGTCGAACTCCACGCTGAAGCCGCCCTGGCCCTGGGCCAGCACGCGGCGCTCGTCCCGGCGCTGACCCGCCAGGTCGCCCTGCACCCCCTGCGCGAGGGCCTGCTGGCGCACCTGATGACGGCCCTGTACCGCAGCGGCCGCCCGTCCGACGCCCTGACCGCGTACGAATCGGCCCGCCGCATGCTGGCCGACAACCTGGGCACCGACCCCACCCCCGCCCTCCGCGCCCTCCACCACGCCGTCCTCACCAACACCGTCCCTGCGCCCCCCACCCCGCCCGCGGCGGCGCCGGCGCCGGTGCGGCCCGGCGCGCAGCCGGCGCCGTCGCCCTCCGCGACGGCAGCCGGTACGCC
>NZ_JAJAUY010000222.1 GCF_020532625.1 Streptomyces antimicrobicus | reverse complement strand
CGGCCCCCGCGCCCGCCCCACCGGCCCCGCCCGCCCCGGCGCCGTACGGCCAGCCGCCGCAGCCCTCGTACGGCCAGGTCCCCGGCATGCCCGGCCAGACCCCGCCGCCCGCGCCCTACGGCGGCCAGCCGGCCCAGCCCTCGTACGGCCAGGTCCCCGGGCAGTACCCGGGACAGATGCCCGGCCAGATGCCGGGCCAGATGCCCGGTCAGGTCCCCGGCCAGGCCCCGGGCGGCTACCCGCCCCCCGGCGCGCCCGCGCCGTACGGCCAGCAGCCCGCCCAGGCCGCCGGCCCCGGCCTGTCCGCCGCCCTCCAGCTCTACAAGGAGGCCCCGACCGGCGCCCGCTGGACCGCGCAGAACCCGCAGCTCATGCGCGTGGACCTGGCCATGGGAGGCCAGCCCGTCCTCGCCCGCCAGGGCAGCATGGTCCTCTACCAGGGCAAGGTCGACTTCAGCTACAAGGGCGCCGGCTTCGCCGGCCGCATCGTGGGCAACGCCACCGGCCAGGAGATGCAGCTGATGCGCTGCACCGGCCGCGGCCAGGTCTTCCTCGCCGAGAACGGCGCGCACCTGCACGCCATCGAGCTCCAGGGCGACGCCATCTGCGTCTCCGCGGAGAACGTGCTCGCCTTCGACGAGTCCCTGCACCACGAGGTCCGCCGCATCGAGGGCCACGGCATTCCCGGCGGGGCCCTGTTCACCATGCAGTTCCAGGGCACCGGCACCGTCGTCGTCAAGACGCACGGCGTCCCCGTCGTGCTGCCGGTCACCCCGACCACGTTCGCCGACAGCAACGCCATCGTCGCCTGGTCGGCGGGCTCGCAGGTGATCATCTCCAGCCAGGTCCGGCTGCGCCGCAACGCCTACCCCGGCCACAGCGGCGAGACCGTGAACCTCCAGTTCCGGGGCGCCCCCGGCAACTTCATCGTCGTCCAGCCCTACGAGGTCTGAGGGAGCCCGTCATGAACGCAATGAACCAGCAGCTCGCGGGCTACGCCCCGACCCCCGTCACGGCCCGCATGGAGAACCACGGCCGGGCCATGCTCAAGGTCGCCATGCAGACCGGCCACGACCTCTTCGCGCGCACCGGCTCGATGGTCGCGTACGAGGGGTTCGTGCAGTACGAGCCCAACCCGCCCGCCGTCCGCCAGATGGCCTCCCAGTGGCTCACCGGCGAGGGCGCGCCCCTGATGAAGTGCTCCGGCGACGGTCTGCTCTACCTCGCCGACTACGGCGCGGACGTCGTCGTGATCAACCTCAACAACGACGCCCTGTCGGTCAACGGCACCAACGTGCTGGCCTTCGACGCCCACCTCCAGTGGGGCGTCGAACGGGTCAAGGGCATGGCCAAGTTCGCCGGCCAGGGCCTGTTCAACGTGCAGATCGCCGGCACCGGCTGGGTCGCCCTGACCTCGCGCGGCACCCCCATCGTGGTCGACTGCGGCCGCGGCGACGACGAGACGTACGTCGACCCGGACGCGCTCGTCGCGTGGTCGCCGGGCCTCAAGGTGAAGGGCAAGCGCAGCTTCAAGGCCTCGTCGATGATCGGCCGGGGCAGCGGGGAGGCCTATCAGATGGCCTTCTCGGGCCAGGGCATCGTCGTCGTCCAGCCGAGCGAGGACAGCACCGACCGCCTGCGGGCGCGGGGCTGAGGGGGAGTAGGGAATCATGCAGAGCTCACTGTTCGCCCACGCCGAAGTGCCGTCGCAGGACCGGTACGCCGTCCAGAACCCGCAGCTGCTGCGGGTCACCCTCCAGGGCTCCGACGACGTGCTCGCCCGCAAGGGCGCGATGGTCGCCTACCAGGGGCTGATCGACTTCGACGGCGAGTACCAGAGCAGCAACCAGCGCGGCGCCCGCAACCGCACGGGCGAGGGCCTGGACCTGATGCGCTGCTCCGGGCAGGGCACCGTGTACTTCGCCAACCTCGCGCAGAACGTCCACGTCATGGACGTCGAGCAGGAGGGCCTGACCGTCGACAGCGCCTACGTCCTCGCCATGGACTCCACGCTGCACACCGAGGTCATCGCCGTCGACAGCCAGTACGGGATCTCCGGCTCCGGCAAGTACCAGCTGAACATCACCGGCCGCGGCAAGGTCGCGCTGATGACCTCCGGCCAGCCGCTGATGCTCCAGATCACCCCGGACAAGTACGTCAACGTGGACGCGGACGCGATCGTCGCCTGGTCCACGTCGCTGCGGGTCCAGATGCAGGCGCAGACCCACTCCAGCGGGGTCTGGCGGCGCCGGGGCAACACCGGCGAGGGCTGGGAGCTCAGCTTCCTGGGCCAGGGCTTCGCCCTGGTCCAGCCGAGCGAGCTGCTGCCGCCGCAGAACGCCCAGATCGGACAGGGCATGGCCGCGCAGTACGGCGTGGGGCAGCAGGGCGCCCACGCCCAGAACCGCGGCAACGTCTGGAACTGACGGCCCGCCCGTCACAGGGGCGGCCCCCACCCTCCGGAGGGTGGGGGCCGCCCGCACGTCACAGCCGGGCCGCCCGCACGTGAAAGCCGGGCCGCCCGCACGTCACAGCCGGGCCGCCCGCACGTGAAAGCCGGGCCGCCCGCACGTCACAGCCGGGCCAGCGTGCCCTCCAGCAGCCGGACCACCGACGTGTCGGCCACGTTCGCGACCTCGGCGTACGGGAACCAGCGCAGGTCCAGCGACTCGTCGCTGATCTCCGCGACCGCCTCGGCCGGCGCCAGCGCCGCGTACTGCACGTCCAGGTGCCAGTGGCACGGCGCCGGGATCGGGTGCCGGTCCAGCCGGACCGGGCCGCCCCCGAGCAGCGTCAGCCCGTGCGCGATGCCGGACTCCTCCCGGGCCTCGCGCAGCGCCGCGGCCTCCAGCGTCGGATCGCCGTCCTCGCAGTGGCCGCCCATCTGCAGCCACATGCCGAGCTTCTTGTGCAGGGTCAGCAGCACCCGCTCGCGCGCCGGGTCGATCACCAGCGCGCTGCTGGTGAGGTGACCGGCCGAACAGGGCTTGTACATGCCGTCCGGGTGCTCCGCCAGGTGCGCCAGGTACAGGTCGCGCAGCTCGGGCTGGCCCTCGTACGCCTTCAGTACCAGGACCGCGTCTTCGTACAGGGTCACTTCGCCGTGTCGCCCTTGCCCTCGTCGTCGGTGGTGTCGTCCGCGTCCGCGTCCGCGTTCGCGGCGCCGGTTCCGCCGCTGCCCGCGGGCTCCTCGCCGCGCCGCTGCGCCGCCTCGCCGAGCATCTTGTCGATCTCGGAGAAGTCCAGCTGCTCGCGGTGGACGAAGCCGTCCGGGTCGTCCAGGTCGGACGCGGTCGGCAGCATGTCCGGGTGCTCCCACAGCGCGTCACGGCCGTCCATGCCGCGCGCGTCCGTGAGCGAGGCCCACAGCCGCGAGGCGTCCCGCAGCCGGCGCGGCCGCAGCTCCAGGCCGATCAGCGTGGCGAAGGTCTGCTCGGCGGGACCACCGGTGGCCCGGCGCCGGCGCAGGGTCTCGCGCAGCGCGTCCGCCGAGGTCAGCCGCGGCTTGGCGGCCTCGTGCACGACGGCGTCCACCCAGCCCTCGACCAGCGCGAGCGCCGTCTCCAGCCGGGCCAGGGCCGCCTTCTGCTCGGGGGTGTCCTGCGGCTGGAACATGCCGCCCTGCAGCGCCTCCTGGAGCTGCTCCGGGTTCGACGGGTCGAGCTGGCCGACCACGTCCTCCAGCTTGGAGGTGTCGACCTTGATGCCGCGGGCGTAGCCCTCGACCGCGCCGAACAGGTGCGAGCGCAGCCACGGCACGTGGGCGAAGAGCCGCTGGTGCGCGGCCTCGCGCAGGGCCAGGTACAGCCGCACCTCGTCCGAGGGGACGCCCAGGTCCTTGCCGAAGGCCTCGACGTTCAGCGGCAGCAGCGCCGCCTTGCCGGCCGGGCCCAGCGGCAGGCCGACGTCGCTGGAGCCGACGACCTCGCCCGCCAGCACGCCCACGGCCTGGCCGATCTGCTGGCCGAACATCGCCCCGCCCATGGAGCGCATCATGCCGAGCAGCGGGCCCGCCATGGCCTGCATCTCCTCGGGCAGCACCTGCCCCATGGCCGCGCCGACGCGCTCCGCGACCGGGTCCACCAGCTCCTGCCACACCGGGAGCGTGGCCTCCACCCACTCGGCGCGGCTCCACGCCACGGCCGTACCGGCGCCCGACGGCAGCGAGGTCGCCCCGTCCAGCCACAGGTCGGCCAGCCGGACGGCCTCCTCGACCGCGGCCTTCTCGGCGAGGCCGACGCTGGAGTCCTTCACGCCGTCCGCCGTGCCCTGCGCGACCGTACGGCGGGCCACGTCCTTGGCCATGTCCCAGTTGACCGGGCCGCCCTCGTAGCTGAGCATCTGGCCGAGCTGCTGGAAGGCCGCGCCGAGATCACCGGGGTTCATCGCGCCGAACATCGCGGCGAAGGGGTTGTCCGCACCGCCCGGCACACCCGCGCCGAAGCCGAACGGATTCGCCGGTCCGCCCTGGCCACCGCCCTGGTTGCCCTTCTTCTTGCCCTCGTCGCCGTGCTCCGGCTCCTCCGGCGGAAGGCCGAATCCGAATGGGGTGTCACTCACGGGGTTCCTCGGCTCGTAGGGCCGCCGGCGGGCGCCGGCGGGCGTGGGGTCTGGCAACACCACCAGCGTAGACACCGCGCCCGCTTCCGGGCTCGGTGCTCCACCGGCTCCTGGGCTGCGGCAGGATGGACATCACCTGGTCGGTACGCGTCACGACGCGCACCTACTGAAGACAACCGCTGGAGACGCCTGGTGAGTTCCCCAGATCCGCAGGTTCACGCGGCGCAGGACGCCCGAAGCCGCCCCGATCGGTCCGACCGGTCCGATCGCGAGGACGGCGTTCGCCAGCCGCGAAACCCGGCCGTGCGCGGCCCGGTCGTCGCCGTGACCGGCGCCGCGGCCGGGATCGGTGCCGCCCTCGTGGCGCGCCTGGCCGCGTCCGACGAGGTCAAGCAGGTCATCGCCATCGACGAGCGGCGCGGCGAGACCGCGGCGGCGCAGTGGCACGTCCTGGACGTGCGCGATCCGGCCATCGCGGACAAGCTGCGCGGCGCGGACGTCGTCGTGCACCTCGCGCTGGACCTCGACCTGGAGACGGACCCCGCCGCCCGGACCGCGTACAACGTACGGGGTACCCAGACCGTGCTGACCGCCGCCGCGGCGGCCGGTGTACGGCGGGTGGTCCTGTGCACGTCGGCGATGGTCTACGGCGCCCTGCCGGACAACGACATCCCGCTCTCGGAGGACTCCGAGCTGAGGGCGACCGCCGAGGCGACGGGCGTCGGCGACCTGCTGGAGATCGAACGCCTGGGCCGCCGGGCGCCGCGGGCCCACCCCGGGCTGAACGTCACCGTGGTCCGCCCGGCCGTCCTGGTCGGCGGCACGGACACCGCCCTGACCCGCTACTTCGAGTCGCCGCGGCTGCTGGTGGTCGCCGGGTCGCGGCCGACGTGGCAGTTCTGCCACGTGGAGGACCTGGTCAGCGCGCTGGAGTACGCCGCCCTGGAGAAGGTCGACGGCGAGTTGGCGGTGGGCTGCGAGGGCTGGCTGGAGCAGGAGGAGGTCGAGGAGCTGAGCGGCATCCGCCGCATGGAGCTGCCGTCGGCCGTCGCGCTGGGCGCCGCCGCCCGGCTGCACCGGATCGGGCTGACGCCGTCGCCGGCCGGGGACCTGGCGTACACGATGCATCCGTGGGTCGTCAGCGTCAGCCGGCTGCACGCGGCGGGGTGGCGGCCGCGCTGGACCAACGAGGAGGTGCTGGCCGAGCTGCTGCAGGAGGTGGCGGGCCGGCACACCGTGGCCGGCCGGCGGCTGGGCCGCAAGGACGC
>NZ_JAJAUY010000221.1 GCF_020532625.1 Streptomyces antimicrobicus | reverse complement strand
GCCGCCGTGGGCGAGGCCCGGGTCCGGCATCCGGCCCTCAGGCCGGGACGGGGCTGTCCGCGGCCGTCAGGAGGAGGCGGACCAAGGGCTCCACCGCGGCGGCGCGGGCGGGGTCCAGGTCCGGGGCGAAGCCCTCCGTCGCGGCGGCCGTACGGGCTGCCGCGGCGCCGGCGCCGCCGGGACCCCGGCGGACCAGTTCGCCCAGGGTGCGCCGCACCCCCGGCTCGTACGCCGCGAACGTGCGCCGCAGCAACGGCAGGACGTCGGTGAACGCCCCCGCCGGCACACCGCTCAGCCACGTGTCGATCAGGCCGAGCAGTCGCTCGTCGTGGACCAGCAGCGTGCCGCCACCGGCGGCTCCGCCGACGAAGCCCTCGATCCAGCCGGCCGCGTCGGCGGGCGCCGCCGCCGGGGACAGCGCCAGGCCCATCAGACGGGCGGTCTCCCCGGGCTCCAGCCGTCCGTCGTCCAGCAGCAGCCGCGCGGCCCGCCCGCGTATCCCGCCGGGCACGGTGTCCCGCCCGGCAAGCCCGAGCAACACCCCACCCCACCGCCCCCACAACCCTCCACCGACCCCACCGGCGCCAGCACCAGCTACGCCGCCAGCCCCGGCCCCAGCCCCGGCGCCGACGGGAGCGGACCCGGCGACCCCTACGGCTCCGGCATGAGCCTCGTCAGGCCCGGTGTCGGCCCCGACGATGGCTCCGACTCCGGCCTCGGCGCCGGCGGCGACCCCGGCTCCGACCCCGGCCTCGGCTTGGGTTCCCGCCCCGGCCCCGGCTTGGGCCCCCGCCCCAGGCTGGGCATGGGCCCCCGCTCCAGCGTCGGCATGGGCCGCGGCTTCCGCCTCCGCCTCCGTGAGCAGGGATATCGCCGAGTGGACCGCGTCCACGTGGGTGCGGAGCTCAGCCGCCGCGTCGGCGTCGAGGCCGATGCAGGCGGGGGGCAGGCCCACGCATATGCGTTCGGCCAGGCCCGCCGCGACGGTGCCCAGGGCGGCCGTGTCCGTGCCCCGGACGTCCCCGTAGCGCAGCGACCGCGCCAGCGCGGGCAGCGCCTTCGCCAGCCGGGCCACGTCCGTGTCGAGGGCGGCGCGGTCGGCGAGCGCCCGCAGGACCGCCGGCAGGGCGCCGGACAGCCCGGCCAGCAGGCACCGCTCGGCGAGCGAGGTCACCTCGCCCAGCTCCGTGGCCCCGGCCGCGTCCGCCTCGGCCTTGGCGGTGGCCGCGGCCTCCACCGTCGTCCCCCATATGCCGGCCTCGGCCACCCGCACCGACAGCTCCGGCTCCCACCGCAGCCGCCAGGTCTCGCGGAACGTGCCCGTGCTGCTGCGCGAGGCCGTCGGCGAGCCCCAGTCGACGCCCAACAGCCGCAGCCGGTGCAGCAGCCGGCTCTTGGCCGCGTCGGTGTCCTTGCGCAGGTCGAGCTCCAGCTCCCGTTCCTGCGCCTCGGCCTTGAGCCGCAGCGAACGCTGCTGCCGAGTCAGGTCCCGTTGGAGCGGGACGACCGGCGCGGCGTCCGGCACCTCGCCCAGCGCGTCCCCGACGACGAGCCGGTCCTCGACGAGCGCCAGCGGCACGTCGGAGCCGTCGCACATCACCGCCCGCACCGCCTCCAGGGTCTCGGTGAGGCCCGGCAGGGGCCGGCCGCGGACGGCGGCCAGCGTCTCGGCCAGCCGCACCGCCTCGATGACGTGGGCGGAGGAGACCTGCCGGTCCTCGGCGCGCAGCAGCCCGGCGACCTTGGTCAGCCACCGCTCCACGGGCCGGTCGGGAGCGGCGAACAGGTGCCCGTACCAGCCGGGTGAGGCGATGCCCGCGCCGTAGCCGCCGGCCCGGGCCAGCCGGCGGTGGGTCCACGGCACCCACGTGGTCTCCACCTTCACCTTGGGCAGGCCCGCCAGCAGCGCCTTGTCGGCGGCCACCGTCGTCCGCTTGCGCAGCGCCGGGACGTGCCAGGCCCCGCAGACCACGGCGTAGCCGTCCCCGAACTCTCGGCGCGCGGCCCGCATGCGCTGGCGCATGTGGGCCTCGCGGACCAGGTCCCGGTGGTGCCCGCCGTCGCCGTACGCCTCGCGCAGCGCGGCCATGGCCTCGCCGAGCGCCTCGAAGGCGGCCAGCGGATCGCCCGTTGCGCCGGTCCGGTGCTCGACGACGTCCTCCCACCAGCGCTCGGGGTCGTCGTACCCGGCCGTCTCCGCCAGCACCGCCAGCGGGTCCACCCGTATCTGCTCCTCGGCGGAGCCCCCGTCGTCCGTGGCGCCCTCGCCCGCGCCGCCCTCGCCCGCGCCGCCGTCGCCCGTGTCGCCGTCGGACCGGCTCCCCCCGGGCTCCGCCGGGTCGGCCGGCTCTCCCGCGCCGGCCAGGCTGTGGGCGGCCGGCAGGTCGATGAACCGGACGGGCACCCCCGCCTCCTGGGCCCAGCGCAGGGCGACCCATTCGGGCGAGAACTCGGCCAGCGGCCAGAACGCGGCGCGGCCCGGGTCGTCGGCGGCGTGGGCGAGCAGCGCGACCGGCGGACGCATGTCCGGATCGGCTGCCAGCGGCAGCAGCGCGTCCCCCTCGGGCGGCCCCTCGATCAGCACCGCCGCCGGGCGCGCCGCCTCCAGCGCGGCCCGGACCGCCCGGGCCGAACCGGGCCCGTGGTGCCGTACGCCGAGCAGCAGCGGCCCGCCGTCCCCGCTCGCACGCGAGGCCGCCGGAGCCCTCGATGCGCTCGGGCCCGCCGCAGCCGTCGGGCCCTTCAAAGCCGTCGGGCCCTTCACAGCCGTCGGACCCTTCACAGCCTTCGGGTCCTTCCCAGCTTTCGGGGCCGTCGGGGTCTCCGCGGCTCGTGGGGTCCTGGTGGTGGCGGCCGGGGTCATGCCGTCACCTCCCGGCAGGCGCGGTAGAAGTCCTTCCAGCCGTCCCGCTCCCGTACGACGGCCTCTAGGTACTCCTGCCACACCACACGGTCGGCGGCCGGGTCCCGCACGACGGCGCCGAGGATGCCCGCGGCCACGTCCGAGGGGCGCAGCACGCCGTCGCCGAAGTGGGCTGCCAGGGCCAGGCCGTTGGTGACGACCGAGATGGCCTCGGCGGTCGACAGGGTGCCGCTGGGCGACTTCACCTTGGTCCGGCCGTCGTCGGTGACGCCGTCGCGCAGCTCGCGGAAGACCGTGACCACGCGCCGGATCTCGTCGAGGCCCTCGGGCGCGGCGGGCAGCTCCAGGGCGCGGCCCATCTGGTCGACGCGGCGGGCGACGATGTCGACCTCGGCGTCGACGCTCTCGGGCAGCGGCAGCACCACGGTGTTGAAGCGGCGGCGCAGGGCGCTGGAGAGCTCGTTGACGCCGCGGTCGCGGTCGTTGGCGGTGGCGATGAGGTTGAAGCCGCGCACGGCCTGCACTTCCTCGCCGAGCTCCGGTATGGGCAGGGTCTTCTCGCTCAGGACCGTGATGAGGGTGTCCTGGACGTCGGCGGGGATACGGGTGAGCTCCTCGACGCGGGCGGTCATGCCCTCGGCCATGGCCCGCATGACCGGGCTGGGCACCAGGGCGTCGCGGCTGGGGCCGTGGGCGAGCAGCCGGGCGTAGTTCCACCCGTAGCGGATGGCCTCCTCGGGGGTGCCCGCGGTGCCCTGGACCAGCAGTGTGGAGTCCCCGCTGACGGCGGCGGCCAGGTGCTCGGACACCCAGGTCTTGGCGGTGCCGGGGACGCCGAGCAGGAGCAGGGCCCGGTCCGTGGCCAGGGTGGTGACGGCGACCTCGACGATCCGGCGCGGACCCACGTACTTGGGGGTGATCACCGTGCCGTCGGCGAGGGTGCCGCCCAGCAGGTACGTGGCGACGGCCCACGGCGAGAGCTTCCAGCGGGCCGGGCGGGGCCGGTCGTCGTTGGCCGCCAGGGCTTTCAGTTCGTGCGCGAAGGCGTCTTCGGCGTGCGGTCGCAGCGCTTCGGTGCGCGTGGTGGTCTCGGACATGGTGACGCTCCCCCTCCAGGCTCGGCAGCCGTTCCCGACTGCTGGCAACCACCGTGCACCACGCCACTGACAACACCCCTCGTTCATCCCGTTGTTGCAGGTCAGAGCCATTGTCAGAGCGGGACCCTACGGTGGTTTCCATGACTGAGCAGGGGGTCCGCTGGACGGCGGAACAGGTACTGGCTCTGGCTCCTGACGACGCGTCGCGCAAGGCGGGGGCCAAGCTGGGCGGGGCGGGTCCGTGGTCGCAGACCGGAGGTTCCGCTTCCGGTGGGGTGTGGGGGTTGTGCAAGGGCAGCGGCAGGACGCCGTACCGGACGGTCGTGGACCTGACGGGCCCGGCGTACAAGTGCTCGTGCCCGAGCCGGAAGTTCCCGTGCAAGCACGCGCTCGGGCTGTTGCTGCTGTGGGCGGCCGAGGGTCTGGGCGCGCCGGCCGAGGCGCCGGACTGGGCCGGCGAGTGGCTCGCCGCCCGGGCGGCGAAGGCCGCGGCGCCGGCGGCCGGGCGGCCGACCGGACCGGCCGACGCCGAGGCCGCCCGCAAGCGGGCGCAGCGGCGGGCCGAGCGGATCGGGGCGGGCGTGTCCGAGCTCGAACAGCGCCTGACCGATCTGCTGCGCCGCGGCCTGGCCGGGCAGGAGCAGACGGGGTACGGCTGGTGGGAGGAGACCGCGGCCCGGATGGTCGACGCCCAGGCTCCGGGACTGGCGGCGCGGGTGCGGGAGTTGGGCACGATACCGAGCTCCGGCGCGGGCTGGCCCGCCCGGATGCTGGAGGAGTGCGCGCTGCTGCACCTGCTGGACCGGGCCTGGCTGGGCGTGCACGCCCTGCCGGAGCCGCTGGCCGCGACGGTACGGACCCGGGTGGGCCTGCCGGGCACGGCGGAGGGGGCGGCGGTCCGGGACCGCTGGCTGGTGCTCGCCCAGTACGACACGGTCTCGCCCGACGGCAAGCTGACCACGCGCCGGGTCTGGCTGCACGGCCTGGACGGCGGACGCCCCGCCCTGGTGCTGGACTTCGGCCCGCCCGGGCGGCCACCGGCGCTGTCGCTGCCGGTGGGTCTGGTCCTGGACGCGGAGGCCCGCTTCCGGCCGGGTTCGGCGGGGCTTCGGGCAGACCTCGGCGAACGGTTCGCCGCGCCCGCCCCGCACGCACGGATCCCGGACGGCGTCTCCACGGGCGCGGCCCTGGACGCGTACGGGGCGGCCCTGCGGGAGGACCCGTGGCTGGAGTCCTGGCCGGTGGTACTGGGCCCGGTGGTGCCGATACCGGGCGAGCACGGCTGGCAACTGGCGGACGCGGACGGCAAGGACGCCCTGCCGGTGGCCTCGGCCGGTTCCCGGTCGCGGTCGGGCCTGTGGCAGCTGGCCGCGCTGTCGGGCGGGGGCCCGGTGACGGTGTTCGGCGAGTGCGGACACCGCGGATTCACTCCCCTGACGGCCTGGCAGCCGGAGACGGCCGAGCCGATATCGCTGAACTGACCTTCGGGGGCGAGGGCGACGAACTGCGGCTTGAAGGGGAGTCGAGCCGGTGGCTCGAACCGGTGGCTCGGGCTGCCTGCACGGCTTGCCCGCACCGCCTGTCTGCACGACCTGCCCGCACGGCCTGCCTGCACGACCTGCCCGCACGGCCTGAGCGCTCGACCTGAGGACTCGACCTGAGGACTCGACCTGAGGACTCGACCTGACGGCGACCTGTGGAACGAGCTGATCGAACGAGACGACCGACGAGCTGACTGGACGGCCTGATCGAACGGGCTGATCACGGCTCGACCCATCGAACCAGACGGGGGCCCGTGGCCGACAACCACGCCACTTGAGCCGGGCCGTACGCCCGGAACACCACGACTGCTCCGGTCCCGTGGAGGGGACGGGACCGGAGCGCACCACACCACTCGGGAGGGGATTTCGGTGAACGGGGACTGGGAGGACCTGGTCGGCGCCGCGCTGCTGGGCACCGATCGGCGAAGCGGTGGCGCCCCCGGGGCGCTGCTGGACGAGGCGGCCGTACAGACGGTACGGCGGCGGGCGGGGCTGCGGGCGGCCGA
>NZ_JAJAUY010000220.1 GCF_020532625.1 Streptomyces antimicrobicus | reverse complement strand
GGGGTGCGTGTCCACGTCGGCCGCCGCCGGGCCGGGCCGGGCCCCGCCCCCGCTCACCGCCGACGACACCGGCCGCCGCGGCTGCGGGACGAACGCCTGCGTGTGCTCCGACGTCGGGTACGCCACCGCCCGCATCGCCGCGATCAGCTCGTCCGCCGTGGGCCGCCGCGCCGGGTCCTTCGCCAGGCAGCGCGCGACGATCGGCACGAGCTCCGCCGGCAGGCCCGTCAGGTCCGGCTCGTGGTGCACCACCTGGTACGCCACCAGGTAGGGGCTGTCGGAGTCGAAGGGCCCCCGCCCCGTGGCCGCGTGCACCAGCACCGCGCCCAGCGCGAACACGTCCGCCGCCGGCCCCACCTCCCGGGGCCGCTGGAACTGCTCGGGCGCCATGAACGGCGGCGTCCCGATCAGCTTCCCGGTCTCCGTCCGCAGATCGCTGTCGGCCGGCCGCGAGATCCCGAAGTCGATGACCTTCGCCCCGTCGGCCGCCATCAGTACGTTGCTGGGCTTGAGGTCGCGGTGCACCACCCCGGCCCGGTGGATGTCGCGCAGCGCCTCCGCGAGCCCCGCGCCCAGCCGTCCGAGCTCCCCGGCGTCCAGCACCCGCTCGCGCACCCGCTCGGCGAGCGTCGGCGCGTCGATGAAGAGCGTGGCCATCCACGGCCGCTCGGCCTCCGGATCGGCGTCCACGACGGGTGCGGTGAAGGCCCCGCTCACCCGCCGGGCGGCGGCGATCTCCTGCCGGAACCGGGCCCGGAACTCCGGGTCCTCGGCATGCTGGGAGTGCACGATCTTGACGGCGAGTTTCAGCCCCGACCCGGACGTGGCCAGATGCACGACGCCCATGCCGCCGGACCCGAGAACGGATTCCAGCCGGTAGTCCCCGGCGAACTCCGGGACCCCGGCGCCGTAGTCCGAGCGCTGCGCCCGCATCGCGTACCACCCCCGCGGGAGCCTAGTGGATGCCCGCCGCCGGATTCCAAGGTCCTGCTACCCTGCGCGAGTCGCGGAGCGTGACGCCCAGGGGGGGGATTTTCGGTATGTCCGTCGAGAACGAAGCGATCGAGTCCAGCCAGTCCGACGCGCCGGCGGCGAGCCTGACCGCCGACTCCGGCTACTTGTCGTACCCGGTCGCGCCCGGCTACCGCGTGAACGTGCGCAGCGGCCCGGGCACCAACTACTCCGTGGTCAAGGTGCTGCCGTACGGCGCCACCGTGACCATCCGCTGCCAGTGCGACGGGACCACCGTCTCCGGGCCGTACGGCACCACCGACATCTGGGACTGCGTGGGCAACGGCCAGTTCGTCTCCGACGCCTACGTCCAGACCGGCAGCGACGGCTACGTCGCCACGCGCTGCGCCTGAGGCGAGAAGGCCCGAGCCGGAGGCCTGCGGCCGGACCTGAGCCGGGGGCCTGCGGCCCGGACCCGAGCCGGAGGCCTGCGGCCCGCGCCCGGGGCCTGACCGGGCCGGGCCGACCACCCTGCGGACGGCGCGGGCCGCGGCGGGGGCCGCGGGAGATAATCGCTGCCGTGAGCGACGAGCAGCGAGACGACCACAAGGACGACCGGCGGGACGCCCTCCGGGACCGGTCCCGGCCCACGCCCCCCGCCGGCCCCCGGCCCGAGCCGATCCGCTTCTACGGCACCACCTGGGTGAACCACGACGGCGGCTACCACCTGCGCCGCGCCGCCCTCGCCGTCGGCTCGCTCCTCGGCGCGACGGCCTCCGCCTACCTGCTGCGGTTCGCCTACGAGGGCCTGGAGATCGGCAACGTCGGGACCTTCCTCAACGTCTCCGTCGTCGTCCTGTTCGCCGTGTGCAGCGCCATCGCCTTCATCAAGACCTGGGAGTCCTTCGGCCGCCGCCCGGCCCCCTCCTCCGACGAGGCCTCCCTCAAGGGGCTCAAGGCGATCGGTTTCATCGGCTCGCTCATCGCGTACTTCCTGCGCAGCCTCGGCGAGGCCCCCGGCGAGAAGCTGCACCGCGCCGAGTACGAGCGCGCCCTCGCCGAGTACGACCGGCGCCGCAGCACCCGTACGGGCAACCCGGCGGCCCGCCGGCCCAAGCGCAAGAAGTAGCCGCCCGGGCCCCGACCGGCGCCCGGGGCCCGACCCGCGCCCGGGCCCCGACCCGCGCCGGGGCCCGACCCGTGCCCGGCCGCGGCCCGTGCCCGGCCGCGGCCCGCGCCCGGCACCGACCGCCTGCCTCGACACACCTGCCCCGCCCTGCCGGCCCCCTCCGCCGGCCGCCGCCCGCCGCCCGCCGGCCGGGCCCGCCGGCCGCCGTCCAACCGGGTTCCGTCCGTCCGCCTCATTGACGCCGCGGCACCGCCAGGCGCATTATTCATCACATGATGAATAACCAGGCCGCGGCGCCCGCCCCCGCCGTCCACGCCCGGGGCCTCACGGTCCGCCGCGGCACCGGCCGCGCCCCGCGCACCGTCCTCCAGGGCGTCGACTTCGATGTCCCCCGCGGCCGCATCACCGGCCTCCTCGGCCCCTCCGGCTGCGGCAAGACCACGCTCATGCGGGCGGTCGTCGGCACCCAGGCGCACGTCACCGGCACCCTCGACGTCCTCGGTCGACCCGCGGGCCACCCCGCCCTGCGCTCCCGCATCGGCTACGTCACCCAGGCGCCCTCGGTCTACGACGACCTCACCGTCCGGCAGAACCTCGACTACTTCGCCGCCGTCCTCGACCCCGGCCGCGCCGCGGCCGACCGCCGCCGGGCCGACGTCGCACGCGCCCTCGCCGACGTCGACCTCACCGGCCACGCCGACGCCCTCGCCGGCCGGCTCTCCGGCGGCCAGCGCAGCCGCGTCTCCCTGGCCGTCGCCCTGCTCGGCACTCCCGAGCTGCTCGTCCTCGACGAACCCACCGTCGGCCTCGACCCCGTCCTGCGCCGCGACCTGTGGAACCTCTTCCACACCCTCGCCGCCGAACGCGGCGCCACCCTGCTCGTCTCCTCCCACGTCATGGACGAGGCCGAGCGCTGCCACGACCTCCTCCTCATGCGCGAGGGCCGCATCCTCGCCCAGGACACCCCGGACGCACTGCGCGCCCGTACCGCTTCCGCCACCGTCGAGGAGGGCTTCCTGCGCCTCGTCGACGAGGCCACCGCCCGCGCCGCCCAGGAGGACCCCCGATGAGCCCGACGACCCCGGCGACCCCGGCGACCCCGACGACCCCGACGGCCCCGAGGACCGGTCGCGCCCCGCGCCCCGCCCTGAGCCCCGCCCGCACGACCGCCACCGCCGCCCGCGTCCTGCGCCAACTGACCCACGACCCGCGCTCCATCGCGCTGATGCTGCTGGTCCCCGTCCTGATGCTGACCCTGCTGCGCTACGTCTTCGACGGCAGCCCGCGCACCTTCGACAGCGTCGGCGCGTCCCTCCTCGGCATCTTCCCGCTGATCACGATGTTCCTGATCACCTCGATCGCGACCCTGCGCGAACGCACCGGCGGCACCCTCGAACGCCTCCTCGCCATGCCGCTGGGCAAGGCCGACCTCATCGCCGGCTACGCCCTCGCCTTCGGCACCATGGCCGCCCTGCAGTCCGTGCTCGCCACCGGCCTCGCCCTGTGGCTGCTCGGCCTCGACGTCGTCGGCTCGCCCTGGCTGCTGCTCCTGGTCGCCCTGCTCGACGCCCTGCTCGGCACCGCCCTCGGACTGTTCGTCTCGGCCTTCGCGGCCTCCGAGTTCCAGGCCGTCCAGTTCATGCCGGCCGTGATCTTCCCCCAGCTGCTGCTGTGCGGACTGTTCGCGCCCCGCGCCACCATGCAGCCCGTCCTGGAGGGCCTGTCGAACGTCCTGCCCATGTCCTACGCCGTCGACGGCATGAGCCAGGTCCTCACCCACACCGACATGACCGCCGACTTCGTCCGCGACGTCGTCGTCGTGGCCGGCTGCGCCCTGCTGGTCCTCGCCCTCGGCGCCGCCACCCTGCGCCGCCGCACACCCTGACCCGCACGCCCGCACGCCCGCACGCCCGCACGCCCGCACGCCCGCACGCCCCCTGACCACGGACCGGACAGCGCTGCCGCCGGGACCCGCCCGGGTGCAAGGATGAGGACGTACGTCCTGAAGGTTCGTTCGGCGAGGTGAAACGGGCATGACCCAGACAGTCGCAGTCCTCGGCACCGGCAAGATCGGCGAGGCCCTGCTCAGCGGCATGATCCGAGGCGGCTGGCCGGCCTCGAAGCTCCTGGTCACCGCCCGCCGCCCGGAACGCGCGGAGGAACTGCGCACCCGCTACGGCGTCGAGGCCGTCTCCAACGCCGAGGCCGCCAAGCGCGCCGACACCCTCATCCTCACGGTCAAGCCGCAGGACATGGGCGCCCTGCTGGACGAGCTCGCCCCGCACGTCCCGGCCGACCGCCTGATCATCAGCGGCGCCGCCGGTATCCCGACCTCCTTCTTCGAGGACCGGCTCGCCCCCGGCACCCCGGTCGTCCGCGTCATGACCAACACCCCGGCCCTCGTGGACGAGGCCATGTCGGTCATCTCGGCGGGCAGCCACGCGAACGCCGGCCACCTCGCCCACGCCGAGGAGATCTTCGGCGGTGTCGGCAAGACCCTGCGCGTGCCGGAGTCCCAGCAGGACGCCGCCACCGCCCTGTCCGGCTCCGGCCCCGCCTACTTCTACTTCCTGGTCGAGGCCATGACCGACGCGGGCATCCTGCTCGGCCTGCCCCGGGCCCAGGCCCACGACCTCATCGTGCAGGCGGCGATCGGCGCCGCCGTGATGCTCCGCGACAGCGGCGAGCACCCGGTCAAGCTCCGCGAGGCCGTCACCTCCCCGGCCGGCACGACCATCAACGCCATCGTCGAGCTGGAGCGGCACGGCGTCCGCGCGGCCCTCATCGCCGCCCTCGAAGCCGCCCGCGACCGCAGCCGCGAACTGGCCGCCGGCACCAACTGACACCGCGCCGGGCACGGCGGCGTACGGGGCCCGGCACCGGTCCGGGCCCCGCACGACGAACGACGGGCGTCCGCCCGCACGCCCTTCAGGGCGCGAGCAGCCCGATCGCCTCGTACGCCCGGTCCACCACCGGCCGCGCGAGCGACCGGGCCCGCTCTGCGCCCGCCCGCAGCACCTTCTCCACCGCCGCCGGATCGGCGGCCAGCTCGGCGTGCCGCTCGCGCACCGGCCGCAGCGTCTCCACCACCGCCTCCGCGACGTCCCGCTTCAGCGCCCCGTAGCCGTCGTACCCGGCGGCCAGCTCCACCGGGTCCCCACCGGTGCAGGCGGCGAGGACGTCCAGCAGGTTCGCGGCACCGGGCCGGGTCGCGCGGTCGTACGCGACGCCCCCCAGGTTGTCGGTCACGGCGCGCATGACCTTGCGCGTGACGACGTCCGGCTCGTCGAGCAGGTAGACGATGCCCGTGGTGACGTCGTGGGACTTGCCCATCTTGGACGTCGGGTCCTGGAGGTCCATCACGCGCGCGGCCACCGCCGGCAGCGTCGCCCTCGGCACGGTGAACGTCGGCCCGTACCGCTGGTTGAACCGCACCGCCAGGTCCCGCGCCAGCTCCACGTGCTGCCGCTGGTCCTCACCCACCGGCACCTCGTCGGCCCGGTACGCGAGGATGTCGGCGGCCATCAGCACGGGATACGTCAGCAGCGACAGCCGCACCCCCTGGCCGGCCGCCTCCGCCTTCGCCGCCTTCTCCTTGTACTGGATCATGCGGCGCAGCTCGCCGTCCGACGCCGTGCACTCCAGCAGGTAGTGCAGCCGGGTGTGCTCGCTGACGTGGCTCTGCAGGAAGAGCGTGCACATCTCCGGGTCGAGTCCGGCGGCCAGCAGCAGCGTCGCCGCCTGCCGGCTCAGGCGCCGGACGCGCGCCGGATCGTGCTCGACGGTGAGCGCGTGCAGGTCCACGACGCAGTAGAGGGTCTCCTCGGGAGCGCCGGCCCCGGTCGCGGCGACCCACTGCCGGACGGCCCCGAGGTAGTTGCCCAGCGTCAGGTGCCCGGTCGGCTTGATACCGCTGAAGATCGTGGTCATGGTCGGTCGTTCTCCCTCTGGGGTGTCGGTCGGTCGGGCGCCGGGGCCGGCGGCCGACTGCCAGGGGGCAGAAACGCGAACGGCCGCCGAGGCGGCGGCCGTGGAGCGCATGCGTGGGGCGGCCGCCGTCAGGCGGCCCACCAGCGAAGGCTGGACGTGAGCGCATGCGTAGTCATGCGGACCAGGGTAGCGCCGGGGCCGGGGGTTGACACAAGCATGTGGGGTCCGTAAGGTTCTTCGAGTTGTCG
>NZ_JAJAUY010000022.1 GCF_020532625.1 Streptomyces antimicrobicus | reverse complement strand
CGGCAGTCCTCCCACCTCCCACAGCAGGGTCGCCCACTCGGCGCCCCTCCCCTGCCGCTCCAGCTCCCGGGCCAGGCCCGGCAACCGCCCGGCGGGCCAGCGCGCGGCCTCGCAGATCAAGCCGTGCGCCTCCCCGCTGCGCCCTCGGGCCCGGAGCTCGGCGAGCGCGGCCACGAAGGCGGCGGTGCCGCCGTGTGCCGACGGGGCCGGGGGCGGCGGGGGTGCGGGGCGGTGGCGGACGAGGGTGAGCACGCGGGCGCCCCGGGAGGCATGGAGGGTGGGAGGGCCGGAGGGGGCGGGGACGGACATCGCGGGGGCGGAGGGGATGGCGGGGCCGGAGGAAGTGGCAGGGCCAGAGGGGGTGGAAGGGCCGGAGGAGGTGGCGGGGCTCGGGGGGTCGGGGGTCGCCGGGGTGCGGGAGAGGGCGGTGAGGCGGGCGCAGAGGTCGGCGTGGCGGGAGTCGGCGCGGGCCAGGTCGTCGCGGGCCCAGGACAGCTCCCGGGTCAGCAGCGCGAGATCCGGTCCCGGGCCGTGCGCGGGCCGGTGGCCCGCCGCGAGGCGGGCGGTCAGGGCGCGGACGGAGGTCTCGGCCGCCGCCCGCTCCGCCGCGGCCACGGCGAGCAGCGCGTGGAGCTCCGCGGCACCGCCGGCCCGCCGGTCGTACCCGGCGACCGCCGCCCACCGCAGCCGCGCGGCCCGCCGCGCGTGCTCCGCGGCCGCGTCCGGCCCGCGCACCGCGGCGAGGTCCTGGAGCAGCGATTCCAGTACGTCCCACGGCGGCACCGCCGTACCCTCCAGGCAGGCCCGGATGCCGTCCGGGTCCCGCCGCAGGAATGCGCCGTACCACCCGGCGCCGGGGTCGAGCTGCGCCGTCAATCCGCGTATACACGCGGCCAGTTCGCTCATCGCCGTCTCCATGGACGGCTATTGCACCGCACCCGTGTTACGCGCGGACTACGGCAGTCTCAAACCTTGACGGCGATCGCGGTGTGGGGACGCTTCCCGCGCCGGGCGAGGGCGGCCGGGACGTCCACGGCCCAGAACTGCCAGCGGTACTTGCGCGCCATCAGCTGCCGCACCCGCCGCAGTCCGGCGTCGTCGAGCAGCCGGGCGCGCGCCTCCACGACCGGCGCGCCCTCGACCACGCGGCCGCGCACGTCGCACGCGGTCACGGTGACCCGACCGTCGTTGCGGATCCGCTTGACCTTCCACGTGTCGGTGCGGGTCCAGACGAACAGTTCGCCCGCCTCCGTCACCGCCCACACCGGCGTGGCCACCGGGGTGCCGTCCTTGCGGTAGGTGGTCAGGCTGACGTATCTGCCCCGGCCCAGTTCCTCAAGACTCATGGCGCCACCCTAGCCGCGCGGGTGACCCCCTCCCAGGCCGCAGTCCGGTCTTCCAGCACGGCTCGACCGGTCCGCCGGACGGTCCCGCAGGTGCGCCGGTCCGCCGCCGCCCTCCGGGTGGCGCAGGACCGCCTTGCCGCGGGCCTGGCTGCGGCCCTCGGGCGTCACGCAGGTGGCGAGCAGCAGGCCGCCCGCGAGCAGGGAGCCGAGGAGGCCGAGGCCGAGACGTTGGGCTGTGTTCGGTGCTGACACACCCTCACCCCTGCCCCGCCCGGCGGCGGACGCATCGCCGATTGGGCCGTTCGGCCGCCGGGACCGGCCGGGCCGCCTCGGTGCCGGCACGGGCCGCCTCCGGACCGGCACGGACGCTTCCGTACCGGCACGGGGCGCTTCCGTACCGGCCGGGGCTGCCGGCGCCCAGGCGGGGCCGCGGGTTCCCGAGCCGGGCCGGCGGGTGCGCGAGCCGGGCCGCGGGTGAGCCGGCGGTCCGTTCAGGACGGTGCGGGCGCCGGTGCCGCCGCCGTCGCCGCGCAGCGGCGGAGCAGGTCGTCCATGGACAGGCCGAGGGTCGCGGCGAGGGCGGCGACGGTGAAGAACGCCGGTGTCGGCGCCCGGCCGGTCTCGATCTTGCGCAGGGTCTCGGCGGACAGCCCCGCGGCCGCGGCGACCTCCACCATGCTGCGCGGGCCGCGCGCCTCGCGCAGGAGCGCGCCCAGCCGCTCGCCGCGCTCGCGCTCCTCGGGGGTCAAGGGGGTTCGGACCATGCGGCCATTCTAGCCCGCCGGCCGATTCTTATACCGGGATTTCTTTACCGTTACTTGTTTACCGTGATTTCTATACCGGTATAGTTGTTGGTATGGTGCATCTGAAGACAGACCAGGAGATCGAGGCCATGGGCGAGGCCGGGCAGGTCGTGGCCCGCGCCCTGGCCGCCGTACGCCGTGCGGCCCGGGTGGGCAGTTCGCTGCGGGAGCTCGACGGCACGGCGCGGGCCGTGCTGCGCGAGGCGGGGGCGAGCTCGCCCTTCCTCGGCTACCGCCCGCACTTCGCCCCCGTGCCGTTCCCGGCGGTCGTCTGCCTCTCCGTCAACGACGCGATCGTCCACGGCATACCGGACGACTACCGGCTGCGTGACGGGGACCTGGTCAGCGCCGACTTCGGGGCCCGGCTGGGCGGCTGGGTCGGGGACGCGGCGATCAGCTTCGCCGTCGGCCGGGCCCGGCCCGCCGACCTCCGACTGATCGCCACCGCCGAGGCGGCGCTCGCCGCCGGCATCGAGCAGGCCCGGCCGGGCCGCCGCATCGGCGACGTGGCCCATGCCATCGGCACCGTCGTGCGCGCCGCGGGCTACGGCATCCCCGACGGCTTCGGCGGCCACGGCATCGGCCGCCGGATGCACGAGGACCCCGCCGTCCCGAACGAGGGCCGTCCCGGCCGCGGCATGACGCTGCGCCCGGGCATGGTCCTCGCGATCGAGCCGATGGTCCTCGCGGGCGGCCGGGACGCCTTCGTCACCGACCCCGACGGCTGGACCCTGCGCACCGCGGACGGCTCCCGCGCCGCCCACGCCGAGCACACGGTCGCCGTCACCGCCGCCGGCCCCCGGATCCTGACCGCGGCCCCCACCCCTAGGGTGGGCCCATGACCACGGACACGGACGGGACCGGCCCCGGGAGCCACGGCACGGGCGGGGCCCCGGGCACCGGGCGGGTGCTGCACGGCTGCATGGGGCTGGGCGGCGCCTGGGACACCGAGCCCTACGGCGCCGCCGACATCGACGCGGCCGAGGCCGCCGTCGAGGCCGCGCTCGACAGCGGGATCACCGCCTTCGACCACGCCGACATCTACCGCCACGGCAAGTCCGAGGCCGTCTTCGGGGAGGTGCTGGCCCGGGCCCCGGGCCTGCGCGAGCGGATCACGATCCAGACCAAGTGCGGCATCCGCCTCGCCGGGGACGGCCTGCCCGGCAGGTACGACCTGCGGGCGGCGAGCATCGCGCGCCGGGTGGAGGAGAGCCTGACCCGGCTGCGCACCGATGTGATCGACGTCCTGCTCCTGCACCGCCCCGACCCGCTGACGGACCCCGACGAGATCGCCGCGGCCCTGTCGGGCCTGCACCGGCAGGGCCTCGTACGGCACTTCGGGGTGTCCAACATGGGCGCCGCGCAGATGGCCGCGCTCCAGGCGCGGCTGGACGTGCCGCTGGTGGCCGACCAGCTGGAGATGAGCCTGTACCGGCGCGACTGGGTCGAGGCCGGGGTCCTGCTGAACACCCGGGAGGCCACCGGCAACGGCTTCCCCTTCGGCACCCTGGAGCACTGCCGCGAGCACGGCATACGCCTGCAGGCCTGGGGTGCCTTGGCGCAGGGCCGCTACACCGGGCGGCAGCAGACCGCCGCCGAGCACGCCACCGCCGCCCTGCTGGTCCGGCTGGCCGAGGCGAAGGGCACGACGCCCGAGACGGTCCTGCTGTGGTGGCTGATGCGCCACCCGGCGGGGGTGTCCGCGGTCATCGGCAGCACCCGCCCCGACCGCATCCGCGCCTGCCGCGACGCCGCCGTCCGCGAGCCGGACCTCACCCACGAGGAGTGGTACGAACTCTGGGTCACCGCCCGCGGCACTCCCCTCCCCTGAGCGGCAGCGCCCGGGTGGCGGAGGGGAGTGCCCGCTCGGCGTGCTACGGCCTGCCGTGCGGGTGCACCACCATGGCCGAGCCGCCGCCCCGCCGGCTCTTCTCGGCGGCGGCCAGCCAGCGCCCGTCCGGGAGCCGCTGGACACCGGTGGCGGCGCCGATCTCGGGGTTCTGCCGGAAGCCGTGGCCGAGCGCTTCCAGCTGACCGCGCAACGGGCTGTTCCACAGCCCCGGTTCGAGCTCGGTCGTGGTCTGGTTGCGCTGGCTGGCGCGCGGCGCGGCGATCGCCTCGACCAGCGGCAGGCCCCGGTCCAGGTGACCGGTCAGGGTCTGGAGCACGGTCGTGATGATGGTGGCGCCTCCCGGGGAGCCGACCGCGAGGACCGGCCGGCCGTCCTCCAGGACGATCGTCGGCGACATCGACGAGCGCGGCCGCTTGCCGGGGCCGGGCAGGTTCGGGTCCGGCACGCCGGGGGCGGCCGGGGCGAAGGAGAAGTCGGTCAGCTCGTTGTTGAGCAGGAAGCCCCGCCCGGGGACGGTGATGGCGCTGCCGCCGGTGGACTCGATGGTGAGGGTGTAGGAGACCACGTTGCCCCAGCGGTCCGCGACGGTGAGATGGGTGGTGTTCTCCCCCTCGTAGGTGGTCGGGGCGCTCTCGCCGGTGGTGGCGCACGGCGCCGGACTGCGCGGGTCGCCGGGAGCGACCGGGCTGGTCAGCGCCTTGTCCGGGGAGATGAGGCAGGCGCGGCTGTCGGCGAACCGCTGGGAGAGCAGCTGCCGGGTGGGCACGTCCTGGGCGGCCGGGTCACCGACCCAGCGGCCCCGGTCGGCGAAGGAGATCCGCGAGGCCTCGATGAACCGGTGCAGGTACTGGGTCTCGGACAGCTCGGACAGGTCCGAGCCCTCCAGGATGTTGAGGGCCTCGCCGACGGTGGTGCCGCCCGAGGACGAGGGCGCCATGCTGTAGACGTCCAGGCCCCGGTACCGGATCCGGGTCGGCTCCTGCCGCTTGGTGGCGTACGCCCGCAGGTCGGCGGCGGTCAGGTCGCCGGGCCGGACGACGCGGGTGGCCGCCGGGTCCACCGGGGGCTTGCGGACCGCGCGGACGATGTCGTCGGCGATGGGCCCCCGGTAGAGCGCGCCGGTGCCCTTGCGGGCCAGTTCGGTGTAGGTGGCGGCGAGGTCGGGGTTCTTGAACGTCGAGCCGACCACGGGCAGCTGACCACCCGGCAGGAACAGCGCGGCCGTGTCGGGGAAGTCCTTGAACCGGTCCTGGTTGGCCTGGGTCTGGGCGCGGAAGGTGGCGTCGACGGTGAAGCCGTCCCGGGCCAGCTTCACCGCGGGCTTGAGGAGCCGGTCCAGCGGCTGCGACCCCCAGGCGTCCAGGGCGGTCCGCCAGGTGGCCGGGGTACCGGGGACACCGACGGAACGTCCGCTGGTCATGCCCTCGGCGAACGGGATGGGGACGCCGTTCTCCTGGAAGAGCGTCTCGGTGGCGGAGGCGGGCGCGGTCTCGCGGCCGTCGACGGTGTGCACGCGGCGGGTGGCCGCGTCGTAGTAGACGAAGTAGCCGCCCCCGCCGATGCCGGCGGAGTACGGCTCGGTGACGCCCAGCGCCGCCGCGGTGGCGACCGCGGCGTCCACGGCGTTGCCGCCGGACCGCAGCACGGCGACACCGGCGGCCGAGGCGTCGGGGTCGACGCTGGCGACCGCTCCGCCGTAGCCGACGGCGACAGGGACCTTGGCGGGCGTGCCGGCGGCCGGCGGCGGAGCCGCGGCGCCGGTGGAGACGAGCGCCCCGACGAGGGCGACGAGCGCTAAGGGGCGTGCGGCGGGACGACGCATCCGTACCTCCGGTCGAGGACCTGCGCGGGGCCTGGAAGCGGCACTCTAACTTCACCGGACCGCCCGCGTCAGCGGCGCGTCGTGGCCGCTACCATCCGCCGCATGAACGACGACGTGCGCAACATCGTGCTCGGGGTGATAGCCACCGCCGTCAGCGGTGGCTTCGGCTGGTTCGGCCGGACCTACCTGTGGCGCCGCAAACTCCGCCGCAAGCAGGCCTTCTTCGGGCTGCCGGCCGGCTCGGACTGCCTGTTCGTGGTCAACCGCAAGGTGGGGGACTCCGAGCGGTCGGTGCACCGCAACGACGCGTTCGCGCTGCTGGAGATCTCGGCGCTGATCAAGGACTGCGGGGCCACGGTGCAGATCGTCACCCACGACGGCGCGCGGCAGGGCTTCGGGGAACGCGCCGAGTTCTGTGTCGGCGGCCCGACCTCGAACGCCCGTACGGCCGCCCACCTGGCCTCGATGCTGCCGGGCGTGGACTTCAACGTCTCCGGCGAACCGGTCCCGGACCGGGGGGCGATCACGGTGGGCGGGGAGACGTACCGCTGGCGCCAGGGCGCGGTGGAGTACGTGCTGCTGGCCCGGCTGACCACCCGGGAGGGGACCCGCCCGGTGTTCCTGATCTGCGGTCAGACCGCGGTGAGCAACCAGGCCGCCGCCCGCTACCTCGCCCGGCACCACGAGAAGCTGGCCGAGCGGTACAAGGACCGGTCGTTCGCGCTGGTGCTCAAGGTCGTCAACTCCGACGCCTACGGCCCCGACGTCACCGAGCTGGTCGCCGACGTCACGACCGCGGCCCGGACAGCCGAACCGGCAGCGACTTGAGCCCGTTGATGAAGTTGGACACCAGTCGGCGCGGTTCGCCGGCGAGTTCGGGCACGGGCAGGCCGGCGGCGTGCCACTCCTCGTGCAGCACCCGGAGCTGGAGCCGGGCGAAGTGGGCGCCGAGGCAGACGTGCGGGCCGTCGCCGAAGGAGACGTGCGGGTTGGGCCGGCGGCCGAGGTCGAGCCGGTAGGGGTCGGGGAAGACCCGCTCGTCGTGGTTGGCGGAGGCGTGGAAGACCACGACCTTGTCCCCGGCGCGGACCGGCCGGCCGGCCAGTTCGGTGTCGACGGCGGCGGTGCGGCGGAAGCTGAGCACCGGCGGGTGCACGCGCAGCAGTTCCTCCACGGCGCTCGCGGCGGCCACCGAGCCGTCGCGCAGGCGGGCGAACTCGTCGGGGTGCCGGGCCAGGGCCAGCAGTCCGCCGGGGGCGGCGCTGCGGACGGTGTCGTTGCCGGCGACGGTGAGCAGGAAGAAGAACATCTCCAGTTCGGGCTCGTCGAGTCCGGCTCCGGCCAGGGCGGTCATCAGGTCGTCGCCGGGGTGGGCGCGTTTGTACGCGGCCAGCTCCCGGGCGTACCCGAACATCTCGCCGAGCAGGGCCGGCGAGCGCGGGTCGAGCGGGCGGCCGTCGGGCCCGCGCCGGGGTTCGGGGGTCTCGTCGGGGTCCTGGTAGCCGATGACGCGGACGGTCCAGTCGAGCAGCAGCGCCCGGTCGGCGGCCGGTACGCCCAGCAGGTCGGCGAGGTTGAGCAGCGCGTACTCGTCGGTGACGGCGGTGACCAGGTCGGCCACCCCGTCGGTGGCGTCCGCGCGGGCCGCGGCCAGCAGGGTACGCGCCCGCTCCCGGACCCGGGCGGTGAAGGCGTCGACCCGGGCGGGCGTGAAGGCGCGGGCGGCCAGCCGGCGCAGCCGGCCGTGCTCGGGAGGGTCCTGGTTGAGCATGGTGCGGCGCAGGAACGGCAGGTCGGCCGGGTCGGGGTCGCGGATCTGGGTGGCGCCCAGGTGCGAGGAGTACGTCCGGTGGTCGCGCAGCACCCGCACCACGTCCGCGTGCCGGGTCACGGCCCAGAATCCGGGTCCGGCCGGCCAGCCGAGCACCTCCGGTTCGGCCTGCCAGGCGACCGGGTGGTGCTCGCGCAGCACCCGGTAGCTCGCGTGCGGCAGCCCCTCGGCGTACCGGCGGGGGTCGAACACGTCGGGGACGTCCGCGGTGTGCTCCATGGGGCCACGGTGGCGGCCGGGGGCCGGTGGCCGCAAGAGCCCCGCCGGGGGCCGGCACCCCGGGCGGGCGCCGGCCGGGGGTCAGCCGAGGGCGGGGCAGTGGGCCGCCGGGAGGCCGCCGTCCGGACCGAAGAGGGTGACCTCCACCGTGGTCGGCGCCGCGCCGGCGGTACCGGCCGCGGTGCACACCAGCTGCCGCTGGGCACCGGCGCTGAGCGGACGCACCGGGAAGGGCAGCCGGACCGTCATCTCGCCGTCGCCGTTCTGCTCCACCCGCCAGGACGGGCCGCTCTCCTTGGAGTCGGGCAGGGCGGGCACCTCGGTGCGCAGTCCGGCGGCGCGTTCGCTCTCGCGGGGCCCGCGCAGCAGCCGGCGCAGGACGTCGCTGGGCGCAGCCGGCGGGTAGCCCGACTCCGGCACGGGCACCAGGCCGCCGGTGGGTGAGAGGAAGTACACCTGGGTGGCGTACGAGGCCATGGCCACGGAGACCTCCGCCGGCTGGCCGCTCTCGATCACCCCGGTCGGCTTGATGCCGCAGCCGGCGGTCAGCAGCGCCCCGCCGAGGGCGAGAGCGACCACCCCCACGGCGCCCCTGACACCTCCGGCGCCCCTGACGCCTCCGACACCTCCGACACCTCCGACAAACCTGGCACCCCTGGCACCTCCGACACCCCTCATGCGCCGGCCTCCAACGGCATCTCGACGGTGAACACGGCGCCGCCGTCCGGCCCGGCGGCCGCGCGGACGGTCCCGCCGTGCAGGTGGACGTTCTCCTTGGTGATCGCCAGTCCCAGTCCGGACCCGGCGGACCGGGTGCGGGCCGCGTCCGCCTTGTAGAACCGGTCGAAGATGTGCGGCAGCACCTCGGGGGCGATGCCGGGACCGCTGTCGGCGACCCGGAGGGTGAGCCAGTCGCCGCCGACCCGGGTCTCGGTCCGCACGGACACCCGGACCGGGGCCCCGCCGTGCTTGAGGGCGTTGCCGACGAGGTTGGCGAGGACGACGTCGAAGCGGCGCGAGTCGAGCCGGGCCCGCACGCCCTCCGGCAGGTCGGTGACCACCCGCTCGTCGACCCAGTGCCGGCGTTCGAGGGTCTTGCGCACGGCCTCGGCCAGATCGACGTCGTCCAGGTTGAGCTCGGCGGCGCGGGCGTCGAAGCGGGAGATCTCCATCAGGTCCTCGACCAGGACGGCGAGTTTGCCGGTCTCGTTGCTGATCAGCCGCAGCGCCCGGGCGGTGTCCGGGTCGAGCCGCTCGGCGTCCTCGTCCAGCACCTCGGTGACGGCGAGCATGCCGGTCAGCGGCGTGCGCAGCTCGTGGGAGACGTCGGCGGCGAACCGGCGGGCCCGGGCCTCGGCCTGGCGCAGTTCGTCCACGGAGTTCTCCAGGGCCCGGGCGGTCTCGTTGAAGGTACGGGCCAGCCCGGCGAGTTCGTCGGCGCCGCGGACCTCGATCCGGGTGTCCAGCTCGCCGCGGCCCATGCGCTGGGCGGCCTTGCGCAGGTTCCGCACGGGGCGCAGCACGCTGCGCGCGGCGAGCAGGGCAGGCACCAGGGCGATGGCGAGCCCCGGCAGGGCGCCGTTGCGCGCCGCGTCGACCATCAGCTGCACGGTCTGCCGCTCGGTGGCCAGCGGCATGACGGCGTAGAAGACGGCACCGGTGGGCCGGCGTACGCCGCCCAGCCGGAAGGTGGCGGGCATGCCGACGACCACGTACGGGGTGCCGTTCGCGTCGGTGGTCCGCTGGAAGGCGCCGTGCGGCACGCCGCCGAGGCGGCTTCGCATGTCGGCGGTGATCAGCGGCGAGGTGGGCGGCCCGCCGGGGTTGGAGCCGGCGCGCAGACTGCCGTACTCGCCGTAGACGTGCCAGCCGTGGGGGGTGCCGCGTTTGCCGAGCTCGGTGACGATCTGCTGGAGCTGCTGCTGGTCCAGCGGCAGTTGCAGGGTGTGCGCGGCCAGCTGGTCCCGCAGGCCGCTGACGGCGGTGTCCTGGCTCTGGGTGAGCACGGCCGTGCGCGCCTGCCGGTAGGTGAGGGCCGCGGTGCCGACCGCGCTGATCGCCGCGACCAGGAGGAACGCGGCGACCAGCCGGGTGCGCAGGCCCCAGGGGGATATCGCCCTGATCCGTCTCACCGGGGGTTCACCGGCTCACAGGGGGCCGAAGCGGTAGCCGAAGCCGCGCACGGTCTGTATGTAGCGGGGGTTGCCGGCCGGGTCGCCGATCTTGCTTCGGAGCCGGCGGACGCAGGCGTCCACCAGGCGGGCGTCGGCGTGGTAGCTGTGCTCCCACACGTACTCCAGCAGTTGCTGGCGGCTGAAGACCTGTTCCGGGGAGGCGGACAGGTGCAGCAGCAGCTTGATCTCGCTGGGCGCGAGGGCCACCCGCTCGCCGTTGCGGGAGACGGTCAGGCCCGCCCGGTCGACGGCGAGCTCGCCGTGGAACTCCACCTCGGGCCGGCCCACGGGGTCGGTGTGCCGGCGCAGCACCGCCTTGATGCGGGCCTCGATGACCTCGGTGCGGGCGGGCTTGACGATGTAGTCGTCGGCGCCGGCCTCCAGGCCGACGACGATGTCGAAGTCGTCCCCGCGGGCGGTGAGCATGATGATGGGGACCTGGCTGGTCTCGCGGATGCGCCGGCAGACCTGGACGCCGTTGATGCCGGGCAGCATCAGGTCCAGCAGGACCAGGTCGGGCCGGGTCGCCGCGAGCAGCTCCAGGCCCTCCTCGCCGGTCTCCGCGGCGTGCACGTCATGGCCCCGGCGGCGCAGGCCCAGGCCCACTCCCTCCCGGACGGAGGGGTCGTCCTCGATCAGCAGTACGCGTGGCATCGGATCAGTATTCCAGGTGGCTTCATGGCTTTCGTCCCTCGATCGGCCGCTACGGCTAGCGGCCGAGGCGGCGGCGCAGGGAGTCCAGCAGGTCGGTGATCTCGGTCAGTCTCAGCGGCCGGGCGAGGAGGACGACGACCACCAGCAGGGTGGCGGTTCCCGCCCCGACGGCGGCGAAGTAGCCGGCGGGCTCGGCGGCGCGGGCGGCCAGGTGGCCGGCGGCCCCGGCCGGCAGGCAGGCGAGGAGCAGGCGCAGGTGGGTGCGCAGCGCGGTGGCGCGGCGCGCGGCGCGGGGGGCGGCCCCGCGCGGGCCGAGCCGGCGGGCGAGGGTGTACGCGGTGAGCGCGGCGCCGGCGGTGAAGGCGACGGAGGAGGCGGCGGCCATGCCGGTGACGGCCCAGCGCGGCGGCAGGACCAGGTACGCGGTGGCGGACAGGCCGGCGTTCAGTCCCGCGACGACCAGGTTCAGGAAGAACGGGGTGCGGGTGTCGGACAGCGCGTAGAAGGCGCGCGAGAGGACGTACTGGGCGGAGAACGCGACCAGGCCGGGGGCGAAGGCCGTGAGCATGCCGGCCATGACCGCGATGTCCGCGCCGCCCGTGCGCCCGTACCCGTAGACGCTGCCGGTCACCCACGGGGCGAGGGCGGCGAACAGGCAGGCGGCGGGCACCACGAGGGCGGCGCTGGTGCGCAGGGCGGAGGAGACGTCGCGGCGGACGGCGGTGAGGTCGCCGTCGGTGGCGGCGGCGCTCATGCGCGGCATGAGGGCGGTGACCAGGGAGACGGTGATGATGCCCTGGGGCACGATCCACAGCTGGTAGGCGTTGCTGTAGGCGGTGTACCCGGCGCCGCCGGCCACGCCCGCCTCGACGGCGTGCTGCCCGGTCGCGGTGGACAGCCGGGTCACGACCCAGTAGGCGATCTGGTTGGTGAGGACGAGCAGCACCAGCCAGCCGGCGTTGCGCAGCGGCCGGGCGAGGCCGCGGCCGCGCCAGTCGAAGCGCGGGTGCCAGCGGAAGCCGGCCGCACGCAGCGACGGCACCAGGGCGAGGGCCTGGACGACGATGCCGGCGGTGGTGCCGACGCCCAGCAGGGCCGTGCCGGAGGCGGTCAGGCCCTCGGGCGAGCCGTGGGTGAGGTACAGGAAGAGTCCGAAGACGGCGATGACGACGACGTTGTTGAGGACCGGGGTCCACATCATCGCGCCGAACCGGCCGCGGGCGCCCAGGACCTGCCCGAGCAGGGTGAACAGACCGTAGAAGAGGATCTGCGGCAGGCAGTAGCGGGCCAGCGCCACGGTGGTGCTCGCCCGGGCGCCGTCGTAGGGGGTGTACACCTCGACGATCAGCGGTGCGGCCAGGACGGCGGTGGCCGTGAGCACGACCAGGGCGGCGGTGCAGGCGGTGAGCAGCCGGTCGGTGTACGCCCGGCCGCCGTCGGCGTGCTCCTTGGCGGCGCGGACCAGCTCGGGCACGAAGACGGCGTTGAGGGCGCCGCCGATGAGCAGCATGTACAGGATGTTGGGGACGGTGTTGGCGACCGCGTAGGTGTCGCCGAGCAGTCCGGTGCCGAGCGCGGCGACGACGACCGCGGAGCGCAGGAAGCCGGTGGCGCGGGAGACGATCGAGCCGGCGGCCATGAGCGCGCCGCTGCGCAGGACGGAGGACTTCCGGGGGGTGTGCGGCGCGGTCTGCGGCGCGGTGGCGGTGGCGCTCACCGGCGGGCCAGGTACGCCTGGAAGGCCTTGTAGAGGGTGCTGTTGGCGTATCCGTCCATCGGTTTCTCCCACTCGCCGAGCGTTTCCACGACCTCTCCGCCGGTACCGAGCTTCCAGCGCAGCAGTCCGAAGGAGCGTGCGGCGGGGTCGAGTGTGGAGGGTACCCCGCGCATGTCGTACTCGTCCGCGCCGAGGGCGTGGGCGTCCTTGAGCATGCGCCACTGCAGGGCGTTGCTGGGGCGTACCTCGCGCCGGTGGTCGGCGGAGGCGCCGGTCTGGTACCAGACCCGGGAGCCGGCCACGATCATGGTGTGGGCGGCGAGGATCTCGCCCTGGTGGCGGGCGAGGTAGAGCCGCATCCGGCCCGGCTGCTCGGCGTTGAGCACCTCGTACTGCCGCTGGTAGTACGCGAGCGAGCGGCCGAGCCGGAAGCCGTCGCGCTCCTCGGTGATGCCCAGCAGCCGGTGGAACTCGGGCAGGTCGTCGGCGGTGCCCAGGCAGGTCTCCACGCCCGCCTTCGCGGCCTTGCGGACGTTGCGGCGCCACTCCTGGTTCAGGCCCGACCACAGGTCGTCCAGGGTGCGGCCGGTCAGGGGCACGCGGAAGACGTGCCGGGGCTGGGCGTCGCCGTCGGACTCCCCGCCGCAGCGCTGCCAGCCCCGGGTGCGCAGCCGGTCGGCGAGGGCGGCGCCGAGCGGGTCCACCTCGGTGGCGAGCACGTCGGAGAGCTGCCGGCCGGGGCCGGTGGCGGCCTTGAGGGTGGCCGCGTCCCAGCGGCGGTAGGCCGGGGTGGGGCCGATCCGCACGGCGAAGGCGCCGGCCGCGCGCAGGTGCCGCATCAGGGGGTCGAGCCAGCGGTCGAGACCGGGGTCGGACCAGTCGGCGACGGGGCCTTCGGGAAGGTAGGCGAAGTATTTGCGGGTGCCGGGAAATTGGCGATAGAGAACGAGGGCGCCGCCGACGAGTTCACCGGTGGGCACGTGCCATCCGACCGTTTCCGAGCGCCAGAGGTCCTTCACCCCGCCCCAGGAGGGGTACTGCAGGAAACTCGCCCTGCGGTGCCGGCCGAGGAACTCCAGATAGGCGGAACCGGTCAGCGCGCGCACGGTGAGCTCCCCCGGCCGGCTGCCGTCCGGGTCCTGGTCGTGCGGGGTGGAATTCACGAGCAATGCGCACACGGCGGGGTGCCTTCCGGTGGGTCCGACGGGGATGACCGGGAGTTTCACAGCGCACCATGACCAAGCCGAGCGGCGATTGTGACCGGACGATGACCGTTTCGCTGCGGTCCTCGTCACAACGGCTTCCGCCATGTTTTTCGGTGCCGGGCGCAACCTAAAGTCGGGGCATTCGCATCCTCCTTTGCGAACGATCATTACTTCGGAGGGGTTTTCGTTGAGCCGCACACGCCGTACCGCACGTCCGCGCCGCCGGGCCCTTCAGGTGCGCAGCCGTCATGCCGCCGTGGCCGGGGCGGCGCTGTTGGCCGCCGCGCTGACCGCCTGTTCGGGCGGGTCGGGGGGCTCGGGGGGCTCGGGCGGTGGCGACGCCAAGGGCGGTGAGGCGAAGAAGAAGGACATGGCCATCTCCGTGAACCTCACGGGCGATCAGGTCAAGGCGGGCGAGCCGGTGAAGGTGACGCTCGCCGACGGGAAGTTCTCCCTGGTGAAGGTGACCGACGCCAAGGGCGGTGAGCTGCCGGGCAGGATATCCGACGACGGCCGCACGTGGACCTCGGAGCGCAATGCGGCGCCGGGCGCCGAGTACAAGGTCGAGGCGCAGAACACCGACAGCCAGAGCGCGTCGGCGCAGTTCCGTACGACGGCCGCGGACAAGGTGAACAAGGTGGCGATCGTCCCGGGCAAGGCCACCGGCGGCACGGTCGGCATCGCCCAGCCGATCTCGCTGGTGTTCGACAACCCGGTGAAGAACAAGGCCGAGGTGGAGAAGCAGCTGAAGGTCACCACCTCGAACAACACCGAGGGTTCCTGGGGCTGGTTCAAGGACTACTCCGGCAACGACCGGGTGGACTGGCGGCCCAAGGAGTACTGGAAGCCGGGCACCGAGGTGAAGGTGCAGATGAACCTCAACGGGGTGGACTCCGGCAGCGGGTTGTTCGCGCGGGACTACAACACCGAGTTCAAGATAGGCAAGGACCGCCGTCTGGAGGTCAACCTGGACACCAAGACGATGTCGGTGATCGAGGACGGCAGGACCGTGCGGACGATCCCGGTCTCGGCGGGCACGCCCGGCGGCAAGAAGGCCTCCTGGTCCGGGAAGATGGTGCTGATGACCAAGGAGGGCACCATCCGGATGGACTCGCAGACGGTGGGCCTGGGCGACTCCTACGACAAGATGGTCGACTACTCGATGCGCGTGACCTGGTCCGGCATGTACATCCACGCCGCCCCGTGGAACGCCGGCAAATTCGGCCGCGTCAACAGCAGTTCGGGCTGCGTGGGGATGAGCGACGCCGACGCCGAGGCGCTGTTCGCGCAGGCGCAGATCGGCGACCTCGTCGAGGTCGTCGGCGAAGGCTCCAAGGGCCAGGCGGACATCGGCAACGGCTACGGCGAGTGGAACCTCAGCTGGGAGCAGTGGAAGGCGAAGAGCGCGCTGAACGGCGCCCCGCAGGCCGGCTGACCCTCGCCCGCACGATCGTTACCACCGCGTAACTTACCGATGGGTTACCTGCGGTAAGCCCCTCCCGTTACCGTCGGGTCACTTTACCGACCCGGCGCACACGAGGAGCGACCGATGGACCGCACCACCACCGCCGCGGCCGTGGCGGCCGTGCTCACCGCCGCCACCCTGGGCCTGGCCCCCCACCAGGCCCGGGCGGCGACCCCCCAGCCGGTGCAGGCCGGGCAGTCGGAGCAGGCCGAGCAGTCCGGGCCGTCGTCGGGCGTCACCTTCCACGACATCCCCGGCTCCGGCGGCATCACGCTCAAGGGCAACGTCTGGGCCCCGGCCGGTGACCGGGCCGGGCGGACGTACCCGCTGATCGTCCTCCCGACCAGCTGGGCCATGCCGCAGATCGAGTACGCCGCCCAGGCCAAGCAGCTGGCCGACTCCGGCTACGTCGTGGTCAGTTACACCTCCCGCGGCTTCTGGCTCTCCGGCGGGCAGATCGAGGTGGCCGGTCCCCCGGACATCGCCGACGTCTCCGCCGTCATCGACTGGGCCCTGGCCCGCACCCCGGCCGACCCGGCCCGCATCGGCGTCGGCGGGGTCAGCTACGGCGCCGGCATCAGCCTGCAGGCGGCCGGGCAGGACCACCGGATCAAGGCCGTGGTCGCCCTGAGCGGCTGGGCGGACCTGATCGAGTCGATCTACTCCGGCCGCACCCAGCACCTCCAGGCCGCCGCCCTGCTCGGCGCCTCCGGCGCCCTGACCGGCCGCCCCGGACCCGAACTCCAGCAGGTGCTGCGCGACTTCCTCGCCTCCCGGCTGGACCAGGAGGACGAGATGATCGCCCGGGGCCGGCTGCGCTCCCCCGCCGCCCAGGTGGACCGGATCAACGCCGGCGGCGCCGCCGTGATGCTCGGCAACGCCTGGGGCGACACCATCTTCCCGCCGAACCAGTACGCGGCGTTCTACGAGCGGCTGACCGGCCCCAAGCGACTGGAGTTCCGCCCGGGCGACCACGCCACCGCCGAGGGCACCGGCCTGTTCGGACTGCCCAACGACACCTGGACCAACGCCCGCCGCTGGTTCGACCACCACCTCAAGGGCGTCGACAACGGCATCAACCGCGAGCAGCCCGTCCAGCTCAAGTCCCGTACCGCCGAGGGCTACGAGGGCTACCCCGACTGGAAGTCGGTCGGCGCGGCCGGCACCGAGAAGCTGGAGCTGAACGACTCCGAACACCTCTGGGCGAACGTCGACTCCGGCGCGAACGGCGGGATCCTGCTGCTGTCCGCCGCCCTCGACCAGTTCGTCAAGGCGCCCCCCACCGCCTCGATCCCCCTGCTGCCCCGGGCCTTCGCCGCCGTCTGGCAGTCCGAGCGCTACGCCGAGGCCCGCCGGATCCGCGGCACGGTGAAGCTCCACACCACCGTGACCCCCACGCACGGCGACGGCACCTTCGTGGCCTACCTCTACGACGTCGGGCCCCTGGGCATCGGCAAGCTGGTCAGCAACGCCCCGTACACCTTCCACGGCAAGACCCCCGGCCGGGCCTTCGGGGTGGACCTGGAGCTGTTCTCCACGGCGTACGACGTGCCGGCGGGACACCGGCTGGCTCTGGTGATCGACACCGTGGACTCGCTGTACATCGAGCACAACCCCACCGGCGCACAGCTGACCTTCTCCTCGCCGCGCGCCGATCCCTCGTACGTCTCGGTGCCGCTGCGCGAGCAGTGATCTCCGGCTGCTGCCGGGTGGGGCCGCTCGGTGCGGCTACAGCTGTCCCGGCAGCACCGTCCCGGGTTCCGCGGGGGCGACCTCCACCGCCCTGGTCTTGAAGCTGCGCCGCTCCCTGCGCGCCACCCAGGTGGCGAACCAGGACAGCAGCATGCACAACCCGATGTAGATCGGCGAGATCACCAGGACCACCGGGATGAAGGGCAGGTCGTAGTCGAGGTTCGAGGCGATGAGCTTGCCTGCGTGCAGGAACTCCTCGTAGGTGATCAGGAAGCCCAGCGAGGTGTCCTTCAGGGCCACCACCAGCTGGCTGATGATCGTCGGCAGCATCGCCCGGACCGCCTGCGGGGCCAGCACGAACGTCATCACCTGGGTCTTGCGCATGCCCAGGGCGTACGCGGCCTCGCGCTGGCCCCGGTCCACGGCGTTGATGCCGGAGCGGAAGACCTCCGCCAGCACGGAGCCGTTGTAGAGGGTCAGCCCCGCGACCAGGGCCGGCAGCGGCTGGACCTTCAGCGCCACGAAGATGAAGAAGATCATCACCAGCACCGGCATGGCCCGGAAGAACTCCACGAACAGCGTGGCCAGCCAGCGCACCGGCCGGTGCGCCGACAGCCGGCCGGTGGCGAGCACCGCCCCGAGCGCCAGCGAGAGCACCGAGGCGTAGGCGAAGGCCTTCAGGGTGTTCCCGAGGCCTTCCAGCAGCAGCCGCTGGATGCCCTCGTAGGTGAACGGGGCCCACTTGGCGGCGGTGAACTGGCCGGTGTCGAACAGCAGGTAGAGGATCCAGCCGGCGAGGGCCACGATCAGGACCGTCGAGAGGATCCCGTAGAGGAAGTGCCGGCGCCGGGCCTTGGGGCCGGGGATGTCGTAGAGGGCGGTCGACTGGAGGTCACCGTGCAGGGAGTGGACGGTCACCGGGCGACTCCGTAGCGCTTCTCCAGCACGTTGAACAGCGCGCTGATGGTCAAGGTGATGATCAGATAGCCGACGGCGATCCAGACGAAGGTCCAGATGATGCTGTAGCCGAGCTCGTTGAGGGTCTTGTACGTCCCCAGCAGCTCGGTGACGCTGAAGGCGCCGGCGATGGCGGAGTTCTTGGCGAGCGCGATCAGGGTCGAGCCGATGGGCGGGATGACCGAGCGGAAGGCCTGCGGGAGCACCACAGTGCCGAGGGTCTGGGTGAAGGACATCCCCAGCGACCGGGCCGCCTCGCCCTGGCCCTTGGGCACGGTGTTGATGCCCGAGCGCAGGGCCTCGCAGATGAAGGCGGAGGTGTAGCAGCCCAGGGCGATGACGGCGAAGACCTCGAACGGCAGGACCAGACCGAAGCGGGGCAGGCCGAGCAGCACCGCGAAGAACAGCAGGGTCAGCGGGGTGTTGCGCAGCACGGTCACCCAGACCGTGCCGAAGGCCCGGAAGGAGCCGACGGGCGCGACCCGGAAGGAGGCCATCAGGAAGCCGAGGACGAGGGCGAGCAGGGAGGCGTAGACGGTCAGTTCGACGGTGCCGAGGAAGCCTTGCGCGTACAGCGAGAAGTTCTCGATGAGGACGTCCATGTGGGGCGGGTCTCCCTAGCTCGCCGGGTAGCGGTCGATGGCGGGCGGCTTCGGGGCCGGATTGCCCGACAGCCCGAGCGTTGCGTCGTAGGCCTTCTTCCAGTCGCCGTTCTTCTCGTGCTCGGCCAGGGCGTCGTCGAGGGCGAGACGCAGCGCGGTGTCGCCGCGCGGTACGCCGATGCCGTACGGCTCGGTGGAGAAGGGCTTGCCGACGACCTTGAGCTCGTCGGGCACCTTGGCGGCGTAGCCGAGGAGGATGGTGTCGTCGGTGGTGACGGCGTCCACCTGGTAGGTGAGCAGGTTGTCGACGCACACGCTGTAGGTGTCGTAGGAGACGAGCACCGCCTCGGGGTGCTCCTTCTGCATCCGCTGCAGGGGGGTGGAGCCCGCGGCCGAGCAGACCTTCTTGCCCTTGAGGTCGCCGGGCCCGTGGATGTCCTTCTCGTCCTTGCGCACCAGCAGGGACTGGCCGGCCAGGTAGTAGGGCCCGGCGAAGCCGACCTGCTTCTTGCGGTTGTCGTTGATGGTGTAGGTGCCGACGTAGTAGTCGATCTGGCCGTTCTGCAGGGCGGTTTCGCGGTTGGCGGAGGCGACGGTGCGGAACTCGATCTGGCGGTCCGGGTCGAAGCCGAGCGAGGCCGCCAGCATCTTGGCGATCTCGATGTCGAATCCGGAGTACCGGCCGCTGGCCGGGTCCTTCTCGCCGAGGTAGGGCTGGTCCTCCTTGACGCCGATGACCAGCCGTCCCCGCTTCCTGGCCCGCTCCCAGGTGCGGGAGTCGGGCAGCTGGAAGCCGGTCGCGACGTGGTAGTCGGGGAGGTCCTCGGGCTGGGGGCCCTTGACCGGCGGGCTGCCCTCCCGGCCGCACCCGGTGGCGGCGGGGCCGAGCAGGACGACCAGGACGGCCAGGAGGAGGGCGAGGCGGCGGCGGAGACCGCGGGCGTGGTGCATGGCGCGGCGCCCCTCAGTGCTTGAGGATCTTGGAGAGGAAGTCCCTGGCCCGCTCGCTCTCGGGAGCGGTGAAGAAGGCCTCGGGCGCGCGGTCCTCGACGATCCTGCCGTCGGCCATGAAGACGACGCGGTTGGCGGCGGACCGGGCGAAGCCCATCTCGTGGGTGACCACCACCATGGTCATCCCTTCCCGGGCGAGCTGCTGCATGACCTCCAGCACCTCGTTGATCATCTCCGGGTCGAGGGCCGAGGTGGGCTCGTCGAAGAGCAGGGCCTTGGGGTTCATGGCCAGGGCCCGGGCGATGGCCACGCGCTGCTGCTGGCCGCCGGAGAGCTGGGCGGGGTACTTGTCGGCCTGGTCGGCCAGGCCCACCCGGTTCAGCAGTTCGCGCGAGCGCTTGTCGGCCTCCTCCCGTCCGCGTTTCCTGACCTTGATCTGGGCGAGGGAGACGTTGGCCAGCACGGTCTTGTGGGCGAAGAGGTTGAAGGACTGGAAGACCATCCCGACCTCGGCGCGCAGCGCCGCCAGCTCCTTGCCCTCGGCCGGCAGCGGCCGCCCGTCGAGCAGGATGGTGCCGGACTCGATGGTCTCCAGCCGGTTGATGGTCCGGCACAGGGTGGACTTGCCGGACCCGGAGGGGCCGATGATCACCACGACCTCGCCACGGCCGACGGTGAGGTCGATGTCCTTGAGGACGTGGAGCTGCCCGTAGTGCTTGTTGACGTTCCGGAGCTCGATCAACGGATCGACGGCCATACGCTGCCCCACTTGTAGCTCGTGTCGAGTCAGCGCAAACTATCCAGCCTGGGAGGGCACTTCACCTCGACACGCCTAAAAGGGGCATAAAGAAGATCAGGCCTCGGACGCCTCGGCATAGGCCTGGGAGAGCTCGGGGGACCCGGTCATGGCCCAGGACACCCCCGACTCCACCACGTTCAGCTCGCGGCCCGACGCCAGGGCGATCACGGGCTGGCCGTTCGGCCAGACCTGCCAGCGGGCGCCCGGCACGGTCCGGACGATCACCGTGCCCAGGTAGAAACCGGCGTCGTTGCCGAGCCAGGGCGCCGCCTCCGGGTCCCGCCGCCAGCGGGGCATCAGCTGGTCCAGGGCCTCCAACGAGGCGGGCGTCTCGTCCAGTTCCAGCCCGGCCGTACGGGCGTGGACCCGCAGCATCTCGCACTCCGAGAACATCTCCACCACGCCCTCGGGATCCTCCGCGAGCGCGGCGGCCAGCGCCGCGCCCTGTCCTGTCTCGTGCCGGTGGAGCCAGTTGTCCAGGAAGGGGATGTTCATACCGTCCAGCGTGGCATCACACGTCCAGATCGACAACGACCGGCGCGTGGTCCGAGGCCCCCTTGCCCTTGCGCTCCTCGCGGTCCACGTAGGCGTCCTTGACGGCGGCGGCGAACGCCTGGTTGCCGTACACCAGGTCGATGCGCATGCCGCGGTTCTTGGGGAAGGCGAGCTGGCGGTAGTCCCAGTACGTGTACGGGCGGTCGTACTTCAGCGGGCGGGGCACGACGTCCTGGAGACCCGCGGCGCGCAGCGCCTCCAGGGCGGCCCGCTCGGCCGGGGTGACGTGCGTCAGGCCCGCGAAGACGGCCGGGTCGAAGACGTCCTCGTCGGTGGGCGCCACGTTGTAGTCGCCGAGCACCGCGAACGGGCGCTCGCCGGCCGCGTCCTCGGCGACGGCGGCGGTCAGCGCCTTGAACCAGTCCAGCTTGTAGCCGTAGTGGTCGTGCTCGACCTCGCGGCCGTTGGGCACGTAGACCGACCACAGGCGCACGCCGCCGCAGGTCGCGGAGATCGCCCGGGGCTCCTGCACGCCCTCGTAGTCGGGCCCGCCGGGCAGGCCGGTGACGACGTCCTCCAGACCCACCCGGGACAGCACCGCCACGCCGTTCCAGCGGCCGGTGGCGTTGACCGCGGCCTCGTAGCCCAGCTCGCGCAGGGCGTCGTAGGGGAACTGCTCGGCGGTGCACTTGGTCTCCTGCACGCACAGGACGTCCGTGCCGGAGGTCTCCAGCCAGGTCAGCAGGCGGGGCAGCCGGGCGGTGATGGAGTTGACGTTGAACGTGGCGATACGCATGCCCTCCAACCTACCGCCCGGCACCGACAGCCGCCGGGCCCCGCCGGAGGCCGCCGGTCACACGTCGGTGGCGTCCCCCGCCGCGAGCCGGGCGTGCGGGGCGCCGCCCAGCAGCTCCAGGGCCCGGTCGTAGATCGGCCGGGCGATGTCGGCGAGGTAGGCGTCGTGGATGTCGATCGCGCGGGCCGGCTTGACCTCGCGGACGTAGTCGATCACCTCGCCGACCTTGTTCCACGGCGCGTGCACCGGGAGCATCAGCGTCTCGACGGGCGCGTCCGGGACGGTCAGCGCGTCGCCGGGGTGGAACAGGGAACCCTCGACCAGGAAGCCGACGTTGGTCACCCGCGGCATGTCCGGGTGGATCACGGCGTGCAGTTCGCCGTGCACCTGCACCTCGAAGCCGGCCGCGGTGAAGGTGTCACCGTGGCCGACGGTGTGCACCCGGCCCGGGTAGGCGGCGGACAGCTGGTCGGCGACGCTGCGCAGGGTCCACAGCGCCGCGGCCGGGTTCGCGTCGAGGGCGGCGCGCAGCCGGCCCTCGTCGAAGTGGTCGGGGTGCTCGTGGGTGACCAGCAGGACGTCCGCGCCGAGCCCGGCGTCCGCCTCGCTGAAGGCGCCCGGGTCGACGACGAGGACGCGCCCGTCCTTCTCCAGCTGGACACAGGAGTGGAGCCGCTTGGTGAGCTTCATGATCCAAGGCTACGGCGTGGCCGTGGACACCACGTAGACCTTGGGGTGCTCGGGGTCGCTGAGGTCCACCGTGACGTCCTGGGTGGGCCGCGGGTCGGGCTGGTCGTGGGTGGTGCCGTACCAGGCGTTCTTGGGGTCCCAGTGCCAGCCGGCGGCCTCGGTGTCGCGGTGGCTGATGCTGACGCCGCGGGTCAGGTCGTCGCGGGCGACGCCGTACGAGGCGAGGAAGGCGTCCAGGTCCTGCGGGGACACGGCGAACTGCACGTAGAGCCGGCTGGTGTGCCAGTTGTTGGTCTCCAGGTACCCCACCCGCCAGGCCTTGTCCGGGATCGGCACCTCGTAGATGCTGCGCTGCACCCGCGAGGGCCAGCCCGGGCGGACGTGCGTGGCGCCGACCTTGGCCGCCTTGTCGCGCCCGCTCTCCCGGCTCTGCTGGGCGGAGACGAACAGGTAGCCGGCCGGTACGCCGATGAGCAGCACGATGATGATCGCGGTCAGCCAGCGGCGCCGCACGACGTGCCGGCGGTCCTCGGCGGGCGGGTGGGCGCTGTCGCCCCCGTCGGGGGCGGACGTCTGGCGGGGCAGGGTGGGGGGCGGGTTCACTGCAGTTCCTGGTCCTGGTCACGGCCGGGGGTGTCGCGCCGGCCCGGTCGAGCGTACCGCTCGTACCGCTCGACGCGCCGCCGCTTGGCCCGGCGGAACCGCCGGGCGACGAGGCGGGCCAGGTCGGCGGCGCCGACCATGCCGGCCTCCGGACCCAGCTGCGCCTTGGCGATCCGGGCCTCGGGCCGGTAGCCGCGGCCGGTCAGGTGGCGGCGGAAGGCGTCCCGGGCGGGGCCGATCAGGAGGTCGTCGGCGGCGCTGACGCCGCCGCCGATGACGAAGCAGGACGGGTCGAGGGCGGCGGCGAGGTTGGCGATGCCCACCCCGAGCCACTGGCCGATGTCCTCCAGCAGCTCGACGCACATGGCGTCGCCCTCGCGGGCCAGCTCGGTGATCAGCGGTCCGGTGATCTCGGGGATGTTCCCGCCGACCCGGGCGAGGATGTTGTGGGCCACGGGCGAGTCGGCGACGGCCAGCTCCTTGGCCTCGCGGACCAGGGCGTTGCCGGAGCTGTACTGCTCCCAGCAGCCGCGGTTGCCGCAGGGGCAGCGGTGCCCGCCGGGGACGACCTGCATGTGGCCGAACTCGCCGGCGACGCCGTACCTGCCGCGCTTGACCTGGCCGCCCTCCAGGATGGCGCCGCCGATGCCGGTGCCCAGGGTGATCATGACCAGGTGGTCCTCGCCGCGGCCGGCGCCGAAGCGCCACTCGGCCCAGGCGGCGGTGTTGGCGTCGTTGTCCACCATCACCGGGACCGCGAGCCGGGACTGCAGGGCGTCGCGCAGCGGCTCGTCGCGCCAGGCGAGGTGGGGGGCGAACAGCACCCGGGAGCGGTCGGCGTCGACCCAGCCGGCCGCGCCGATGCCGACCGCGTGCACGTCGTGCCGGTCGGAGAGGTCGAGGACCAGCTCGACGATGGTGTCCTCGACCACCTTGGGGCTCTTGGACTTGTCGGGGGTCTCGGTGCGCAGCTTCTCCAGGATGACCCCGTCCGCGTCGACCACGCCGGCCATCACCTTGGTGCCGCCGATGTCGATGCCGACGGTCGGGACGCGCGGGGCGGTCAGGTGCGACCGGCGCTCACGGGTCCCGACGGTCGTCCGCAGGACGGTGCCCCGCGCCGAGCCCCGGCGGGCGAGGGTGAAGTCCCGGTACGTGCTCATCGAGGCGTGTCGTCCCTACGGGTGCGGTCGGCGGACCCGGGCGGCGCGGCCGGGGCGGGCGGGGTGCCCTGGGGCGATTGTGCCACCCGGGCCAGTTCGTGGCTCAGCTCGTCGAGCTCGGAACCGCCGGCCATCTGCCGGGTCAGCTCGTCCAGGGTGATCGAGTCGCGGGTGTGGCTGCCGGCCATGACCCCGCGCTTGAGCAGGACGAAGCGGTCGCCGACGAGGTGGGCGTGGTGCGGGTTGTGGGTGATGAGGACCACGCCGAGCCCGGCGTCCCGGGCGGCGGCCACGTACTTGAGGACCACCCCGGACTGCTTGACGCCGAGGGCGGCCGTGGGCTCGTCCAGGACCAGCACCTTGGCGCCGAAGTACACGGCGCGCGCGATGGCCACGCACTGCCGCTCGCCACCGGAGAGGGTGCCGATGGGCTGGTCGACGTCGCGCAGGTCGATGCCCATGCGCAGCAGCTCGGCCCGGGTGGTCCGCCGCATGAAGGACACGTCCATGCGGCGGAAGGGGCCGCGGCCGGTGGTCGGCTCGGAGCCGAGGAAGAAGTTGCGCCAGACCGGCATGAGCGGGACGACGGCCAGGTCCTGGTGGACGGTGGCGATGCCGCGGTCCAGGGCGGCCCGGGGGTTGGCGAGGACCGTCTCCTCCCCCTCGATCTCGAAGCTGCCCGCGTCGTGCTGGTGCAGGCCGGCGACGATCTTGATGAGGGTGGACTTGCCGGCGCCGTTGTCGCCCAGCACACAGGTGATCTCGCCGGCCGACACCTCCAGGGAGACGCCTTCGAGGGCGCGGACGTTGCCGTAGAACTTGCTGACCCCGGTCAGCTTCACGAGCGCCGTCATCGCCTCTCCTCCGCCCGCCTGCGCACCCACGCGTTGAGCAGGGTGGCCAGCAGCAGCATCGCGCCGAGGAAGAACTTGAACCAGTCCGGGTTCCACTGGGCGTACACGATGCCGTTGCTGGTCATGCCGAAGATGAAGGCGCCCACGGCCGAGCCGACGGCGGAGCCGTAGCCGCCGGTCATCAGGCAGCCGCCGATGACGGCCGCGATGATGTAGAGGAACTCGTTGCCGACGCCCTCGCCGGACTGGACGACGTCGTAGCTGAACAGGATGTGCTGGCCGGAGATCCAGGCGCACAGCGCGACGCCCATGTAGAGGCCGATCCGGGTGCGGACGACGGGGACGCCGACCGCGCGGGCCGCGGCGTCGTTGCCGCCGACCGCGAAGATCCAGTTGCCGGCCCGGGTGCGCAGCAGGATCCAGGTGGCGACGGCGACCAGCGCCAGCCACCACAGGATCGTGACCTTCAGCGTGACCCCGCCGACGTCCCACTGGGAGGCGAACAGGGCCTGGGCGGAGGGGAAGCCCTCCATGTCCCCGATGGCCTTGGTGGACACGCCGCCGCTGATCAGCTTGGTGAGGCCGAGGTTCAGGCCCGTCAGCATCAGGAAGGTGCCCAGGGTGATGATGAAGCTGGGCAGCTTGGTGCGGGTGAGCATGAACCCGTTGAAGAAGCCCAGGGCGAGGGTGACCAGCAGGGAGACCCCGACGCCCACCCAGACGTTGGCGGTGAGCTGGTAGCTGAACATCGAGCTGAACAGCGCCGACGTGGTCACCATCACACCGGCGGACAGGTCGAACTCGCCGCCGATCATCAGCAGGGCGACCGGTACGGCCATGATCCCGATGGTGGACGCCGAGTACAGGACGGTGCTCAGGCTGGAGGCCCGCAGGAAGCTGTCGGCGGCGAAGGAGAAGAAGACGAAGACGGCGGCGGCGCCCACCACCGCGCCGAGCTCGGGCCGCCCGAGCAGCCGCCGTACGGCACCGGCCGGGGCGAGGCGTTCGTCGGCCGGGGCGGTGGCCGTGCTCATCGGGTCACCCGCCGGATGTACTCCTCCAGCTGGGCCGCCTGGTCCTTGGTGACGATCTGCGGCCCGGTCAGCACCGGCTTGCCGCCGCCGAGGACGTTCGCGTTGTAGCGGTAGAGCCACAGCAGGTCGACCGCCTCGTAGCCCTGGAGGTAGGGCTGCTGGTCGACGGCGAAGCCGAGCCCGCCGGACTTCAGCCCCTGCAGCACGGCCGGGTTCAGGTCGAAGGTGTCGACCTCGGCCTTGCTGCCGGCGCCCTCCTTGGCCTTGACGGCGGTGGCGGCGAAGGGGGCGCCGAGGGTGACGACGGCGTCCACGCCGGGGTCGGCCTGGAGCTTGGCCTGGATCGCTGCCTGGACGGAGGGCATGTTGGTGCCCTCGACGTACAGGTTCTCCATGGCGCCGCCGAAGGTCTTCCTGGCGCCGGCGCAGCGCTGCTCGTGGCCGACGTTGCCGGACTCGTGCAGCACGCAGATCGCCTTGGTGCGGCCGCGGGCGGTCAGCTCGGTGCCCACGGCCTCGCCGGCGATCCCCTCGTCCTGCCCGATGTGGGTGAGGGCTCCGTAGGCCCGGGACTGCTCGGCGCCGGAGTTCACGGTGACGACCGGGATGCCCGCCTTGACGGCCTTGCCGACCACGTCCTTGAGCGCCTCGGGCTTGGCGAGGCTGACGATGATGCCGTCGACCCGCTGGTCGATGGCGTTCTGGACCAGCTGGGCCTGCGCCTGGCCCTGGTCGTCGTGGGAGTAGACGAAGTTGATGTTGTCCTTCGCCGCGGCCTCCTTCGCGCCCTTCTGGACGATGTCCCAGAAGGTGTCGCCGTCGCCCGCGTGGGTGATCATGGCGAAGGTCCAGCGCGGGGTGGACACGGCCGGACGTCCCGCGGCGGCCTTCGCGCGCTCCTCGGCGCGTTTGCCGCCCGTACTGCTGCATCCCGCGAGGGACGCGGCGAGCGCCGCGGCGACCACGGCCCCCACCCAGCGCGCTCCTGTCCGAACCCTAGACACGTCGGTGTGCCATCCCTTCGCTTCGCCGATCGCTCGTCGTCACAACCTGGTCATTTCAGGTTTCAGCCGCCCAGTATCCGCCACAGTGGACCTTGGAGGGTCATCGGGGCACAGCCGGGCAGGGTCGGGCAGATTGACAGCCGACCCGTCCGGGGTCAGGTTGAGTGCATGCGCATCGGGATCGTCGGAACCGGCCGGATCGGCTCGTTCCACGCCGCTGCGCTCAGCCGCCACCCGCAGGCGGGCTCGCTCGTGCTCGCCGACGCCGACCCGGCGCGGGCCGCGCGGGTGGCCGACCGGCTGGGGGCCACGGCGGCACCGGCCGTGGACCAGGTGTTCACCTGGGGGGTGGACGCGGTGGTCGTGGCCTGCGCGACGGCCGGCCATCCCGAGCTGGTGGTGCGGGCGGTACGGGCGGGGCTGCCGGTGTTCTGCGAGAAGCCGGTGGCACCCGACCTGGCCGGGACCCTGGCGGTGCTGCGCGAGGTCGAGTCGGTGGGCGGCACGCTCCAGGTGGGCTTCATGCGCCGCTTCGACGCGGGCTACGCCACCGCGCGGGAGCTGGTGCGCTCCGGGGCCCTGGGCCGGCTGCACACCGTGCGCACGATGACCGCCGATCCCGCCCCGCCGCCGCCCGGGTACCTGCCGACCTCGGGCGGGCTGTTCCGGGACTGCCTGGTGCACGACTTCGACATGGTCCGCTGGGTGACCGGGCAGGAGGCGGTACGGGTCTACGCGGCCGGCTCGGACGCGGGGCCGGCGCAGTTCCGCGAGGCGGGGGACGTGGACACCGGCGCGGCGGTGCTCACGCTGACCGACGGGACGCTGGTGACCTGCACCGGCAGCCGGTGCAACGGCGCCGGCTACGACGTGCGGATGGAGCTCGCCGGGGACCTTGACCAGGTCTCGGCCGGGCTGGACGACCGTACGCCCATCGCCTCGACCGAGCCGCACGGGCCGCCCCCGGCGAGCAAACCCTGGACCGGCTTCCTGGAGCGGTTCGGGCCCGCGTACGAGGCGGAGCTGTCGGCGTTCGTGCGGCTGGTGCGCGGCGAGGGCCCGAACCCGTGCGACGGGCGGGAGGCCCTGGCCGCGCTGCGGATCGCGGAGGCTTGCGAGATCTCCCGGCGCGAGCGCCGGGAGGTCGCGCTGGACACCGTGCCGGGCGGCCCCGCGGAGCCGGCGGCGCGGGGTCCGGGAGGCTGAGCAGGGGCACGGGCCCCCGAGGGCCGAGCCGGGGCGCGGGCGGGCGCCCGCGCCGGGTGCGGGTGCGGGTCCGCCGAGGTCGTCCGGTCCGGGCACCGGCGGCTACCAGCGCACCGGCAGCCGCTTCATGCCCCGGATCAGCGTGCCGGTGATCCACTCCGGCTCCTCGCCCTCCGGGTCCCGGGCCAGCCCGGGGAAGCGTTCCAGCAGGGAACGGACCGCGATCCGGCCCTCCAGCCGGGCCAGCGGGGCGCCCAGGCAGAAGTGGATGCCGTGGCCGAAGGCCAGGTGGCCCTGCGGGGCGCGCCGGATGTCGAAGGTGTCGGGCGCGGGGAAGCGGCTCGGGTCCCGGTCGGCCCCGGCCAGCGAGACGAGGACGGCGTCCCCGGCGGGGACCGGGACCCCGGCGACCACGGTGTCCTCGCGGGCGAAGCGGAAGGTGGAGTTCTCCACCGGGCCGTCGTAGCGCAGCATCTCCTCGACGGCCCCGTCGAGCAGGTCCGGGTCGGCGCGCAGCGCGGCGAGCTGGTCGGGGTGGTCGAGCAGGGCCCGCACGCCGTTGCCGATGAGGTTGACCGTGGTCTCGTGGCCGGCGACGAGGAGCAGGAAGGCCATGCTCACCAGTTCCTCGTGGCTGAGCCGGTCGCCGCCTTCGTCGCGGGTCCTGATGAGCGCGCTCATCAGGTCCTCGCCGGGGCTGCACCGCTTGTCCTCGATCAGCTCGCCGAGGTAGTGGGCGACCTCCGCCAGGGCCCAGGAGGACGCGGCCGGGCTGGAGGGCGCGACCACCTCGTTGGACCAGCGGCGGAACTGCTCGCGGTCGAGGTCGGGGACGCCCAGCAGTTCGCAGATCACGGTCATGGGCAGGGGGAAGGCGAGCGACCGGATCAGATCGGCCCGGCGGGCGCCGTCGGCGGCCATCGCGTCCAGCAGCCCGTCGGTGATCTCCTGGACGCGGGGGCGCATCGCCTCGACCCGGCGGCCGGTGAACTCGCGGGCGACGAGCCGGCGCAGCCGGGTGTGGCGGGGCGGGTCGGATTCGAGCATGTGGTGGTTGACGGCGCTGGCGACGACGTCCCCGAAGTACACCGAGTCCTGCCAGTTCTTGGACAGCGCGGGGTGGTTCAGCGCCTCCCGGCAGGCCTCGTGGCCGACGACCAGCCAGACCAGGTCGCCGTTGTCCAGGGCGACGCGGTGCACCGGACCGGCCTCGCGCAGCTCGGCGTAGTACGGGTACGGGTCCGCCGTGAAGCCCTCGGCGTGGCCGCCGACGTCCAGGTCCGCCATCCCGGTCCTGCCCCTTTCCCGTGGTTGCGTTCAGCGTAGGGCGGTGTCCCGCGGCCGGGGGCGGGATTCGGACACGCGTTCCGGCCCGGCCGGGTCGCGCCCGACGGAGCCGGCCGGGTCGCGCCGCCGGAGCCGGCCGGGTCACGCCCGCCGGCTGCGGCCGGCTCGTGCCCGCCGGTGCGCCGGGACCCCGGCGGCGGCTCAGTCCGCGAAGGAGCCGAACGCGGCGCGGCCGGTGGGCCGGTAGGTGAGGACGGCCGTGCCGCGTGTCGTGGTCCGGGAGGCGACCAGCTCGCAGGCGGTGGGCAGGCCGCCGGAGGGGAACAGGCGGCGCCCCTTGCCGAGGAAGACGGGGTGGACGAGCAGGTGGAACTCCTCCACCAGGTCCCGCGCGAGGAGGTACTGGGCCAGCCGTCCGCTGCCCCACACCTGGAGTTCGCCGTCGAGGCCGTCCTTGACCCGGACGATCTCGGCCTGGAGCTCCCCGTCCAGCACGGTCACCGGCCCCCAGGCGGGGTCCTTGAGGGAGGTGGACGCCACGTACTTGGGCAGCGCGTTGAGCTTGTGCGCGATCACGCTGTCGGGGTCGTCGTGGGCCGGCCAGTAGGCGGCGAAGATCTCGTACGTGCGCCGGCCCAGCAGGAAGGCCGCGGCGCGGTCGAAGACCTCGGTGACGAAGGCGTTGCCCTCGTCGTCCAGCAGCGGGACCTGCCAGCCGCCGTACGGGAAGCCGTCGCTGGGGTCCTCGTCCGGGCCGCCCGGCGCCTGCATCACTCCGTCGAGGGTCACAAAGGTGGTCAGGGTCAGCTTTCCCATGGCGTCGGCTCCTCGGGGTCGGTCGTCGGCCTCTCCACTGATGCAGACTCCCCGAGCGCGCGCGCCTCGTCGCCGCGCCACGCACGAACGCCGGGTCGGATTCCCGCCAGCACAGGGCGCAGCGAGGACATTTGATTGAAGCGTCAACCGGATAGCCCGACGAGTCGGGCGCGACGCACTGCGCACGGAGGAACGATGGACGACAAGGCGGTACTGGTGACGGGCGGCAGCCGCGGCATCGGGGCGGCGATCGCCCTGCGGCTGGCCGGGGCCGGGGCCGACGTGGCGATCACGTACGTCGCCGGGGAGGCGGCGGCGAAGGACGTGGTCCGCGGGATCGAGGCGACCGGCCGGCGGGGCGTGGCCCTGCGGGCCGACGCCGGGGAGGCGGCCGGGGCCGCGGACGCCGTGGCGCGGGCCGCCGAGGCCCTCGGCCGGCTCGACGTACTGGTCAACAACGCGGGGGTGGGGGTGGTCCGCCCGCTGCAGGAGCTGACCCCGGCCGACGTGGACCGGGTCCTCGCGGTCAACGTGCGCGGGGTCTTCCTGGCGTCGCAGGCGGCGGCCGCCCGGATGGGGCAAGGTGGCCGGATCATCACGGTCGGCAGCTGCATGACCCAGCGGGTACAGGCGCCCGGCGGGACGCTCTACGCGATGAGCAAGGCCGCGCTGACCGGGCTCAACCGGGCGCTGGCCCGGGAGCTGGGCGGGCGCGGGATCACCGCCAACGTGGTGCATCCCGGCCCGGTGGACACCGACATGAACCCGGCCGACGGCCCGTACGCGGCGGGGCAGAGCGCGGCGACGGCGCTCGGGCGGTTCGGCCGGCCGGAGGAGGTCGCGGCGCTGGTGGCGTACCTGGCCGGGGACGGGGCGGCGTACGTGACCGGAGCGGAGTTCTCCGTCGACGGCGGGTACGCGGCGTAGCCGGCGGGCGCGGCGGACCGACGGACGGGCGGACGGGCGGACGGGCGGACGGGCGGACGCCGACGGGGCCCACCGCGAGCGGGTGCTCGCGGTGGGCCCCACGGGCTGTCCCAGGGTGGCCGGCAGTGCGTTCCGGTCACCCGCGGGGATCACGGGCGGGTGTCGCGCCGCCCGCGACCGGACCCCGGGGGTGTCGGCCCCCGAGGACGTGCGTCGGGCCGGTGTCAGCCGCCGAGCTCCTGGTGACGGGCGGTCAGCGCGGCCGCGCCGGTCTCCGTCAGGGAGCCGAACAGCCGCAGCCGCGAGAAGCCGCCGTCCGGGAAGATGTCGATCCGGACGTGGGTGCCGACGGCCGGGGTGTCCAGCACGAAGCGGTGGTTGGTGTCGGGCTGCAGGCGGGTGCGCGGCAGGAACTCCTGCCACTCCCCCTCCTCGCCCGTGCGCACCGACAGCGAGGCCCAGCCGGCCGAGTTGCCCTTGAGGTAGGCGGTGTCGATCTCGACGGCGCGGATCTCCGACTCGGCCACCAGCTGGTAGCGGATCCAGTCGTTGCCGCGGTCGCGGCGGCGGGCGGTCTCCCAGCCGTCGTCCATCTTGCGGGAGCGGCCCGGGTTGATGGTGTTGGTGGGCGGCGAGTAGAAGCGGTTGGACGCGTCCTGGACGGCGCCGCCGTTCTCCAGGGCCACGACGTCGAAGGTGCCGAGGGTGGCCAGCCACTTCGGGTCCGGCAGCACCTCGCCGTAGACGCGCAGGCGGGCGATGCCGCCGTCGGGGTGCTGGTTGACGCGCAGGTGCGTGAAGCGCTGCTCCACGCTCACCTCGAAGCCGTTGGCCGCGTGGCCGCCGACCGGGGTGCGCGGGACGATCGTCGTCCACTTGACGTCGTCGCCCTGGAGCTCCTCCGGGGTCGGCGCGAGGGCGCCGTCCCAGTGGGTGGCCTCGATGGAGACGGCCTGCGGCATGTTGCCGCGGAAGTGGGCGGTGTCGACGACGATGCCGCGGATCACCCCGGGGGCGCCCAGGCGTACGAGCGCCCAGTCGTGGTCCTCCGCGGTCGGCCAGGGCTGGTCGGGGCCGACGCCGCGGCGGCGGCGGGTCTCCCAGCCGTCCATGACCTTGCCCTTGTGGCCGAAGTGCTCGGGGTCGAAGTGCGCGGCCTCGGCGACCAGCAGGTTCTCGCGCTGGGCGAAGAACTCGTCGTTGGCTGCGACGACACCGGCGCCGAGCTCGCGGGCGGCGAGGTTGGCGTACTGCGTGAACGGGAACTCGGCCGTGCGGTAGTCGGCGTACGGGTCGCCGCCGCCGTACGGGTTCGCGTTGCCGGTGAAGCGGGGGATCGCCACGGTCAGTTCTGCCTTTCGAGGAGGAGGCCGGTGGGCTCGGACGGGGTGCCGTGGTCGGCGATCTGCCGCCCGCGCAGCCAGGTGGACTTCACGACGCCGTGCAGGGTCCTGCCCGCGTACGCCGTGACCTGGTTGCGGTGGTGGAGCTCGGCCGGGTCCACGAGGAACGTTTCTTCAGGGGCCAGGACCGCGAAGTCGGCGTCCCGGCCGACCTCGATGGCACCCTTCTGCGTCAGACCCGCCAGGCGCGCCGGGGCGGCGGACATCCAGCGGACGACGTCCTCCAGGGTGTGGCCGCGCCGGCGCGCCTCCGTCCAGATCGCCGGCAGGCCCAGCTGGAGGGAGGAGATGCCGCCCCACGCGGTGGAGAAGTCGGACGTCTTGAGGTCCGCCGTGGAGGGCGAGTGGTCGGAGACGATGCAGTCGATGGTGCCGTCGGCGAGCGCCTGCCACAGGAGGTCCTGGTTGGCGGCCTCGCGGATCGGCGGGCAGCACTTGAACTCGCTGGCCCCGTCGGGCACTTCCTCGGCGGTGAGGGTGAGGTAGTGCGGGCAGGACTCGACGGTGACCGCCACGCCCTCGGCCTTGGCGGCGGCGAGCAGCGGCAGCGCGTCGCTGGAGGACAGGTGGAGCACGTGGACGCGCGCGTTCAGCCGCCGGGCCTGGGCGATCAGGTTCTCGATCGCGGTGTTCTCGGCGTCGCGCGGCCGGGAGGCGAGGAAGTCGGCGTACCTGGGGCCGGGCACGACGGGCGCGGCGTCCAGGTGGTGGGGGTCCTCGGCGTGCACGATCATCAGACCGCCGAAGCCGGCGATCTCCGCGAGGGAGGCGGCCAGCTGCTCCTGGTCGAGCTCGGGGAACTCCTCGACGCCGGAGGGCGACAGGAAGCACTTGAAGCCGAAGACGCCGGCGTCGTGCAGCGGGCGCAGGTCCTTGACGTTGTCGGGCAGGGCGCCGCCCCAGAAGCCGACGTCGACGTGGGCCTTCTCCCGGGCCACGTCCCGCTTGACGGCCAGGTGGGCGGTCGTGGTGGTGGGCGGCAGCGAGTTGAGCGGCATGTCGAGGATGGTGGTGATGCCACCGGCCGCGGCGGCGCGGGTGGCCGTCCAGAAGCCCTCCCACTCGGTGCGGCCGGGGTCGTTCACGTGGACGTGGGTGTCGACCAGGCCGGGCAGCAGGACGTCCTCGCCGAGGTCCACCAGGCGGGCACCGGCCGGCACCTCGGCCTCGTAGGGCAGCACGTCCGCGATCTTCCCGGCGGCGACGGCCACCGAAGCGGCGCGCGTCCCCTCGGGGGTGATGACGCGCGTCGAGCGCAGTACCAGTTCCACTGCCACGTCGGACACCCGGAACCTCCCCATCTACTTCCACAGAGCGAAATTCAACGTTCTGTTGACGGAGTCTTCCCGTCGATCCAGAAGCCGTCAAGAGCCACCCGGGGCACCCCGGAGGGTCACCCCACGCGAACCGAGTCGCACTTGGAGGTTTCCACACAATGGAATTAGGATTTCACTCTACAGAACGTAGCTACCGCCACCGGGAGCCCTGCGGGCCACCACCGAAGGCCGTCCGACACCCGGACAAACCCGCTCTGACCGGCGGCGACGGCCCCGGCCCGACACTAGGGCCGGCGGCCGTGGCCGGGTAGGCTGCTGCCTTGCCTGCCAGCACCGAAAGGACCGCGCCGTGCCGACGTCCAGCGCCAGCACCACCGACGCTTCCGCCAAGACGACCGCCGCCACCGGCGGCGTCCAGTCCCTCGAGCGCGCCTTCGATCTGCTCGAACGCATGGCCGACGCGGGTGGCGAGGTCGGCCTCAGCGAGCTCTCCGCCGCCAGCGGACTCCCCCTGCCCACGATCCACCGTCTCATGCGGACGCTGGTCGCCTGCGGGTACGTGCGCCAGCAGCCGAACCGGCGCTACTCGCTCGGCCCCCGCCTGATCCGGCTCGGCGAGTCCGCCTCGCGGCTGCTGGGCACCTGGGCCCGGCCGTACCTGGCCAGGCTGGTCGAGGAGACCGGCGAGACGGCGAACATGGCGCTGCTCGACGGCGACGAGATCGTGTACGTGGCGCAGGTTCCCTCCAAGCACTCCATGCGGATGTTCACCGAGGTGGGCCGCCGGGTGCTGCCGCACTCCACCGGCGTGGGCAAGGCGCTCCTGGCGCACACCCCGGCCGACGAGGTCCGCGCCCTGCTGGCCCGTACCGGCATGCCGGCCGCGACCGAGAAGACCATCACCACGCCCGAGGGATTCCTGGAGGCGCTGGAGCAGGTCCGCAAGCTCGGCTACGCGGTGGACGACAACGAGCAGGAGATAGGGGTCCGCTGCCTGGCCGTGTCGGTGCCGAACTCGCCGACCGCCGCCGCGATCTCCATCTCGGGGCCGGCGGGCCGGGTCACGGAGGCGGTGGCCGAGTCGTTCGTGCCGATCCTGCAGGAGATCGCCGCCGAGCTGTCGGTGGCCCTGGCCAACCAGAACCCCGCCTGAGCGGGGACGACGGAGCGGACGCGGCCCGGCCGCGGACGGCCCACCCCGACGTGCGAGAGCCCGGACCCCCTGCGCGGGGTCCGGGCTCTCGCACGTCGGGGGTCCGCCGCCGGGTCAGGCGGCGGCCACCGGATCCGCCAGCCGGCCGTCCGTCATCGTCACCGTGCGGTCCATCCGCTCCAGGTGCGCCCGGTCGTGGGTGACCAGCACGGTGGCGGTGGAGCGCTCCCGGGTGAGGGTGACCAGCAGGTCCAGCACGGCCGCGCCGCGCTCGTGGTCCAGGGCGCTGGTGGGCTCGTCCACGAGCAGCACGGTGGGCTCGTTCATCAGGGCGCGGGCGATGTTCACCCGCTGGCGCTGGCCGCCGGAGAGCTGGTGCGGGCGCTTGTCGGCCTTGTCCGCGAGCCCCACCGCGTCCAGCAGCTCCAGCGCGCGCCGACGCAGCTGCCGCGCGGGCCGGCCGGAGAGATGGGCCATGACCTGCAGCTGCTCGGCGGCGGTGAGCGAGGCGAGCAGGTTGGGCTGCTGGAAGACGATGCCGATGTGCTCGCGGCGCAGCGCCGACTTCTGCGCCGCGCTCATCGGGGCGGTGTCCCGGCCGGCCACGACGACCCGCCCGGAGTCCGGGGTGACGAGCGTGGCCGCGACGGCGAGCAGGCTGGACTTGCCCGATCCGGACGGTCCGACCACCGCCGTCAGGGTCCCGGCGGGTACCTCCAGACCGACCGCGTCCAGGGCCGTCAGGCGGCTCTCGCCGTCGGGGTAGGTGAGCGTGACGTCGTGCAGGAGGAGGGTCATCGGGCGCTCCCGAGGGCGGTCAGCGGGTCGACGGCGGTGATCCGCCGGACGGACAGGGCGGCGCCGGCGGCGCCGAGCGCGATCATCACGGCGGCCGGGACCAGCACGGTGGGCGCGTCCAGGACGAACGGCACGTCACTGCCGCTGATCAGCGCCCCGAGCCCGGCCGCCAGCGCGGTCCCCAGCCCGGCGCCGGCCGCCAGCAGGACCACGGCCTGGCCGAGCGCGTCCTTGAGCAGGTACGGCGTGGCGGCGCCCAGTGCCTTCAGGACGGCCACGTCGGCGCTGCGCTGGATCGTCCAGACCGTGAAGAAGGCCCCTATGACGAGGGCGGAGATGGCGAAGAGGAAGCCCCGCATCAGCTGGAGCGAGCCGTTCTCGGCCTGGTAGGAGCCTATGGCGCCGAGCGCCTCGGCGATCGTCCGGACCGTGGTGCCCGCGGCCCGGTCGCCCGCCGCCAGGTCGGCCGATCCGTCGGCGTCCAGGGCGACCACGGTGGCCACCGCCTCCGGGGACGTGCCCGGGTCGCCGATCCGCTGCCAGTCGCGCAGGTCGGCCCAGACCACCGGGGTGTGGCTGTAGGCGGCGGTGCCGGAGACGGCGGCGACGGTGAGCTCCAGCCGGCCGACCCGGACCGTGCCGCCCGCCTTCGCGCCGCCGAGCTCCTCGGCGGCCTTCTCGGAGAGGACCACCTGGCCCGGGGCCAGGCCGCGCGGGGCGAGCCCGCCCGCCGGCTCCACACCGAAGACGGAGACGGCCGCGGTGCGCTCACCGGCGGCGGCGTCGGTGGTACGGATGCCGACCGGCCGGGCCGAGCGCACCCCCGGCTGCCCGCTCCAGGCCCGCCAGGCGCTCTCGGGGACCTGGGACCGGGTGAAGGACACCTCCTGGCCTCCCGGGGGCGCGGCGAACGCCAGGTGGGTGGCGGGCAGGCCGGTGACGGCGGAGACGTTCTCCCGGGCCAGCCCCGAGGTCAGCCCCGACAGCAGCCCGACCAGCAGTGTGATCAGCACGACCACCGCGCCCATCAGGGCGAATCGGCCCTTGGCGAACCGTAGATCTCTCCATGCGACGAACATGTCCCCCACCTTGTCCGCCGGCGCGGGCCCGGGGCATCGCGCCACGGGAGCGATCGTGGTGTCGAAAGGAGCATTCCGACATCGAACTTTCGGTTGACCGGTCCCCGCCGCGACCGATCTACGCTGGTCGGGCGATGCTTTCCCGTTCCGACTCCCGACGCTCCGGCCGGGCCCCGCGCTCCCCGGGCCCTCGGCTCCCCCGCCCCTCCCGTCCGCTGACGCCCGTCACACGCGTGCTGCGGCTGTGCCTGCACGCACTGCTGCTCGGCCTGCTGGCGCTGGCCGTCGGGCGGGCGCTGGCCGGGTCCGCGCCCGGGGCGGGCCGGGTGGTGGCGGCCGCCGTCCTGCTGGCCGCCGTGTACGCCGCCGGGGTACGGGCCCCCGCCGTGCACGCCTCGCCCCGGGCCGGGGCGTGGTGGCTGGCCGCGCTGGGCGCGGCGTGGACGGCCCTGCTGGTGGTCTCGCCCGACGGGCTGTGGATCGCCTTCCCGCTGTACTTCCTCCAGCTGCACCTGCTGCCGTTGCGGTGGGGCGTGCCGGCGGTGGCGCTGACCGCCTGCGCGGCGATCGGCGGGTTCCTCGCGCACAGCGGGGCGGTGACACCGGGGGCGTTCCTCGGCCCGGTGCTGGGCGCGGCCGTGGCCGTGGCCACCGTGCTGGGCTACCAGGCGCTGTACCGGGAGAGCGAGCGGCGCCGGAAGCTGATCGAGGAGCTGATCACGACCCGGGCGGAGCTGGCCGCCGCCGAACGCGGCGCGGGCGTCCTGGCCGAGCGGGAGCGGCTGGCCCGCGAGATCCACGACACGCTCGCCCAGGGCCTGTCCTCGATCCAGCTGCTGCTGCGGGCGGCGGAACGGGCCCTGGCGGAGGACCGTACGCCGGCACCCGGCCCGGGCACCGGTGCGGGCACCGGTGCGGGCACCGGTGCGGGCACCGGTGCGGGCGGCGCCGGCGCGGGTTCCGCGGCGGCGCTCGCCCACATCGCCCGGGCCAGGGAGGCGGCCCAGGAGAACCTCGCCGAGGCCCGCCGGTTCGTGCGCGCGCTCACCCCGCCCGACCTGGAGCACGGCTCCCTCGCGGCGGCGCTGGAGCGGCTGTGCACGGGCGCGCCCGGCCCCCGCGTCCGGTTCTCGCTGAGCGGCACCCCGGCCGAGCTGCCGACCCCGTACGAGGTGGCCCTGCTGCGGATCGCGCAGTCGGCGCTGGCCAATGTGGTGCGGCACGCGCGGGCGGAACGCGCCGAGATCACCCTGACCTTCATGGACTCCTCGGTGACCTTGGACATCGTGGACGACGGCCGGGGCTTCGACCCGCGCCCGCCCGAGACCCGAGAGGCGGCCCGGATCACGGCCGCCGACGGGGGCTTCGGGCTGCCCGCGATGCGCTCGCGGGCGGAGTCCCTGGGCGGCACGTTCACCGTGGAGTCCGCCCCCGGCCAGGGCACCGCCGTGGCCGTGACCCTGCCGCTGCCCGTGGAGGCGCCCCGATGACGATCCGGCTGCTGCTCGCCGACGACCACCCCGTGGTCCGGGCGGGCCTGCGCGCGGTCCTGGACACCGAGCCCGGCTTCACGGTGGTGGCGGAGGCCGCCACCGCCGAGCGGGCGGTGGAACTGGCCGCCACCGAACAGGTCGACGTCGTGCTGATGGACCTGCAGTTCGGCGCCGGGATGCACGGCTCGCAGGCCACGGCGGCGATCACCGCCCGGCCGGGCGGGCCGCGGGTGCTGGTGCTCACGACGTACGACACCGATGCCGACATCCTGGCCGCGGTCGAGGCCGGGGCCTGCGGGTACCTGCTCAAGGACGCCCCGCCGGAGGAGCTGGCGGCGGCGGTGCGGACGGCCGCGGCGGGGCAGTCGGCGCTGGCCCCGGCCGTCGCACTGCGGCTGATGGACCGGATGCGGACGCCGGCCGAGGCCCTGACCAAGCGGGAGCTGGAGGTGCTCCAGCTGGTCGCGGACGGGCTGTCGAACCAGCAGATCTCCAAGCGGCTGTTCCTCAGCCAGGCCACGGTGAAGTCGCACCTGGTGCACATCTACGCCAAGCTCGGCGTGGAGTCGCGTACGGCGGCCGTGGCGGCGGCGGGCGCCCGCCGCCTGATCCGGACCCCGTGAGGACGGGGCGCCGTGCCGGAGCGGCACCCCTGGCGGCCCCGGCCCCGTGACGCTCCCCTACGCCACCCAGTGCGGCCGGTCCACCGCCGGCGGCAGCGGTACCCCGTCGTGGAAGGCCGCGGCCAGCCGCCGCACGCCCTCGTCGAGCCGGTCGGGGGCCAGGGTGTAGGGGATGCGCAGCCGGTGCTCGAACGTACCGGGGTCCACACCGAACCGGGCGCCGCGGCCCAGGTGCACGCCCGCCGCGGCGGCGCGCTCGGCCAGGGCCGAGCTGACCGGCTCGCCCAGGTCCACCCACAGGGAGAGCCCGCCGGGCGGCACCGACCAGGACCATTCGGGGGTGTGCCGCTCCAGCGCCTCGACCAGGGCCCGGCGCCGTACGCGCAGCTGGTCCAGCCGGGCCGGCAGGTTCCGCTCCAGCCCGTCGAGCAGCGGGAGCGCGACCAGCTGGTCCAGGACCGAGCCGGTCATGTCGGTGGCGGCGCGCAGGGCGGTCAGCTCGGCGACGAGCCGGGCGGTGGCCCGGACCCAGCCGACCCGCAGCCCGCCCCAGTGGGTCTTGCTCAGCGAGCCGATGGTGAGGACGTGGTCGGCGCCCCCGGGCGGGGCGAGGGCGGCCAGCGGCGCCGGGGCGGGCACGTCGAGGGCGATGTCGGCGATGGTCTCGTCCACCACCAGCCAGGTGCCGGTGCGACGGGTGGCCGAGAGCAGGGCCAGGCGCTGGTCCTCGGGCATCAGGGCGCCGGTGGGGTTGTGGAAGTCGGGGATGACGTAGGCCAGCCGGGGCACGGTCTGGCGCAGCGTGGACTCGGCGATCTCCATGTCCCAGCCGGCGTCGGTGACGGCGACCGGGGCCGTGCGCAGCCGGGCGTGGCGCAGCGCGTCGAGGGCGTTGGCGTAGGTCGGGTTCTCGGTGACCACGCGGTCGCCGGCCCGGCACAGCAGGCCGATCACCAGCGTCAGGGCCTGCTGGGCGCCGGCGGTGACGAGGATCTGCTCGGGCCGGGTGGGAAGGCCCCGGCGGGTGAAGCGGTCGGCGACCGCCGCCCGCAGCTCGGGCAGGCCGAAGGGGAGGTAGCCGGGGGTGCGGGCGGCGGCGGGCAGCCGGGGCGCGGCCCACGCCAGGGCCTCGGTGAGGGTGTCCTCGGGCGCGCCCATGGCGGCGATGGCCAGGTCGATGCCGGGGTCCCCGTCGGGCAGGAAGCCGCCGGTGCCGCCGGCGCCGAGCAGGGCGTGGGCGCCGACGGGGCGGTGGCCGTCGGGCAGCTCGGTGAAGGTGCCGGATCCTCGCCTGCTGCGGACGTACCCGCTCTCCCGCAGCAGGTCGTAGGCACCGGTCACGGTGGCCCGGCTGGCGCCGAGGCGTTCGGCGAGCTCGCGTTCGGCGGGGAGCCGGACGTGCAGGGCGATCCGGCCGTCGAGGATCAGGGTGCGGATCGCGTCGGCGAGGGCCCGGTAGCCGGGGCGGGCCCGCACGTGCGCCGGGAGCAGGGCGGCGAGCTGGCGGCTGCCGACCGTCCTGTCCGCCGTGTGGACCACTCGCCCGTTCGCCATGCCAACCTCCCCCGATTGGCTCTGACGGCCAGGCCAATCAGCGCCCAGACTCGCGGTATTGGCCCTCGATCCGCAAGGGAGTACCGCGAAGATGCTGACCGACCGTGACGAACGAGCCCTGCTGGCGGCCCGGGAGGACCGGGTCGCCGAGCCCCTGCGGCTGCGCCTGCTGCCGCGGCTGCGGGGGGCCCTGGCCGGGGTGGGGAACCGGGCGGCGCGGCGGGGGCGAGAATCGGAGCCATGGCGACCGACACCTACCGCACCGCACCCGGGTCCGAGCGCGAGCCGGAGTCCCGCCGGGTCCGTGAGCCCGCTGCCGCACCCCTGATCGCCGGGCTGCTGCTCGCCGCCGGGGGCGGCCGGCGCCTCGGCGGCCGCCCCAAGGCCCTGCTGCCCTACCGCGGCCGGCCGCTGGTCGAGAACGCCGTCCGGGTGCTGCGCGAGGCGGGCTGCGCCCCGCTGCACGTGGTGCTCGGAGCGGCGGCGCAGGAGGTGCGCGAGCGGGCGGACCTGAGCGGCTGCGTGGTGGTCGACAACCCGGACTGGGCCGAGGGCATGGGCTCCTCGCTGCGCGTCGGGCTCGCCTCCCTGGCCGGTACGGGCGCCCGCGCGGCCCTGGTGTCGCTGGTGGACCAGCCGGGCATCGGCGCGGCGGCGGTGGCCCGGGTGCGGGCGGCGTACCGCTCCCCCGCCTCGCTCGTGGCGGCGGCGTACGACGGGGAGCGCGGGCACCCGGTGCTGTTCGGGGCCGACCGGTGGGCGGACATCGCCGCGACGGCGGTGGGCGACAAGGGCGCCCGGGTCCACCTGACGCGGCACGCCGACGAGCTCACCCTGGTGGAGTGCGCGGACGTGGCCGAGGCCTTCGACATCGACACGCCGCCCGACCTGGCGCGTCTGGCCTGAGCGCGGTGTGATCGTGGTGGCACTCAGGGCCACCGCGACCGATGATCTGTCGACCCAGAGAATCTCGACATCAACAAACCATTGAACTTCCACCATGAGGAAATTACTATCCACTGGTCAGAAGCGCCCTGAACCCCAGACGGCGCCCGCGACCGTATTGCGGAACTCTCCACACCCGACGGCACTGCGTGCCGTCCCGCGCGAGCATTCCCCCGCGGCCGCCAGGCACCGCCGCTGAAGGAGTGACAGTTATGTCCGCACCAGCGCCGTCCCCGCTGGCCATCGTCGACGCCGAGCCCCTGCCCCGGCAGGAGGAAGTCCTCACCGAAGCGGCCCTCGCCTTCGTGGCCGAGCTGCACCGGCGGTTCACCCCCCGCCGGGACGAGCTCCTCGCCCGCCGCGCCGAGCGCCGCGCCGAGATCGCCCGCACCTCCCACCTCGACTTCCTCCCGGAGACCGCACAGATCCGCGAGGGCGACTGGAAGGTGGCGCCGGCACCGGCGGCGCTGAACGACCGCCGGGTGGAGATCACCGGTCCGACGGACCGCAAGATGACCATCAACGCCCTCAACTCGGGCGCCAAGGTCTGGCTCGCCGACTTCGAGGACGCCTCGGCCCCCACCTGGGAGAACGTGGTCCTCGGCCAGCTCAACCTGATCGACGCCTACGAGCGCCGGATCGACTTCACCGACGCCCGCACCGGCAAGTCCTACGCCCTCAAGCCCGCCGAGGAACTGGCCACCGTGGTGATGCGCCCGCGCGGCTGGCACCTGGAGGAGCGGCACATCACCGTCGACGGCCGCGCGGTCCCGGGCGCCCTGGTGGACTTCGGCCTGTACTTCTTCCACAACGCCCAGCGGCTGATCGACCTCGGCAAGGGCCCGTACTTCTACCTCCCGAAGACGGAGTCGCACCTGGAGGCCCGCCTCTGGAACGACATCTTCGTCTTCGCCCAGGACCACGTGGGGATCCCGCAGGGCACCGTCCGCGCGACCGTGCTGATCGAGACGATCACCGCCGCGTACGAGATGGAGGAGATCCTCTACGAGCTGCGCGACCACGCGGCGGGCCTGAACGCGGGCCGCTGGGACTACCTCTTCTCCATCGTCAAGAACTTCCGTGACGGCGGCGAGAAGTTCGTCCTGCCGGACCGCAACGCGGTGACGATGACCGCCCCGTTCATGCGCGCGTACACCGAACTGCTCGTCCGCACCTGCCACAAGCGCGGCGCGCACGCCATCGGCGGCATGGCGGCCTTCATCCCCTCCCGCAAGGACGCCGAGGTCAACAAGGTGGCCTTCGAGAAGGTCAAGGCCGACAAGGACCGGGAGGCCGGCGACGGCTTCGACGGCTCCTGGGTCGCCCACCCGGACCTGGTCCCCATCGCGATGGCCTCCTTCGACGCGGTGCTGGGCGAGAAGCCCCACCAGAAGGACCGGCTGCGCGAGGACGTGGCGGTGGCCCCCGGCGACCTCATCGCGATCGACTCGCTCGACGCCCGGCCCACCTACGAGGGCCTGCGCAACGCCGTCCAGGTCGGCATCCGGTACATCGAGGCCTGGCTGCGGGGCCTGGGCGCCGTCGCCATCTTCAACCTGATGGAGGACGCGGCCACCGCCGAGATCTCCCGCTCCCAGATCTGGCAGTGGATCAACGCGGGCGTGGTCTTCGAGAACGGCGAGCGGGCCACGGCCGAGCTGGCGCGCAAGGTCGCCGCGGAGGAACTGGCCGCGATCCGCGCCGAGATCGGCGACGAGGCCTTCGCGGCGGGCAAGTGGCAGCAGGCGCACGACCTGCTGCTCCAGGTCTCGCTGGACGCCGACTACGCGGACTTCCTCACGCTCCCGGCCTACGAGCAGCTCGTCGGCTGAAGGACCCCTGGATTCGGCTGAATTCGCACAGCGGCCGAACCCGGCGACCGAGCCCCCGGTGTCGAAAGGCACCGGGGGCTCGGCCGTGCGCGAAGCGGAACCGGAGCGGAACCACCGCCCCCGAACGACCGGTCGGTCGTTACATCATCGTAACCTGCGGCTACCTAGCGGTAACAATGCGGCCCGTGTCACCTTTCCGGTGCCACCGGCCGGCGGTTCCCCCACTTCCCAGCCATGCACCGAAGTCGTCCCTGGCTTCGTCATGGCCGACCGCAGGAGTTCCGCAGTGATCGGATTCCGCACCGCCCGCGAGAAGAAGAGGCCCGGCCGCCGCGTGCGACGGCTCGCCGGGGCCGGCCTGGTCCTCCCGCTCGCCCTCACCACCGCGCTGACGGCCGGCTCCGGCACGGCTCTGGCCGGCCCCGGTCAGGGCCCCACGGCGGTCGTCTCCCTGGGCGACAGCTACATATCCGGCGAGGCCGGGCGCTGGAAGGGCAACAGCCTCACCAACACCGCAAGCCGCAACGGCACCGACCGGGCCTGGCTGAGCGGTTCGTCCTACGACCCGTCGAAGGTGTACGGGACCTCGGAGGCGAACGGCTGCCACCGCTCGGACTCGGCCGAGATCAAGACCGCCGGTCCGCTCGCCGACGTGGCCGTCAACCTCGCCTGCTCGGGCGCCACCGCCGACAACGTCTTCCGCGCTTCCCACGGCGGCGTGGCGTACAAGGGCGAGGCCCCGCAGGCCGACCAGCTGGCCGCCGTCGCCCGCAGCCACGACGTCAAGCTGATCACGCTCTCCATCGGCGGCAACGACCTCGGCTTCGCCGACATCATCAAGGACTGCGCGCTCGACTTCGTGATCTGGAACTCCTACTGCTACGACGACCAGCAGGGCAACGTGGACCAGCGGATCGACGGCGTCATGCAGAAGGTCGGCAAGTCCGTGGACGAGATCCGCGCCGTGATGTCCGGCGCCGGATACGCCGCCGGGGACTACCGGATCGTGCTCCAGTCCTACCCCTCCCCCATTCCGCGCGGCGCCGAGAACCGCTACCCGCAGAGCGACTGGAGCCGGCTGAACACCGGCGGTTGCCCGTTCTGGAACCGGGACTCGGACTGGGCCCGGGACTCGCTGGTGCCCCAGCTCGCGAACCGGCTGCGGGGCGTCGCCACCGCCAAGGGCGTGCAGTTCCTGGACCTGCGGGACATGCTCCAGGGCCGGGAGGTGTGCGCCAGGGCCAGCAAGCTGGTGAGCTCGACCGTGCCGGCGTCCGCGCAGAGCAGTGAGTGGGCGCGCTGGATCGACAGCAGCGAGACCCAGGGTCCGGTGCAGGAGTCCATGCACCCGAACTACTACGGGCAGCTGGCGCTGGGCCGCTGTCTGAGCCTGATCGCGGCCAAGCCGTCCGGCGACTTCTCCTGCCGCAACACGGCGGGCGCCGACCACAACGGGATGTACCTGACCGCCGCCCCGTGAACCGGCGAAGCGGCCGCGGTCCCCCTCGGGAGCCCGAAGGGGACCGCGGCCGCTTCCGTTTCGCCGCTCAGTGCACCGGGACCGGGTCCGGGGCGGGGGCCGCCTTGCGGGCACCCAGGTGGTTGAAGGCCAGGTTCAGCCCGATCGCCGCCAGGCAGCCGGTGCTGATCCCCGAGTCCAGCACGACCAGCAGGTCCTTGGGGAAGGCGTGGTAGAACTCCGGCGCCGCGATGGGGATCAGGCCCACGCCGACCGAGGCGGCGACGATCAGGGCGTTCTCGCCGCGCTCCATGGCCGCCCCCGCCAGGGTCTGGATACCGCTGGCGGCGACCGAGCCGAACAGCACGATGCCGGCGCCGCCGAGGACGGGCAGCGGGACCAGGGCGATGACCGAGGCGGCCTTCGGGCACAGGCCGAGCAGGATCAGGATGCCGCCGCCGGCGGCGACCACGAACCGGCTGCGCACCTTGGTCATGGCGACCAGGCCGATGTTCTGGGCGAAGGCGCTGCACATGAATCCGTTGAACAGCGGGCTCAGCGCGCTGCCGAGCGTGTCGGCGCGCAGGCCCCCCTCGATGGTCCGGGCGTCGGCGGGCCGGTCCACGATCCGGCCGAGGGCCAGGATGTCGGCGGTGGACTCGGTCATGCAGACCAGCATGACGATGCACATCGAGACCACGGCGGCGAGGTGGAACTGCGGTGCGCCGAAGTGCAGCGGCGTCGGGAAGCCCACCCAGGCCGCGGAGCGGAAGGCGTCGAAGTCGGTCATGCCGAGCGGTATCGCGACCAGCGTGCCGGCGACCAGGCCGAGGAGGATCGCGATCTGCTGGAGGAAACCGCGCAGGACGCGGCGCAGCACCAGCACGATCCCCAGCGTGAGGGCGGCCATCCCGATGTTCTGCATCGAGCCGTAGTCCGCGGCCGTACGGTTGCCGCCCTGGGACCAGTTGAAGGCCACCGGCAGCAGCGAGACCCCGATCAGGGTGATGACCGTGCCCGTGACCACGGGCGGGAAGAAGCGGACGAGCTTGCCGAAGTAGGGGGCGGCGAAGAAGCCGAGGAGCCCGGCGGCGACGATCGCCCCGAAGATGACGGGGAGCGCGTCGGCGCCCTGGTCCTTGCCGATGGCGATCATCGGGGTCACACCGGCGAACGAGACGCCGTTGACGAAGGGGAGCCGGGCGCCGATCCGCCAGAACCCCAGCGTCTGCAGGAGCGTGGCGAGACCCGCCGTGAACAGCGAGGCCCCCATCAGGAACGCGGTCTCGGTGGCGGAGAGCCCGACGGCCGGTCCGACGATCATGGGAGGGGCCACCACCCCCGCGTACATGGCGGCCACGTGCTGCAGACCGCTGGTGAACATCTTGAGCGGAGGGAGGGTCTCGTCGACCGGGTGTTTCTCCTCCGGTACTGCGACTGCTGCTTTGCGGAACCTGGGCATGGCGGCCACGGGCGTTCCTCCGGTCGGTTAACGCGTCGGCAGGGGACACGGGTGTCAGGGAGGTGATGCAAAAGCGAGCGCGGTGCGGCGCGCGGAAGGGGGCGAAGGGGCGGGAGGGGGAAGAACGCACCGGCGGGTGGGCCGCAGGCCGGTGGTGGCACGAGTCACCACTCCCGGGAGGCGCCCTCGGCGAACCTCGGGCACCGCCCGGGAGCGGCTGCCGCGGACCCCGCTCGGGTCCACGGCGGCCGGCCGGGGGCCGTCCCCCCCGGCCGGAACCGTGGGATCAGGCCTGCGCGGAGATCCGCGCCAGGCGCTGCGCCTCTTCCCGCGTGGAGCGGGCGATGGCGTCCTCGTCGGCGGTCAGCAGGCGGTTGTTCTCGACGATCTGCTTGCCGTTGACGAAGGAGGCGGTCACCGGGGCGGCCGCACCGAAGACCAGGGCGGTGACCGGGTCGGCGATCGAGGAGTGCAGGAAGGTGGACAGGTTCCACAGCACCAGGTCGGCGAGCTTGCCGACCTCCAGCGAGCCGATGTTGTCGGCGCGGCCGAGGATCTGCGCGCCGCCGTACGTCCCCAGGCGCAGCGACTGGCGGGCGTTCAGCGCGGCCTCGCGGTGCACCGGGTTCAGGCGGTTGATCAGCAGGGCGTTGCGCAGCTCGGTGTGCAGCTCGCCGGACTCGTTGGAGGCGGTGCCGTCGACGCCGAGGCCGACCGGGACACCGGCGGCGAGCATGTCGGGGACGCGGGCGATGCCGGCGGCCAGCCGGGCGTTGGAGGACGGGCAGTGCGCCACACCGGTCTTGGTCCGGGCGAAGGCGGCGATGTCGGAGTCGTTCATGTGGACGCTGTGCGCCATCCACACGTCCTCGCCGAGCCAGCCGGTCGACTCGAAGTAGTCGGTCGGGCCCATGCCGAAGAGCTCGTGGCAGAACTTCTCCTCCTCGACCGTCTCGCTGCCGTGGGTGTGCATGCGCACGCCGAGGCGGCGGGCCAGCTCGGCGCCCTGCTTGAGCAGCTCGGTGGAGACCGAGAAGGGGGAGCAGGGGGCGACGGCGACCTGGGTCATGGCGTCGAAGGAGGCGTCGTGGAACTTCTTGACCGTCGCCTCGGTGTCGGCCAGGGCGCCTTCGAGGGTCTCGACGGCGTGGTCCGGCGGCAGGCCGCCGTCCTTCTCGCTGCGGTCCATGGAGCCGCGGGCGAGGGTGAAGCGGACGCCCATCTCGGAGGCGGCGCGGATGATCGCGCCGGAGAGGTCGCCGGCCCCCTTGGGGTACACGTAGTGGTGGTCCATCGCGGTGGTGACACCACCGCGGGCCATCGCGGCGAGCGAACCCTGGGCGGCCGAGTAGGCCATCTGCTCGTCGATGCGCGCCCACGTCGGGTACAGCGCGACGAGCCAGTTGAAGAGGTTGTGGTCGGTGGCCAGGCCCCGGGTGATCCACTGGTAGAAGTGGTGGTGGGTGTTGACCAGACCGGGGGTCACGAGGTGGCCCGTGCCGTCGATGCGGCGTACGACGTTGTCGAGGTTCTCGGGGGCGTCGCCCGCGCCGATGGCCTCGATCTTGTTGCCGGCGATGACGATGTGACCCGAGGCGTACTCGGTGTCGTTCGCATCGACGGTCGCGATCGCACAGTTCTCGATGACGATGCGCTCGACCGCGCTGTCAGTGGCTGCCATGGGGCTTCCTCGTGCTTTCAGTGGCGGTGCGGGCACGGCAGGACCCAGGGGATTTGAGTACCGAAACCGGGGGCCGTGGCAGCTGACAGTACTGCCGCCCCGTCTGATGCTCCGGGTGCCGAGTTCAGGAAGTTCGCAGTGTTGCGGGTGGGACGCAGGTCCCGGGGCCGTGACGCGGCCCCGGGACCCCGGGGTGCCTGCTCAGAGGTTGGTCATGTCCACCGGGATGCGCGCGTCGGCGCCGTCCCGCAGGATCGTGGCCTCGATCAGACCGTACGGCCGGTCCGCGGCGAAGTACACCTCGTTGTCGTTCTTGAGGCCGAAGGGCTCGAGGTCGACGAGGAAGTGGTGCTTGTTCGGGAGCGAGAAGCGGACCTCGTCGATCTCCGAACGGTGGTTGATGATGCGCGAACCCATCTGGTACAGGGTCTGCTGCAGGGAGAGGGAGTAGGTCTCCGCGAAGGCCTCCAGCATGTGCTTCTTGGTGGCCTCGTAGGACTTCTCCCAGTTGGGCATCCGCTGCTCGTCGTCGGTCCAGTTGAACCGCCAGCGGCCCGACACCTGGGTGGCCAGGATGCGGTCGTACGCCTCCTGCAGGGTCGTGTACTTGTCCTTCACGTACCCCCAGAACTCCGAGTTGGTGGAGTTCATGACGATCAGGTCCTTGAGGCCGGAGATGACCTCCCAGTTCTGGCCGTCGTAGGTGACCTGGGTGACGCGGGTCTCCTGGCCCTTGCGGACGAAGGAGTGCTTGACCTCGTCGGCGCCGATGAACTTGGAGTTGGCGTCCGAGGTCTGGATCCGCTCCCAGGCGTACTCCTCGATGCGGATGCGCGCACGGGAGATCGGCTCCTGGCTGCCGACGAACCAGCGCGCCAGGTGGATGCCGAACTGCTCGGCGGACTCGATGCCGTACTCCTTGGCGAACGCGTACACCGTGTTCTTGGTGGTGTCCGTGGGCAGGACGTTCGCGTTCGAGCCGGAGTAGTGGACGTCGTCCATGTCGCCGGACAGGGCGACGGAGACGTTCAGGTCCTTGATGTGGTGGGTGTCGCCGTCCCGCGTGATCTTGACGACGCGGTTCTCTGCTTTGCCGTACTGGTTCTGGCCGAGAATCGTGGGCATGGTCTGCTAGCTCCCTCGGTAAACGGAGTAGCCGAACGGGTTGAGCAGCAGCGGTACGTGGTAGTGCTCGCCCGGGTTCACGGCGAAAGTGAGCGTGACCTCGGGGAAAAACGCACCGCTGTCCCTTACGCGGGGGGCGTCCTGCTGCGCCTCGGCGGCTTGCTTCTTGGCGAAGTACGCCTCGGTCTCGAAGTCGAGACGTACGTGGGTGGTGCCCTCCGGCAGTGCCGGCAGGTCCTTGCAGCGCCCGTCGGCGTCGGTGGCGCTCCCGCCCAGCGTCGCCCAGTCGGCGTCGAAGCCGGAGCGGGCCGACAGGGTGATGGCGACGCCCTCGGCCGGGCGGCCGATGCTGGTGTCCAGGATGTGGGTGGACACCGAGGCGGTGGTCTGCGTGCTCATCTGCTCTTCACTCTCCTTCTGCGAGTCGCGTCAGGCGAATCCGGTTGATCTTGACGAGCTCGCCGCGGGCGATCTCCCGCTCGGTCTCGGCGGTGTTCTCGATCCGGATCCTGAGCGCGTCGCGCATCTGCTCACCGGTCGCACCGGTGGCGCAGATCAGGAAGACGTGGCCGAACTTCTCCTGGTAGGCCAGGTTCAGTTCGAGCAGCTCGCTCTTGAGCTCCTCGGAGGCCCCGGCCATCCCCCGCTGCTCGCGGGCGGAGGTCGGGTCTCCCGGCTTCGGGCGGCCGATCGGCGGGTGGCCGGCCATCGCCTCCGCGAGGTCCGCGGCGGTGAGCTCCGCCATGGCGGCGTCGCTCGCGGCGAACAGGTCGTCGGCGGTGGCGTACGGGCGCTGGGCCAGCAGCTTGCTGCCCCATGCCGAACTGGCGCACACCTCGTGCAGCGCGGCCGCGGCCGCGCTGTCGTCCAAGGCGTTGAACCGGGAGAGCCCCGGGGTCGAACTCGAAGTCACGGGAAAGCCTCCGTGGCCTGATTGCTTTGACGGGCTGCGCATAGCTAACGCCCTCGACAACACGGCGTCAACACTTTGTTGAAACTTCCCGTACACAAAAGCCGCCGCCCGGTTGAATCGGACGGCGGCCTGTCACCTGCTGTGAAAATCAGCTCACGCTTGGTTGCTTTTGTTCGGGTTTTCCCGGTTCAAGTAGTTGTAGACCGTGAAGCGGCTCACACCGAGAGCCGTGGCCACCGTTTCGACACCGTGCCGCACGGAGAACGCGCCCCGCGCTTCCAGTATGCGCACGACGTCCTGCTTGGCCTTGCGGTCGAGCTGGGCCAGCGGCATGCCATGCCGGCGCTCCAGCGCGGCCAGGATGTGGTCCAGCGAGTCGGACAGCTGCGGCAGCCGTACCGCCAGCAGTTCCTCGCCCTCCCAGCTCAGCACCACGTCGTCGGGCTCGGCCCGGGCCGGATCCATCAGCTCGCCGCCCATCGCGTCGACCAGCGGCTTGACCGCGGTGACGAACGGGTGGTCGCGGGGCTCGGTCATGGGGTGTCCTCCCCGATCACGTTCACCTGGAGCGAGACCCGGGTGGCCCCGGCCTCCAACGCGTCGCGCAGCAGCGCGCCCACCGCCCCCAGCACCTCGCCGGCCTCACCCTCGGCGGTGTTGCCGAACGGGCCGACGTCGACCGCGTCCAGCTGGGCCTTCTGGATGACCTCGCGGGCGGCCACGGCGTGGGCGGGGGCCTCTTCGAGGTCGAAGGGCTCGGTCGTGAACTCCACTCTCAATCGCACGGCGTCAAGCTACCCCGAGGTCACGATTTTTCGGCAGTCCGCACTTGACAACTGGGACGCCCGCCTTGCAGTCTTCCATCAAGCAGAAACAAACTTCCGCAATACGGAAGGAGCGCACACCCCTCATGGGATACACGGACCAGCGCTTCGATGTGAACCTCTCGATCCTCTTCACGGAACTCCCGCTCCTGGAGCGCCCCGCGGCCGCCGCCGCGGCCGGCTTCACCGCGGTCGAGCTGTGGTGGCCCTGGATCGACACCCCCACCCCGGCTCAGGAGGAGCTGGACGCCCTCAAGAAGGCCCTTGAGGACGCCGGCACCCAGCTGGTGGGCCTGAACTTCTACGCCGGTCAGCTCCCCGGCCCCGACCGCGGCGCGCTCTCCGTGCCCGGTGAGGAGTCGGAGCGCTTCCGGGCCAACATCGACGTCGCGGCGGACTTCGCCCGGTCGGTGGGCTGCAAGGCGCTCAACGCCCTCTACGGCAACCGCGTCGAGGGCGTGGACCCCGCCGTCCAGGACGAGCTCGCCCTGGAGAACCTGGTCGTCGCGGCCCGGGCCGCCGACCGCGTCGGCGCGATCCTGCTGATCGAGACGCTCAACAAGCCCGAGTCGCCGCTCTACCCGCTGGTGAGCGCGCCGTCCGCGATCGAGATCGTGGACAAGGTCAACGAGGCGACGGGCCTGGGGAACGCGAAGTTCCTCCTCGACCTGTACCACCTGGCGATGAACGATGAGGACCTCTCCGAGGTCATCGAAAAGTACGCCGCCAAGACCGGCCACGTCCAGATCGCGGACAAGCCGGGCCGGGGCGCCCCGGGCACGGGCGAGCTGCCCCTCGAGGACCTCCTCGACCAGCTCAAGAAGGCCGGCTACCAGGGCTTCGTCGGCCTGGAGTACAAGGCCGCCGACGCCGCCGCCTCCTTCGGGTGGCTGCCGGCCGAGGCCCGCGCCGCCGAGTAAGGGGACGAAGTCCGGGCGAAGGCCCAGGCGCCCCCCGCACTTTTCGTACGTATCAAGAGAAGGACCTCATCATGAGCAACGTCACCGCGCTCCCGAAGATCGCGTGGATCGGCCTCGGCATCATGGGTTCGCCCATGTCCGAGAACCTCCTCAAGGCCGGCTACTCCGTGACCGGCTACACGCTGGAGCAGGACAAGCTGGACCGTCTCGCCGCCGCCGGCGGCACCGCGGCCGGCTCGATCGCCGAGGCCGTCAAGGACGCCGACGTGATCATCACGATGGTGCCCGCCTCCCCGCACGTCGAGGCCATCTCCTACGGCCCCGAGGGCATCCTGGAGAACGCCAAGTCCGGCGCGCTGATCATCGACATGTCGTCGATCACCCCGCAGACCTCGGTCGACCTGGCCAAGAACGCCGCCGAGAAGGGCCTGCGCGTCCTGGACGCCCCGGTCTCCGGCGGCGAGGCCGGCGCCATCGAGGCCGTCCTGTCGATCATGGTGGGTGGCGAGAAGGCCGACTTCGACGCGGCCCTGCCGATCCTGGAGGCCCTCGGCAAGACCATCGTCCTGTGCGGCCCGCACGGCTCCGGCCAGACGGTCAAGGCGGCCAACCAGCTGATCGTCGCCGTCAACATCCAGGCGTGCGCCGAGGCCGTGGTCTTCCTGGAGAAGTCCGGTGTCGACCTCCAGGCCGCCCTGGACGTCCTCAACGGCGGCCTGGCCGGCTCCACGGTCCTGACCCGCAAGAAGGACAACTTCCTCAACCGCGACTTCAAGCCCGGCTTCCGGATCGACCTGCACCACAAGGACATGGGCATCGTCACCGACGCCGCCCGCAACGTGGGTGCGGCCCTCCCGGTCGGCGCCGTGGTCGCCCAGCTCGTCGCCTCCCTGCGCGCCCAGGGCGACGGCGGCCTGGACCACTCGGCCCTGCTGCGCGCGGTCGAGCGCCTCTCCGGCTCGCAGGTCTGACCGCTGCCGCGCTCGGCGACGAGCCGGATCCCCCTCGGGGGACCTGAGTTTCCGGATGGCACCGGTGCTGACACCTGTCCTGTCGCGCCCAAGCGCCGGTGCCGTCCGGAGCACCTCCCCACCTCTATGTTCAACAAACTGTTGACGTTGCGTTCCGCCGGAATCTAGGCTCCTCCGCATGGCGGAAGACGCTTTCCGTCAGCAGCTCCCGTACGGAAGGTCCACGATGTCGAAGCGCGTGCTTACGACCGAGTCCGGCGCCCCGGTCGCCGACAACCAGAACTCCGCCACCGCCGGCGTCGGTGGCCCGCTCCTCATCCAGGACCAGCAGCTCCTGGAGAAGCTCGCCCGCTTCAACCGTGAGCGCATCCCGGAGCGCGTCGTGCACGCCCGCGGCTCCGCCGCGTACGGCTACTTCGAGGTGACCGACGACGTCACCCAGTGGACCTCGGCCAAGTTCCTGAACACGGTCGGCAAGAAGACCGAAACGTTCCTGCGCTTCTCGACCGTGGCCGACTCCCTCGGTGGCGCGGACGCCGTCCGCGACCCGCGCGGCTTCGCGCTGAAGTTCTACACCGAGGACGGCAACTACGACCTCGTCGGCAACAACACCCCGGTGTTCTTCATCAAGGACCCGATCAAGTTCCCCGACTTCATCCACTCCCAGAAGCGCGACCCGTTCACGGGCAAGCAGGAGCCGGACAACGTCTGGGACTTCTGGGCGCACGCCCCCGAGGCGACGCACCAGATCACCTGGCTGATGGGTGACCGCGGCATCCCGGCCTCGTACCGTCACATGAACGGCTACGGCTCCCACACGTACCAGTGGACCAACGCCGCCGGCGAGGCGTTCTTCGTCAAGTACCACTTCAAGACGAACCAGGGCATCCGCTGCCTGTCCTCCGAGCAGGCCGCCGAGCTCGCCGGCAAGGACCCGAACTCCCACCAGACCGACCTGCTGCAGGCCATCGAGCGCGGTGTGAACCCGAGCTGGACCCTGTACGTCCAGGTCATGCCGGCCGCCGAGGCCGCCGACTACCGCTTCAACCCGTTCGACCTCACCAAGGTGTGGCCGCACGCCGACTACCCGCTGCAGCGCGTGGGCCGCCTGGTCCTCGACCGCAACCCGGAGAACGTCTTCGCCGAGGTCGAGCAGTCCGCCTTCTCCCCGAACAACTTCGTCCCGGGCATCACCGCCTCGCCGGACAAGATGCTCCAGGGCCGCCTGTTCGCCTACGCCGACGCCCAGCGCTACCGCCTCGGTGTGAACCACACCCTGCTGCCGGTCAACGCCCCGAAGGCGACCACCGCGCAGAACTACGGCCGCGACGGCTTCATGGCGCAGCGCAACGGCTCGCGCTTCGACAAGAACTACGAGCCCAACTCGTACCAGGGCCCGGCGGAGACGGGCGACGCGCTCGGCGCCCCGCTGGCGGTGTCCGGCTGGACCGGCACCCACGCGGCCCCGCTGCACACCAAGGACGACGACTTCTTCCAGGCCGGTGAGCTGTTCCGCCTGATGTCCGAGGACGAGAAGAAGCGTCTGGTGGCGAACATCGCCGGCGGCCTGTCCCAGGTCTCCCGCGAGGACGTCATCGAGAAGAACCTGGCTCACTTCTACGCCGCCGACGCCGACTACGGCAAGCGCGTCGAGGAAGCCGTCCGCGCCCTGCGCGAGGACTGAGCCTCCCCCGAGAACGCGCCGGGGGCCTGACGGGAGGTCAGGCCCCGGGTGCCGGCCCGCTGCCGAGGACCCGGATGAGGGGTGGTTCGCGGCAATGGGCAGGACGAGGACCGCGGTGGTGTCGAGCCAGTGCGGTGGTAAGGACGCGTCAGGCACGTCTCTTGACCTGAGGGAGACGCCGTCTGCGGGTCCGTCGCCACCACCGCGGTCCCAGCCGCCTCGGGTACAGGGGCCACGCACAGAGCCCCCTGTACCTGAGGAATTCCTCCTCCCCTTGGACCCCGCCCGGCGGGTGCGAACGTCCTGTCGCGCCAGCCTCGCCCCGTCGGGCGGAAACAACCCAGAGAGCCGAGTCACGGACGGTCCCGTGGCTCGGCTCTCTGTCGTGGGCGGGGGTGCCTCAGGAGGCCAGGATGCGGGCCTTCTGCGCGGAGAACTCCTCCTCGGTGAGCACGCCCTGCTCCTTGAGCGTGGCGAGCTCCTTCAACTGGCTGATCTTGTCGTCCATACCGGGCGGGGGCGCCGCCGCCGGGGCGGGCGGCGGTTGGAGCGGCGCCTCCGGCGGGGCCTCCTGCCGGGCCCAGCGGCCGGCCTGCCGGCGCGAGACGCGGTTGGAGACGGCGGTGGCCGTCCCCGCGATCGCCGCGGTGCGTACGACGCCTCGAAGTAGTCCGGGCATGCTGTTCGCCTCCGTCTCCTCAGGCCGCCGCGTCGAGCGCGTCCAGCGCCTCGACCACGTGCTGGACCGGTACGCGGCCGCTCGCGATCATCCGGGCATCGGCCCTGCGGAGGGCGCCGGCAAGGGGCGCCGCCCACAGGTTCTCGTACAGCAGTACGGCCGCGGAGTCCCCCGGTTCGAGGAGCGTGCCCGCCTCGGAGATGTCCTCCTCGCCCAGCAGCCCCGAGGAGACCCCCTCGAAGAGGGTGAGGTCGAGGCTGCCGTCACCCGTCACGTCCGCCAGGGCCAGCCCGCGCACCGCACCGTCCTCGCCCTTGGTGAGGAAGGTGAGGTCGAGGATGCGGATGATGCCGCGGTCCACGAGGTCGGCCAGCAGCGGCATCCCCTCACCGGTCAGGTGACTGCCCGGGAACTGGACCACCAGGTAGTCGATGGGCCCCAGCTCGTCGAGGCCGTTTTCTCTGGTCACGTCTGCTCCTCCCGTCACGTCTGCTCCTGCCGTCACGCCGGCTGCTCCGGTCACGCCGGTTCCTGCTCACCGCTCGGACCGGCGGGCCTGAACGACCGTAGCCCGCGGTACGGCCCGCGGAGATCACCCCCGACGGGTGAGGTGGGGGGTCCGGGTACCCGGCCATGCTCAAGGGGCACGACGTACACCCGGAAGGGGTGATCGACCATGTGCCGGTGGCTGGCCTACTCGGGGACGCCCGTGCTGCTCGACACCATCCTCTACAAGCCCGCGCACTCGCTGATCGACCAGAGCCTGCACTCCCGGCTGGGCGTGGAGACGACCAACGGCGACGGCTTCGGGGTCGGCTGGTACGCCAGGGAGACCGGTACGGACACCCCGGCGGTCCTCCGGGACGTCGGACCGGCGTGGAACAACCGCAACCTCCGGGAGATAGCCCAGCACGTCATGTCACCGCTGGTCTTCGCGCACATCCGGGCCTCGACGGGCACGGCGGTGCAGCAGACGAACTGCCACCCCTTCCGGCACGGCCGCTGGATGTGGATGCACAACGGCTCCATCGTCGGCTTCCACCAGCTGCGCAGGGAGCTCTGCGTGGCGGTCGAACCCTCCTTGTTCCTGGAGATGGAGGGGACCACGGACTCCGAGGTGATGTTCTTCCTGGCCCTGACCCTCGGCCTGGAGGAGGACCCTCCGGGCGCGGTGGCCCGGATGGTGGGCCTGGTCGAGCGCACCGGCCGCGCGCACGGCGTCGCGGACCCTGTGCAGATGACCGTCGCCGTGACCGACGGACGGGCGGTGTGGGCGTTCCGCTACGCCAGCGCCGGCATCGCGCGGTCGCTCTTCTACAGCACCCGGGTGGAGTCCCTGCGGGCGCTGCACCCCGACGTGAGCTTCCTCCAGGAGGTGTCCGACGACACGCGGCTCGTGGTGTCGGAGCCGCTGAGCGACCTCCCCGGCGCCTGGAACGAGGTGCCCGAGCACACCTACGGGGTCGTCCGGGTCGGTCACGACTCCCTGCACACGTTCGCCCCCTTGCCCGCCTGACCTGGTGAGGAGCAACCATGACCTTCCCCGAACGCCCCGCCGCGCAGCCGCCGGCCGAGGACGACGAACCCTTCGGCCGCTCCTCCGCACCGCCCGGCAGCCCGGGCGATCCGCTCGACCGGCTCGCGCTGCTCGGCGCCTCCTGGACATGGGTGCTGGCGTCGGCCCTGGCGACGCTGGTGTTCGGTGTCCTCCTGCTGGTGTGGCCGGACAAGTCCCTGCACGTGGTGGCGGTGCTCATCGGGCTCTACCTGCTGGCCGCGGGCGTCTTCCAGTTCGTGGCGGCGTTCGCCGGACACCCGCAGGCCGGTGAGCGGTGGTCGCGCCTGCTGGTCGCCGTGGTGTACGTGGTGGCCGGCGTGCTGTGCCTGCGAGGTCCCCGGCTGACCATCACGGTGCTGGCCCTGATCATCGGCATGGTCTGGCTGATCTCCGGCATGCTGGGCGTCTACGCGGCGGTCGCGGACAAGCAGCTGGCGCACCGCGGCCTCGCCTTCGGGATGGCGGCGCTCGGCGTGGTCGCGGGCATCGTCGTGCTGTGCCTGCCGATCGAGTCCGCCGTCGCCCTCACCCGCCTGCTCGGGCTCTGGCTGGTGCTGCTCGGCCTCGCGGAGACCGCAGCGGCCTTCGCCCTGCGGTCCGCCCTGCGGCGCTGAGCGGGGCTCGCACACGCGCGGGCCCCCGTACCCTCCTGCGAGGGGACGGGGGCCGCGGTGCTGCTCGGCGGGCCGCCGGGGCGGCGGGCCGGTCCTAGCAGTCTCAGACCTTCAGGGCCTTGATGGCGGTCGGAGCGTGGCCCGGCTCCGTGGCGAGCTCCTCGAACTCCGTGACGTCGCTCATGTCGACGGTCTTGCTCATCGCGATGTTGGTGACGCGCTCCAGGATCGCCTCGACGACGACCGGGACCTGGAACTCCTGCGCCAGCTTCTTGGCCTGCTCGAAGGCCTCGCCGAGCTTCTCCGGGTCGGTGACGCGGATGGCCTTGACGCCCAGGCCCTCGGCGACCTTGACGTGGTCGACGCCGTAGACGCCGATCTCCGGGGTGTTGATGTTCTCGAACTCGAGGTTGACCTCGAAGTTGATGCCCAGGCCGCCCTGCGCCTGACGGATCAGGCCCAGGTAGGCGTTGTTCACCAGGACGTGGACGTAGGGGACCTTGTGCTGGGCGGCGACCGCCAGCTCCTCGATCATGAACTGGAAGTCGTAGTCGCCGGACAGGGCGACGACCGGGACGTCCGGCTGCGCGGTGGCGGCGCCGATGGCGGCCGGGATGGTCCAGCCGAGCGGGCCGGCCTGACCGCAGTTGACCCAGTGGCGCGGCTTGTAGACGTGCAGGAACTGGGCCGCGGCGATCTGCGAGAGACCGATGGTGGTGACGTAGCGGGTCTCCGGTCCGAACGCCTTGTTCATCTCCTCGTAGACGCGCTGCGGCTTCATGGGGATGTTCTCGAAGTGCGTACGGCGCTGCAGCGTGGCCTTGCGCTCCTGCGCGGAGGCGGCCCAGGCGGTGAAATCGGGGAGCTTGCCCGCGGCCTTCCACTCCTTGGCGATCTCGACGAAGAGCTCCAGCGCGACCTTGGCGTCGGAGGCGATGCCGTAGTCCGGGGCGAAGATCTTGCCGAGCTGGGTGGGCTCGATGTCGACGTGGACGAACTTGCGGCCCTTGGTGTACGCCTCCAGGTTGTAGCCCGTGTGGCGGTTGGCCCAGCGGTTGCCGATGCCGAGGACGAAGTCCGACTCCAGGAACGTGGCGTTGCCGTAGCGGTGCGCGGTCTGGACGCCGACCATGCCGGCGGCCAGCTCGTGGTCGTCCGGGATGGTGCCCCAGCCCATCAGGGTGGAGATGACCGGGATGCTGGTCAGCTCGGCGAACTCGACGAGCAGGTCGGAGGCGTCGGCGTTGATGATGCCGCCGCCGGCGACGATCAGCGGGCGCTCGGACTCCAGCAGGAAGCCGAGGGCCTTCTCGGCCTGGGCGCGGGTCGCGGACGGCTTGTAGACCGGCAGCGGCTCGTACGTCTCGGGGTCGAACTCGATCTCGGTCAGCTGGACGTCGATCGGCAGGTCGATCAGGACCGGGCCCGGACGGCCGGAGCGCATCAGGTGGAAGGCCTGCTGGAAGACGCCGGGGACCTGCGCGGCCTCCAGGACGGTCGTGGCCGCCTTGGTGACCGGCTTGGCGATGGTGGCGATGTCGACGGCCTGGAAGTCCTCCTTGTGGAGCTTCGAGACCGGGGCCTGTCCGGTGATGCACAGGATCGGGATCGAGTCCGCGATCGCGGAGTACAGGCCGGTGATCATGTCGGTGCCGGCGGGGCCGGACGTACCGATGCAGACACCGATGTTGCCCGCCTTGGCGCGGGTGTACCCCTCGGCCATGTGCGAGGCGCCCTCGACGTGGCGGGCGAGCGTGTGGTTGATGCCACCGACGTTCTTGAGCTCGCGGTAGAAGGGGTTGATGGCCGCGCCGGGCACGCCGAACGCTTGGTCAACACCCTCGCGCTTGAGGATCTCCACGGCCGCGGCAGCGGCGGTCATACGAGGCATCGGTACTCCTGCGATCAGGCTGTTTTCCGGGAGGTTTCCGTAATCCGGAAGTATTGTTCTGCTATACGGAACAAGCTAAACGGAGGTCTTCCCGCACGTCAAGGCGCCGCCGCACCCCGGAACCCACCAAAAGCCAGGTTTCGGTCGGTGAGTTGCACAAAAGGCCCGGGCGCCGGGAAGGACGTGGGATGGTGACGTGGGACGCAGAAGCGCACGGCGCGTGGCACTCAGGGGTGGAGGTCCGATGGCGGAGAAGGTTCCGGTGCGCTGCCCGGCCTGTCTGAACGAGAACGACTACGTCGTCCCGGTCTTCCCCTGCGCCTGCGGCAGCCCGGTCTCCCCGCCGCTGGACCTGCTGGAGCCGGCCGTGCCGCTGACGCACCGGACCTGGTCGGAGGGCTGGGTGGCGGTGCGCTGCGGCTCCTGCGGGCGGGAGAGCGAGTGGCCGCGGCCGGAGGTGGGCTGCACGGGCTGCGGGACGGTCATGCACATCCCGGTGCGACCGGTCCGCCCGGCGGCCTCGGGGCAGCCGGCGCCGCTGGTGTCCCGGCCTGGTGCGGGGCGGGGCGACGGGGCGCCTGCGGGCGC
>NZ_JAJAUY010000219.1 GCF_020532625.1 Streptomyces antimicrobicus | reverse complement strand
TCGGGCGGGCGCGGACGCGGGCGGGACGCGAGGCCGCGCGGGCTCCCGGGCGAGCCGTCCCTACCGCCGCCACGCCGCCCGCGCCCGTTCACCACCCACGGGGCCCAGCAGCAGGGCGCCGGGTACATGGAAAGGCGCCGGAAGCCCCCGTGACGCCCCCGTCGCCGCTCAAGGCGACGGGGGCGGGGCGCCCGGCCGATCGACCGACCCCGGCATCAATCCCGCGGGGCCCGGTCCCGCCCCCACCAGCACCGCACCGGCACTACGGCGCACACCCGGCCACCGCCACCACCCCCGCCGGCGCTGCGGCGCGCACCCGGCACCGGTACCACCCCGCCCGCCGCTACGGCGCGCCCGGCCACCGCCACCACCCCGCCGCCGCTGCGGCTCGCCCCCGCCGCGGCCACCGGCACCGGCACCACCGCACCGGCAGGTGCCGGCGCCTCGGCAGGCCGGTGGTCCGCCGTGCCAGGCGCCAAGAGCGGGGGGACACCGCGCCCCGAACCCCCTCCCCGGGACGCCACAGCACCCGGTCCCCGCCACCGGAGCGGCAAGCCCACACCTGCCCACCCCGACCCGCCCCCGGAGCCGCAAGCCCACGCCTGCCCCGGCCCCGGCCCCGGCCCCGGCCGGGACGCGACACGCCCCGCCGGGAGGCGTTTGGCGGTGTCGCGGGGTGGGGGTTGGGCAGACTGCCGCAATGGGGCTTCTCAGCTTCGCCGCGGTGGCGGCCGTCCTCGTGTGGGTCTGGCTCGTGTGCGGGCACGGCATGTTCTGGCGGACCGATGTGCGGCTGCCCGCGCGGGCGGCGCCCGCCCGCTGGCCCTCCGTGGCGGTCGTCGTGCCCGCCCGGGACGAGGCCGCGGTGCTGCCCTGCAGCCTGCCCTCGCTCCTCGCGCAGGACTATCCCGGCGAGGCCGAGGTCTACCTCGTGGACGACGGCAGCAGCGACGGGACCGCCGACCTGGCCCGGCGCCTCGCCGCGGCCACGCCCGGGCTGCCGCTCACGGTGGTGCACCCGGGCGAGCCCGCACCCGGCTGGACCGGCAAGCTCTGGGCGCTGCGCCACGGCATCGACCGCGCCCGGGCCGGGCGCCCTGGCGAGCCCGAGTTCCTGCTCCTGACGGACGCCGACATCGCCCACGAGCCCGACAGCCTGCGCGAGCTCGTCTCCGCCGCCACCACCCACCACCTCGACCTGGTCTCGCAGATGGCCCGGCTGCGGGTGGCCGGGTTCTGGGAGCGGCTGATCGTGCCGGCGTTCGTCTACTTCTTCGCCCAGCTGTACCCGTTCCGGTGGGTCAACCGCCCCACCGGCCGCACCTCCGCGGCCGCCGGCGGCTGCGTCCTGCTGCGCACCGAGGCCGCCGTCCGCGCCCGCGTGCCCGACGCCGTCCGCGACGCCGTCATCGACGACGTCTCGCTGGCCCGCGCCGTCCGGGACTCCGGCGGGCGCATCTGGCTCGGGCTGGCGGACCGGGTGGACAGCGTCCGCCCTTACCCGGGCCTGGCCGACCTCTGGCGCATGGTGGCCCGCAGCGCCTACGCGCAACTGCGCCACAGCCCGCTGCTCCTGGCCGGCACGGTCGCCGGCCTCGCCCTCGTCTACCTGGTGCCGCCCGCCGCCCTGTTCGCGGGCCTGGCCACCGGCCGCCCCGCGACGGCCTGGGCCGGCGGCGCGGCCTGGCTGCTGATGTCCGGTTCGTACGTGCCGATGCTCCGCTACTACCGCCGGCCCGCCGCCCTGGCCCCGCTCCTGCCGCTGACCGCCCTGCTCTACCTGCTCATGACGGTCGACTCGGCGGTCCGCCACTACCGCGGGCGCGGCGCCGCCTGGAAGGGCCGCACCTACGGCGGCCCGGACGGCACCGGCCGCCAGGCCCGCCAGCCCCGGACGGCACGGGAGACCCGCCAGTCCCGCCAGGCCCGGGCGGGGCGCGAAGCCCGCCAGTCCCGCGAGGCGCGCCAGCCTCAGTAACCCCTCCAGGCCCACCAAGCCCATCAAGCCCCAGGAACCTCACCAACCCCACGAACCCCGGCACCCCCAGGAACCCCCGGCCCCCCAAGAGCCCCGGCACCCCCAGGAGCCCCCCGCCCGGCCCCCTCGCGAGCCGATCTGATCGTCCGTCAGCATTCCATCTTCCAAGGTCAGAGCGATTTGACATACCGTCAAGTAACCGCCTGGCACATGAGTACGAGTCACCCCAAGCAGGGGCGGAAGTGACGAATCGTGCACGTGAACGTGAAGTGAAAGGTGGGGCGCTGACCTGCGAATATGCAGGTCAGGGAGGTGCCCACGACTCCTTGCTATGGACCACATGAAGTCGTGGGCTTAACTTATGACCCATGACCTCCCCCCGCTCCACTTATGGCGGCGGTTACTACTCCGCGCCCTCCTTCCCGGACACCCCCATCTACGACTCCCTGGTCGCAGAGCGGGGCACCCCGCAGATCGCCCCGATCCGCGTACCGGCCGCCTACGAGCCCGCGAACAGCGGCTACCCGTCGAGCGGGAACAACGGCTACCCCTCCAGCGGTGGCTACCTCCCGGCCCTGCCGTCCGCCCTCCCCGCCCTGCCCGCGGCGCCCTCGGCGCCCGCGCCGCAGCCAAGCGGTCAGGCGTACGGCTACCCGTACCAGCAGCAGGGCCACCAGCCGGCCCCGCTGCAGCACGCGCCGGCGCCGTACATCCCGCAGCAGCCGCAGCAGCCCCGCCCGGTGCCGGTGAACGCCGGCTACGAGGCGATGCGCCCGGCCGCGCCGCGGCCGGTGGCCCCGGCGCCGGTCCCGTCCGTGATGACGAGCACCGCGCCGACCGGGATCCCGACCGGCATCCCGGCGTACCAGGACCAGTACAGCCGCCAGTACCCGGGCCGCGCCTACTGACCGGGCCACCGGCCGGGCAACGGCCACCGCCCGGGCCACAGCCACCGTCCGGGCAACGGCCACTGCCCTAGGCGCAGCCACCGGCCGGGCCACAGCCACCGTCCGGGCAGCGGCCACCGGCCGAGCCCTGGCCGCCGTCCGGGCCGTGGCCAGGGCCCCGGCCACGGCCACTGAGGTCGCGGCGCGGCTGACCGGGCCGCGGCCGCTGCCGGGCCTGCTGTCCGAAAGTCCTGCGGCGCGCCGCGGGGCACCTGGCAGGATGCCCCTATGGCGAACCCCACCGTGCAGATGTACGTACAAGCGCTCCACGTCCACCCCGTCAAGTCGGTAGCGGGGATTGCTCCCGACGAGGTGGCCGTGGAGCCCTGGGGGCTGGCCGGTGACCGGCGCTGGGCCCTCGTCGACACCGAGGGCACGGTCATCACCCAGCGCCAGCAGCCGCGCCTGGCGCTCGCCTCGGCGCGGCCGCTGCCGGGCGGTGCGATCGCGCTCGCGGCGCCGGGCATGCCCGCCCTGGAGGTGGCGGTCCCCACGCCGGGACCGCTGGAGCCGATCGAGCTCTTCGGGAAGAAGGTCGAGGCCGTGCTCGCGGACTCCGCCGCCGCGCACGCCTGGTTCAGCGACTACCTCGGGGTCCCGGCCCGTCTGGTGCACCTGGACGACCCCGCCGTACGCCGCCCCATCAACCCCGACTACGCGCTCCCCGGCGAGACGGTCAGCCTGGCCGACGGCTACCCGCTGCTGCTGACCACCCTCGCGTCCCTGGACGCGCTCAACGAGCTCGTCGCGCAGGGCGACCACCCGCAGGAGGGTCCGCTCCCGATGAACCGGTTCCGGCCGAACGTGGTCGTGGCCGGGGCCACGCCCTGGGCCGAGGACCACTGGCACCGCGTCGCGATCGGCGACGTGGTCTTCCGGGGGCCCAAGAACTGCGGGCGCTGCATCATCACCACGACCGACCAGCGGACCGCCGAGCGCGGCAAGGAGCCGCTGAAGACCCTCGGCCGGCACCGGCGGATGGGCAAGTCGCTGGTCTTCGGGCGGATGCTGGTCCCCGCCGGCACCGGCACGATCCGCGTCGGCGACGAGGTGCGGGTCCTGGACTGATGCCCGGCCGGGCACCGGACGACACCCCGCGACAACCGGATCACCACGTTCGAGGGGCTCTTCCTCCCGTCGGGAACCGGCCGTCCCCGTGCGGCCGTTCAGTCCCACGAGACGCCGTTCCACCCACCCTCCGGCTCGACCACCGGATCGGGTGAATCGGCACCCGCAGGTCCCGGAATGCAGGTTTCCGGGGCATGGGGGAGGCTAGGGACGCAGGAGGACGGAAGGCTGAGGGGGTGCCGGACGTGCGGACAGCCATGGGAGTGTGGCGTTGGCGGAGCAATCCGCTGCGCCGGACGACGGATCTGATCGAGGCCTGGGTGGCGTTCGCCGCCCTGGTGGGTGTGCTGGTGCTCGCGCCGGTCGTCGGCTGCGTCGCCGGCCTGCGCGTGGACGCCACCTTGCAGCGGGCCGCGCAGGAGCAGCGGCAGGAGCGGCATCTGGTCCCGGCGGTCGTGGTCCGCCCGGCGGAGGGGCCGCCACCGGGCGCGGCGGCGGACCCGGCCGCGCGGCAACAGGCCCCGCAGCGTACGCAGATCGTGGCCGCGTGGACCGCGCCCGACGGCAGCAGCCACCAGGGCACGGTGCCGGCCGCGGAGGAGCCGCCCCGTCCCGGCGACCGGTTCCGGATATGGACCGACGCCACGGGCCGGCTCGTGCCCCGCCCGCTGGAGCCCCGGGTGGCGGCCGTGCACGCCGGGGTGGCGGGCCTGGCGGCCGGGCTGACCACGGCGGCCCTGGCCGAGACCCTGCGCCGGCTCGTCGTACGGCGTCTGACGCACCAGCGGTACCGCCGGCTGGACCGCGCGTGGGCGGCGGTCGGCCCGGACTGGGGGCGCACCGGCGCGGACAGTTGACCTGGCTCCCCACCGGCTCGCGGCGCGCTACGGTGGAGCCGCCGGCCCAAGTGGCTCCGGCAGGCACGAGCAACAGGGTGGGGGCACGGCAGCGCATGGCACAGGGCACGGTCCAGGTGACACATGGCGGATCTTCGCGCTGGCGGCGGCGGGCGGGCGAGTATCCGACGCTCACGGCGGCGCTGGCCGCCGCCGCGGACGGTGACGTGCTGTCCATCGCCCCGGGCACCTACCGGGAGAACCTGGTACTGCGTCACGCCGTCACCCTGCGCGGCCCGCAGGGGCAGCCCGGTGCCGTCCGGATCGCCCCGCCGGACGGTGTGGCGCTGACCGTGCACGCCTCGGCCGTGGTCCAGGACCTGCACCTGGAGGGCGGCGACCGGGCCGCCCCGGCGCTGCTCGTCGAGGACGGCATGCCGGAGCTGACCGACCTGCGGGTGAGCACCCGGTCGGCGGCCGGCATCGAGGTGCGCGGCGGGGCCCGGCCGGTGGTGCGCCGCTGCACCGTGGAGAACCCGGCCGGGGTCGGCATCGCCGTCGTCGACGGCGGGGGCGGGGTGTTCGAGGAGTGCGAGGTCGCCGCGGCCGGGCAGAGCGGGGTCTCCGTGCACGGCGGCGGCCATCCCCGGCTGGAGCGCTGCCGGATCCACCACAGCACGGGCGCCGGGATCGCGGTCACCGGCGAGGGCTCGGGCCTGGAGGCGCTGGGCTGCGAGGTGTACGAGATCCGGGGCACCGGCGTGCAGATCGCCCAGCGCGCGGTGGCCCGGCTCACGGACAGCTCCGTGCACCGCACCTCCGCCGACGGCGTCACCCTGGACACCGACGCCGTGCTGACCCTGGACGGCTGCGACATCCACGACGTCCCCGAGAACGCCGTCGACCTGCGCTCGCGCGCGGTGCTCTCGCTCAGCCGCACGACCGTCCGCCGGTTCGGCCGCAACGGCCTGTCGGTGTGGGACCCGGGCACCCGGGTGGACGCGGAGTCCTGCGAGATCCGCGACAGCACCGGCGACTATCCGGCGGTGTGGATCAGCGACGGCGCCACGGCCGCGCTCGACCGGTGCCGGGTCCACGACGTACCGGACGCGGTGTTCGTACTGGACCGGGGCTCGCGCGCCGACGTGGTGGACAGCGACCTGTCGCAGGTGCGCAGCACCGCCGTCTCCGTGAGCGACGGGGCGACGGCGCAGCTGGACGACTGCCGGATCCGGGACGCGGGCACCGGCGCCTGGTTCCGGGACCACGGCAGCGGCGGCACCCTCGCCAACTGCACCATCGACACGGTGCAGACGGGCGTGATCGTGACCAAAGGCGCCGATCCCACGGTCGAGCGCTGTACGGTCTCCTCCCCCGCCGAGGCGGGGTTCTACGTCTCGGCGGGCGGCCGCGGCAGCTTCCAGTCCTGCCGGGTCACCGGCAGCTCCGGCTTCGGCTTCCACGTGATCGACGGCTCCCGCACCGTCCTGACCCGCTGCCACACCGAGCGGTGCGCCCGCGGCGGCTACGAGTTCGCCGAGGAGGGCCCGCTCGCCGAGGGCTGCACCAGCGACGAGTCGGCGGTCCAGCGGCCGGGGGTGCTGGGCACGCCCGGCACCGCCCAGTCGGCCGGGGCCCGGGCGGTGG
>NZ_JAJAUY010000218.1 GCF_020532625.1 Streptomyces antimicrobicus | reverse complement strand
GCCGGGCTTCGCGCGGGAGGCCGACGCGTTCGGCTACCAGGACTCCCGGCCGTCCCGGGTCAACCGGCCGGCCGAGCCGCTGGTCGCCGAGGGCGAGGACGACTGGCTGCTCCAGCCGCCGACCCCCGGCCCCGCCCCGTCGGCCGCGCCCGCGTCCGCCTCCCCCGTGGCCACGGCCCCCGCGCCGGTTCCGGCCCCGGCTCCGGCCCCGGCCCTCGGCCCGGCGTCGTACGAGCGACCGGTCGCGCCGAGTGCCCCCACCCCGCCGCCGGTCCCGCGGCCGTCCGGACCGTGGACGGCGACGATCGGCCCGGACCGCGACTACTTCACGGCGATGATGCGGCGCAGCGGCCCCGAGGCCGCCGGGCTGGACCTGCCCGCGTACGCGCCGGAGCAGCACCTCACGCTGTCCGGTGGGCAGATCACCATCGGCCGGCGCCGGGCCTCCGCCACCGAGGGGCCGGACATCGACCTGTCGGTGCCCCCGGAGGACCCGGGCGTCTCGCACCGGCACGCCGTGCTCGTGCAGCAGCCGGACGGCAGCTGGGCCGTGGTGGACCAGAACTCCACCAACGGCACCACGATCAACGGCGGCGAGGACCCCATCCAGCCCTACGTCCCGGTCCAGCTCTCCGACGGCGACCGGGTGCACGTGGGTGCCTGGACCACCATCACCGTGCGCCGCGACCGGGCCTGACCGACCCCGCCCGGGCCGGGTCAGCTCCCGGCCCCCTCCTCCCCCAGGGGCCACACGTAGGGCCCCTGGGGGTCGTCGAGCCAGGACCACTGGCCCTCGGGGGTGACCGTCACACCGAAGCGCTCCCGCCCGGGCCGGCCCTCGCGGCGCCACAGGTCCAGCGCCTCCCGCGGGTGCAGGGCGCCGGCCGTGAGCATCAGCATGAACTGGAAGCGGTCGTTCTCCAGCAGCTCGTACGGCACCCCGCCCGCCGGCCCGGCCGGCGCCGCGCCCGCTCCGCGCAGCGGGACGAAGTACGCCGGGTTGTGCAGGAACCGGCCCTCCGCGAGTCCGGCGTCGCGGACCTCCAGCGCGATCAGCCCGGTGGACAGCGGGCCCAGGATCCTGGCGCCCGGCCGGCACTGGGCGAGCCAGGCGGGCGGGATCCGCGGCAGGCCGCAGGTGACGAGGATCCGGTCGAACGGGGCGCGGGCCGGGCACCCGCGGGCGCCGTCCCCGGTGACCACGGCCGGGTGGAACCCGAGCCCGGCCAGGTGCGTCCGGGCCGACTCGGCGATCTCCTCGTCCAGCTCCACGGTCGTCACGTGCTCGTCGCCGAGCCGGTGGCACAGCAGGGCGGCGTTGTAGCCGGTGCCCGCCCCGATCTCCAGCACGTCGTCCCCGTCGCGGACGTCGAGCGCGTGCAGCATCTTCGCCATCAGGGACGGCTGGCTGCTGGAGGACAGCAGCTCTCCGTCGCGTATCCGCGTCACCAGCGGCTCGTCCGCGTACACCCCGCGCAGCCAGCGCGCCCGGCGCTCCGGGTCGGGGTCCTCGCACCACAGCCGCTCGTGGCCCGCGCCGCGGCCCGTCCAGAACCACGGCACGAACAGGTGCCGCGGGACGGCGGCGAAGGCCGCCCGCCAGGCCGGGTCGCGCAACACCCCGGCGGCGGCCAGCTCCCGCACCTGCGCGGCGTGCGCGACCTCCGGGTCCACCAGGTGCGCCCGCGCCTCGTGTGCGCCCATGGCTCCACTGTGCTGCGCCGGGCGCCGGGAGGCGAGTGGTCCTAGGACCGGGGTCCTCCGTCCGGGCGTCTGAGACGATGGTCGGGTGAATGAGATTCCGCGGGGCACGCTTCAGGAGCAGACGTTCTACGAGCAGGTGGGCGGCGAGGAGACGTTCCGCCGCCTGGTCCGGCGCTTCTACCAGGGCGTCGCCGAGGACCCGTTGCTGCGTCCGATGTACCCGGAGGAGGACCTCGGTCCCGCCGAGGAGCGCTTCGCGCTGTTCCTGATGCAGTACTGGGGCGGTCCGACCACCTACAGCGACAACCGCGGCCACCCGCGGCTGCGGATGCGGCACGCCCCGTTCCGGGTGGACCGGGCGGCGCACGACGCGTGGCTGCGCCACATGCGGGAGGCCGTGGACGAGCTGGGGTTGGCCCCGGAGCTCGAGGCCCAGCTGTGGCGGTACCTGACGTACGCGGCGGCCTCGATGATCAACACCGCGGACGCGGAGGCCTAGGCTCCTGTCCCCGGGCCGGACGGGCCGGGCCGGACCGCCGGCCTGGACGCCCGGCCTGGACCCGCGGCCTGGACCCGCGGCCTGGACCGGCCGGCCTAGACCGGCCGGACCTGGAGGGCGCCGAGGCCGCCCACGCCGCCGGGGCGGCGGGTGGCGACGGAGCCGAAGGGGGTGCGCAGGCGCAGCCAGCTCCCGGCGGCGAACAGCGCGACGGGGGCGGGCCCACCGGGCGCCGGCGCCCCGGCGGCGGACTCCCCCGCAGCCGCAGCCGCGGTGCGGCCGCCGGGCACCGCGGCCCGGACCGGGCGCAGGAAGCCCAGGGACTGCGCGGCGTGGACGGCGCGCAGCGGAAGCTCGGTGTCGCCGAGCGTACGGGACCAGATCTCGCGGCCGATCCGGTCGCGCTCGGCGCGGGTGCGCCGGTCCTGGGGCAGGGCCTCGTCCCGGGCCCGGAACTCCCGGACGGCCGCGGCGACGGCGGCCCGCATCGCCTCGACGCCGGGCAGCCCCGGCACCTCGGTCCAGCCGCCGCGCGGCGGCAGCACCCCGGTCCACGGCGGTCCGGTGACGGAGGCCGGCACGACGGCCGTCCCCGCCCGCTCGTCCACGGACTCCAGCAGCTCCCCCGCGGACACCGTCACGTCCAGGGCGACCGGCTCGGCGAGCCGGGCCGTACGGACGGCCAGGACCTCGAACGAGGGCGGACGGCCGAAGACGGCGAGCGCGCCGCCGCCGGCCTGGAGCCGGACGGCGGCGGCGCGGTCGTAGTGCACGAGCCGGCCCAGGAAGGCGGCGAGGTCCGCCGCCTCCCCGGAATCGGCGAAGCGCAGCTGTCCGCTCATGCGGCGCGGGCCGAGCCCGTGGAGGTGGCCGAGTCGTCGACGTACTCCTCGAGGAACGAGCGCTCCTCCTCGGTGATCCGGCGCGGGCGCTGGGTCGTGAGGTCGAACGGCACGACCACGGTGGACGCCTGCACGTACACCGTGCCGGAGCCTTCCGCGTCCTTGATCTCGTAGGCGATCGTCAGCGACGCGGCGCCGATCTTCGTCACCCACGACTCGATGACGACCGGCTCGTGCCGGTGCACCAGCGGCCGCTTGTAGTCGATCTCGTGGCGGGCCACGACGGACCCGCCCTGGAACGACGTGGAGCCGTTGCCCGGCGCCAGGCGGAACATGAAGTCGATGCGCGCCTCCTCCAGGTAGCGGAGGAAGACGACGTTGTTGACGTGCCCGAAGGCGTCCATGTCCGACCAGCGCAGGGGGCACCGGTAGATGTGTCGTGCCATGCTCGCCGGCCTCAGCCTCGGGTGAGCTTCTTGTAGGTGGCGCGGTGCGGGCGCGTGGCGTCCGGGCCGAGCCGCTCGACCTTGTTCTTCTCGTAGGACTCGAAGTTGCCCTCGAACCAGAACCACTTCGACTCGCCCTCGTACGCCAGGATGTGCGTGGCGACGCGGTCGAGGAACCAGCGGTCGTGGGAGACGACCACGGCGCAGCCCGGGAAGTCGAGAAGCGCGTTCTCCAGGGAGGACAGGGTCTCGACGTCGAGGTCGTTGGTCGGCTCGTCGAGGAGCAGCAGGTTGCCGCCCTGCTTGAGGGTGAGCGCGAGGTTCAGGCGGTTGCGCTCACCGCCGGAGAGCACGCCGGCCGGCTTCTGCTGGTCCGGGCCCTTGAAGCCGAAGGCGGAGACGTAGGCGCGGGACGGCATCTCGACCTGGCCGACGTTGATGTAGTCCAGCTCGTCCGACACGACCGCCCAGAGGGTCTTCTTGGGGTCGATGTTGGCGCGGGTCTGGTCGACGTAGGAGATCTTGACCGTCTCGCCGACCTTGATGTCGCCGGAGTCCGGCTTCTCCAGGCCCTGGATCATCTTGAACAGCGTGGTCTTGCCGGCGCCGTTCGGGCCGATGACGCCGACGATGCCGTTGCGCGGCAGCGTGAACGACAGGTCGTCGATGAGGACCTTGTCACCGAACGCCTTGGAGAGGTTGTTGACCTCGACCACGATGGAGCCCAGGCGCGGGCCCGGCGGGATCTGGATCTCCTCGAAGTCCAGCTTCCGCATCTTGTCGGCCTCGGCGGCCATCTCCTCGTAGCGGGCCAGACGCGCCTTGGACTTGGCCTGGCGGCCCTTGGCGTTGGAGCGGACCCACTCCAGCTCCTCCTTGAGGCGCTTCTGGCGCTTCTCGTCCTTCTTGCCCTCGACCTTGAGGCGCTCGGACTTCTTCTGGAGGTAGGTGGAGTAGTTGCCCTCGTAGGGGATGGCGCGGCCGCGGTCGAGCTCGAGGATCCACTCGGCGACGTTGTCGAGGAAGTAGCGGTCGTGGGTGATCGCCACGACGGTGCCGCGGTACTGGGCCAGGTGCTGCTCCAGCCAGTTCACGGACTCGGCGTCGAGGTGGTTGGTGGGCTCGTCGAGGAGCAGCAGGTCGGGGGCCTCCAGCAGCAGGCGGCACAGGGCCACCCGGCGCTTCTCACCACCGGAGAGGTTGGTGACCGGCCAGTCGGCGGGCGGGCAGCCCAGCGCGTCCATGGCCTGCTCCAGCTGGGCGTCCAGGTCCCAGGCGTTGGCGTGGTCCAGGTCCTCCTGGAGCTTGCCCATCTCCTCCATCAGCTCGTCGGTGTAGTTCGTCGCCATTTCCTCGGCGATCGCGTTGAACCGGTTGAGCTTGCCCTTGATCTCGGCGACGCCGTCCTCGACGTTCTCCAGGACGGTCTTGCTCTCGTCGAGCTTGGGCTCCTGCATGAGGATGCCGACGGTGTAGCCGGGCGACAGGAAGGCGTCACCGTTGGACGGCTGCTCGATGCCCGCCATGATCTTCAGGACGGTGGACTTACCGGCGCCGTTCGGGCCGACCACACCGATCTTCGCACCGGGCAGGAAGTTCAAGGTGACGTCGTCGAGGATCACCTTGTCGCCGTGCGCCTTGCGCGTCTTGCGCATGGTGTAGATGAACTCAGCCAAGAGAAACCGTCCGGCAGATCGATGGGTGGGCAGATACACCCCATCTTGCCGTACGTCCATCCCTCGGCGGAAACCCGTTCTTCGCGGCCCGGGGTGCGCGACGGGGGTGCCGCGGGCGGCGGCACCCCCGCACGCTACGGGATCGCCGCAGGTCAGGCCTGGGATCCGGCCTCGGGGCCGGCCGCGGGGGCGGCGGAGCCGGAGCGGTGGCGGCGGGCGGCGAGGATCAGGCCGGCCCCGGCGACGAGGGCCGCGCCGGCGGCTCCGGCGGCCCAGGTGGTCCGGTCTCCGGCGCCGGTGGCGGCCAGGGTGCGGCCGCCGAGGGCGGAGGTGTTGGTGTTGCCGGTGGCGACGGTCTGGGTGGCGGTGCCGGTGCTGCCGTTGGTGCCGTTGGTGGCACCGGTGCCCTTGCCGTCCTTGCCCTGACCGTTCTTGGCGGCTTCCTCCTCGGCCTTCTTGTCCTTGGCGCGGGCCTCGTGCTGGCCGGTCTCCAGGAACTTCACCCGGTCCTCGGGGGTGCCGTCGAGGGCGGCCTTGCCCTTGGCCTTCACCTCCGGGCCGCCGGTGCTGACGATCTGGGCGATCAGCACCTTGTTGTCCAGGTCACGGGCCACGTGCTGGCCGGTCTTGAGGAACTCCGCGCGGTCCTGGGCGCTGCCGTTCAGTGCGGCGCGGGCCTTGTCCTTCAGGATCGGGCCGCCGGTGCCGACGAGCTGGGTGATCAGCGTGACGTTGTCCTGGTCGCGCAGCTCGTGCTGGGTGACGTCCAGGAAGCGGAGCGCGTCGGCGAGGGTGTGCGGCTTGTGGAAGAAGTCGTCGATCCCCTTGCGCAGGAGCGGTCCGGCGTCGTGCGCGAGGCGCTGGATCGCGATCCGGGCGTCGTCGAGGCGGATCCGGGGGACGTCGACCTCCAGGAACGTCCGCATCTGCGCCGGGGTCCCCTCCAGCGCCTTGCGCGCGGCCTCGCGCAGGTACCCGGAGGCCTTGGGGTCGGCGATGATCGCCAGGATCGCGAGCCGGTCCTCCTTCGCCTGCTGCTCGGCGGGCTTGTCGGCCGGCTTGTCCGCGGGCTTGTCGGCGGGCTTGTCGGCCGGGTTGCCCGCGGGCTGGCCCGCGGTGGCGGGAGCGGGCGGGGCGCCTTCGGCGAAGGCCGGCGAGGAGAGCAGGACAGCCGGAGCAAGGGCGGCGACGGTAACCGCCGCGGCGATCCGGGACAACTTCAAGACAGCACCCACTTTTTTCGATCGTGTCGTCGTGGACCACAACTGTGTGGATCAAGCTTCGGGGCCCACTGTAGGCGCCCCGGAAGCCCCCCAACCACCCACTTCATCCGGAATTGATCATTCACCGGGGACTGGGCCCGCGGGGGCGGTCA
>NZ_JAJAUY010000217.1 GCF_020532625.1 Streptomyces antimicrobicus | reverse complement strand
CCGGTGCGCACCTCGGTGTCGGGGTCGCGCAGCGCCGCGGCGTACACCCCGGCGTCGCCCAGCCGCAGCGCCCGCAGGACGTCGAGCGCGGCCGCCCGGACGGCCGCGTCGTCCACGTCGAGCGCCGCCCGCAGCGCCTGTGCCAGCTCCGCCTCGGCAGGCAGCACCTCCACGAGCTCGCGCAGCGTGGCCGCGGCGGCGGCCCGGACGCGGGGTTCGGCGTCCCGCAGGCACGCGGCGAGCGCGGGGCCGGTGCCGGCCGGCGCGGTCTCGCCGAGGGCCGCCACCGCCGCGGCCCGCACCTCGGGATCGGCGTCCGCCAGGTAGGGCCGCAGCGCGTCCAGGTCGGGGGACTCCTCGGCGAGGGAGAGCAGGCGCAGCAGGGCGGGGTCGGGGGCCGCGCGGCCCTGGGTCGGGGGGGGCGCGAGCCCCGCCGGCGCGGCCGCGGGCGCGGTGCCCCGGGCGGCCGGTGCGGCCTCCCGGGGGCCGGCCGTGGCCATCGGCAGCGGTGCCACCTCGCCCAGCAGGCGCTCGGGCCCCGCCGCCGGAGCGAACTCCGGCACCGGGACGCTGTACGGTTCGACGGGCCGCGCGGTGAACTCCATCGCCCCGGAGGCCGACTTGCGCAGGTCCAGGTGGTGCAGCCAGTCGGCGTCGGCGCGCTCGGGGTGGTCCAGCCGCTCGTGGTACAGCCCCCAGCGGGACTCGGTGCGGGCGAGTGAGGCGCGGGCGGCCATCTCGGCGCAGTCCCGGATGAAGCTCACCTCGGCGCACCGCATCAACTCGTGCGCCGTCCGCGCCCCCATCCCCGCGATCTCCTGCGACATGCGGGTGAACGCCTCCACCGCCAGGGACAGCTTCGCCCCCGTCTTGGGCGGGGCCACGTAGTCGTTGACGAACCGCCGCAGCTTGTACTCCACCTGGGGCTGCGGAGGTCCGTCGGGACTGCGCAGCGGCCGGTAGACGAGCTCGTGGGCCTCGGCCAGCTGGTCCTGCGGCAGTTCGCCCTCGTAGACCCGGTAGCGCGCCGCGTCCTCGCCGGCCAGGTCGCCGAAGACGAAGGCGCCGATCATGTAGTTGTGCGGGACGCAGGCCAGGTCGCCCGCCGCGTACAGCCGGGGCACGGTGGTGCGGGCGTGCGCGTCCACGCGGACCCCGGAGGCGGAGTGCCCGCCGCACAGCCCGATCTCCGAGATGTGCATCTCGACGTCGTGGGTGCGGTAGTCGTGGCCGCGGCCTTCGTGGAACGTCCCGCGGGTGGGCCGCTCCGTCGTGTGCAGGATCGATTCGACGGCGGTGATCGTCTCCTCGGGCAGGTGGCTGAGCTTGAGGTACACCGGGCCCCGGTCGGAGGCCAGTTCGGCCGCGAACTCGGCCATCATCTGCCCCGACCAGTAGTCCGACTCCACGAACCGCTCGCCGTGCCGGTTCACCTGGTAGCCGCCGAACGGGTTCGCGACGTACGCGCACGCCGGCCCGTTGTAGTCCTTGATCAGCGGATTGATCTGGAAGCACTCGATCCCGGTGAGCGCGGCCCCCGCGTGATAGGCCATCGCGTAGCCGTCACCCGCGTTCGTCGGGTTCTCGTACGTCCCGTACAGGTAGCCCGAGGCGGGCAGTCCCAGCCGGCCGCAGGCACCCGTGGCGAGGATCACCGCGCCCGCGCGCACCGTGACGAACTCCCCGGTGCGGGTGTGGAACCCGGCCGCGCCGATCGCCCGGCCGTCGTCGGGGTGGGTGAGCACCCGGACCGGCATGACCCGGTTCTCGATCCGGATCCGCTCGCGCATCTCGCGGCGCCGCAGCTGCCGGTAGAGGACCTTCTTGACGTCCTTGCCCTCCGGCATGGGCAGCACGTACGAGCCGGACCGGTGGACCTGGCGGACCGCGTACTCGCCGTGCTCGTCCTTCTCGAACTTCACCCCGTACGACTCCAGGCGCTGGACCATCGCGAAGCCGCGGGTGGCGGTCTGCCGGACGGTGGACTGGTCCACCACGCCGTCGTTGGCCCGGGTGATCTCGGCGACGTAGTCGTCGGGCTCGGCCCGGCCCGGAACGATCGCGTTGTTGACCCCGTCCATGCCCATGGCCAGCGCGCCGGAGTGCCGTACGTGCGCCTTCTCCAGCAGCAGCACCCGCGCCCCGCGCCCGGCGGCGGTCAGCGCGGCCATGGTGCCGGCGGTCCCCCCGCCGATGACCAGGACGTCACAGGAGAGTTCGGTGGCGTCGGCGAGGGCGGGGACGGTCAGCGGAGCGTCCACCAGGGTGTCCACGGGGTCCACGGGATCCACGAGGGGGCCTTTCGACGGTTCTAGAGGGATGCGAGGATGCGGCGGCGCAGTGCGGCGGTGCCGGGTTCGTGCTGCGCGTCGCGGCGGCGCGGGTGCGGTACGTCCAGCACCTCGCCGGTGCCCATGAGGGCGACCCGGTCTCCGAGGTGCAGGGCCTCGTCCACGTCGTGGGTGACGAAGACGACGGTCGCGCCCGTGCCGCGCAGGATGTCCACGAGCAGGTCCTGCATCCCCGCCCGGGTGTGCGCGTCGAGCGCGCCGAAGGGTTCGTCCATCAGGACCGCCCGGGGCCGGCCGGCCAGCGCGCGGGCCAGCTGGACGCGCTGGCGCTGACCGCCGGACAACTGCCGCGGCAGTTTGCGGGCGTGCTCGGCCAGACCGACCCGGTCCAGCCAGTCGGCCGCGCACCCGCGCCGTTCGGCGCGGGGCATCCCGCGGATCGCCAAGGGCAGTTCCACGTTGGCGCGGACGGTGCGCCAGGGCAGCAGGGCGTCCTCCTGGAAGACCAGCGCCCGGTCCGCGGCGGGCCCGGCGATCGCCCGGCCGTCCTGCGCGACCCGCCCCTGCCGCGGGGGCAGCAGCCCCGCGAGGGTGCGCAGCAGCGTGGACTTCCCGCAGCCGGAGGGCCCCACCACGGCCAGCAGCTCACCGGGTGCGACGCGCAGCGTGACGGTGCCGGGCAGGGCGGGGCCGTCGGCGTGGCCGAGCCGTACGTCCTGGAGGGTGAGCACGGCTCCGGTGGCCGGGGACGCGCTGTCCGGGGACGCGCTGTCCGCGGTCGGAGTGGCCGGGGTCGGGGTTGCCGGGGGAACGCTGTCCGGGGACGCGGTGGCCGGGGTCGCGCTGCTCAAGGGACCGGCTCCTTCCGGGGAGCGGCCGCGAGGGCCGTGGAGGGGGCGGCGGCGAGTTCCCTGCCGCGGCGCGCGGGGGAGCGACCGCCGCCGCGGAACGCCGCCGGGGAGGCCGCCCGCCCGGCCGGGCGGGGCAGCCACGCGGTGGCCCGACGGCCCACCAGCTCCACCGCGGTGGAGGTGAGCCAGCCGAGGGCCCCGATGGTGACCATGCCGACGAAGACCCCGGGGTAGTCGACGACGGTGTAGTCCTGCCACGTCCGGTAGCCCACGCCGTACTCGCCGGAGATCATCTCCGCGGAGATCACACAGATCCAGGAGACGCCGATCCCCACCGACAGGCCGCCGAAGACGCCCGGCAGGGCGCCGGGCAGCACCACCGAGAACAACACCCGCAGCCGCCCGCCCCCCAGGGTGAGGACGGCCTCCTCCCACACCGGGGCGAGCGCCCGGACCGCGTGCCGGGTCGAGACCACGACCGGGAAGAAGGCGGCGGCGAAGGTGATGAACACGATGCCCTGCTCGTTGGTCGGCAGCAGCAGGATGGCGATCGGGACCAGGGCGATGGCCGGCACCGGCCGCACCACCTCCAGCAGCGGACCCAGCAGGTCTGCGGCCCACCGGGACCGGGCGACCGCCGTACCCACGCCCACGCCCAGCACCGCGGCGAGCACGAAGCCCAGCACGATCCGGCGCAGGCTGTGGCCCAGGTCCTGCCAGTACGGCACCGTCCGCAGACGGTCGGCGAGCGCGGCGGCCACCTCGCCCGCCGTCGGGAACTGCTCGAACCGCAGCCACAGGTTGACGTCCCAGGAGGTCAGCAGCTGCCACAGCCCCAGGGCCGCGGCCAGCGAGGCGGCGCGCAGCAGCCGGCGCCCCGCCGTCATGACGCCAGCTCCACGGCCTCCGCGTAGCGGACGATCCGGGCCCCCGCCCGACCGTCGACGTACCGCTGCGCACCGGCCGGTGTGACGAAGGCGCGCAGCTCCGTGCCGTCGGCCACCCACACCGCCTTGTCGGCGAACCACAGGGTGCCGGTCACCGCGTCCGGCACGTACGCGGCCCGTACGTCGGCGCCCCTGGCGGCCTTCAGCAGCTCCTTGGGCGTCTCGAACGTCAGGGTGGTCTTCTGTCCCTTCACCCACAGTTCCGGCTTGGCCGCGGACGCCGTCGGGTAGGCCGGAGCCTGGACGGCCCGCTTCAGGGGCGCCGGGTCGACGAAGGCGTCCACGTCGACGTCGCCCACCAGCGCGGCCGACCTGAGGACCGGCACGTCCTCCTTCAACGCGGCGATCAGCTCGGGGCGCAGTTCCGGGTCGAAGGTGGCGATGCCGTTGGCGCCGTTGTAGAGGTACACCACCTCGGGCGGCAGCCCGGTGTCCTTGGCGACCGACTCCGCTGCCGCGACCGGGTGCTCGCGGAGGTGGTCCGTGGCCCGCCGCTGCGCCTTGAGGAAGTCGTCGAGGACCCCGGCCCGTTCCTTCGCGAACTTCTCCCGGACGGTGACGCCGTGGAAGGTCGGCAGGTTCAGTTCCGCGCCGTCGTACACGGCCACGGCCCGCCCCTCGAAGGCGAGCTGGCCGGGCCAGGCCACGAACTGGGAGAGCGCGTCCGCGCTGCCCGCGGCCAGGGCCGAAGCGCCCACGCTGGGTTGCTGGTTGAGCTTCTGGATGTCCTTGGCGGGGTCGATCCCCGCCCGTTGCAGGGCTCGGACGAGGGTGCCGTCGGCGGCCGAACCGACACTGGTGGAGACCCGCTTGCCACGCAGGTCGGCCAGCGACCGGACGGCCGAACCCGGGGCGGCGACCACCGTGTTCAGTCCGCCGCGCAGGTTGTAGCCGGTGACCGCCACCAGGCGGGTCGGCTGCTTGAGCTCCTTGCCGCGGGCCGCGTTGAGCAGCAGGGGGAAGTCGCCCATCGAGCCGATGTCGACCTTCCCGGCGGTCATCTGGGCGGTGATGGGCGCCCCGGTCGCGTAGTCCTGCCACTCGACCTTGTAGGTGGTGCCGTCCTTCTTCCCGCGGGCCCGCAGTTCCTCCTCGAAGTAGCCGAGGGAGCGCAGCAGGGTGCCGGCGGTCACGGTGTTGATGGTCTTCGACTGGTAGCCGACCGTCACCGTGACGGTCTTCGGGGCGGTCCCGCCGGTCGCGCCGGCCGAGGTGCCGCAGGCGGCGGTCAGCGGGAGCAGCAGGGCGAGCGGCAGGAGCGGCCGCAGTGGACGGAGCGGACGCAGTGCACGTCTCGGGCTGTTCATGGGAGTTCGGCCTTTCACCGGAGCAGGTAGGGCATGTTGACGGTGACCGCGCCGGTGGGGCAGCGGGCCGCGCAGGGGCCGCAGTACCAGCACTCGTCCACGTGCATGTACGCCTTGCCGTTGTCCTCGCGGATCGCGAGCGAGTCGAGCGGACACATGTCGACGCAGAGCGTGCAGCCGTCGATGCACTTGGATTCGTCGATGGTCACGGGCACGTCGGCGCGCTGCGGAACAAGGGGCATGGCGGTCTCCAAGGGCCCGGCGGGGGCGGGGGAACACGAGGACGGGGAGAGGAGAAAAAGGAGAGAGCGGAGAGAGGGTGAGGCGGGGGAGAGGGCGCGGGCCACGTCTCACCATGAGCGGTGCAGCACACCGCTCATGGTGATGCGGTCGCCGCGGAACCGGATGAACTCCAGGTCCACCGGCCGGCCGTCGGGCAGTCGGGTCAGCCGTTCCAGCATCAGGACGGCGGCCCCGCGCGGGGCCTGCAGCACGGCGGCGGAGTGCGCGTCGGCGTTGACGGCCTCCAGCCTGATCTCGGCATGACCCAGCGGGCCGCCGGTCAGCGACTCCAGGAGCCGGAACACGTCCGTGTTCTCCAGGTCGCAGCCGAGTAGTTCGCCGCCCACGTCCATGGGCAGGTAGGACACGTCGAGGGACAGGGGCAGACCGCCCAGGCGGCGCAGCCGCTCGATGCAGAGCACCTCGCTGTGCTCGGGCAGGCCCAGCCGGTGGGCGACCGGGCCCGGGGCGGTGACGGGCCCGACGGTACGGACCTCGTTCGTCACCCGGCCGTGCTCGTGCAGCGTTTCGGCCAGGCCCTGGAGGCGGTCCAGGCCGTGCGGGTACTTCTCGCACACCACCACGGTGCCCACCCCGGGATGGCGGTCGACGAGCCGCTCACCGCGCAGCAGGTCCAGTGCCTGCCGCACGGTGTTGCGAGAGGTCCGGTAGTCGGCGGCGATGGCGTCCTCCAGGGGGAGGACGCCACCGGGGAAGCCGCCCGCGAGGATCTGGTGGCGCAGCAGGTCGGCGAGCTGCCGGGCCCGGTCCGCACGCAGCCGCCGGCGGCGCGCGGCGGCGACCGGTCGGGCGGCGGGGGTGGATTCGGCTGGCATGGAAGGGAACGTACCCGGGGAGCGATCCGGATGGTGTTGCCGCAGTATTGCGCCACCCGTCGTGCCCCCCGCGGGGCTGCGACCTGCGGTTTCACAGGGGGGCGGGCGAGATCCGCCACCGCGTGGCGAGATCCGCTCCACCGCGACCGCGGTCGCCGCCGCCCGGGGGGCACGACGGGGCGCGCGGCCTACTTGGCGCCGAGACCGGCGTCGGCGACCTCGGGCTTGCCGGCGGCCCGCAGCACCTTGTTGAGCAGGGTGAGGTCGTAGATGCCGGTCAGGTCGGGCTGCTG
>NZ_JAJAUY010000216.1 GCF_020532625.1 Streptomyces antimicrobicus | reverse complement strand
AGCGTCCCCAGCGCCCCCGCCGGTCGGGGCCGCAGCAGGCGCAGCCGTACGACATGGCCTCGCTGTGCGCGGCCGCACACGGTACGGTCCCGCCGACCATCGTGGACCTCTGCGCGAGCACGTACGGATAGGCCCGGCGGGCGCCGCCGTGGCCGGTGGTGCGCGGGCGGGCCCCGGGCGCGGTCCGGACGACCTCGCGGTGTCACGGCCCTAGGAACTGACGGATCGTCAAGCTACCCTCCGCGGCATGATACCGACCGTTGTCTGGGGCACCGGCAACGTCGGCCGCGCGGCCATCCGCGCCGTCGCGGCCCATCCGGCGCTGACCCTGACCCATGTCCTCGTCCACCGTCCCGCCAAGGTCGGCCGGGACGCGGGCGACCTCGGCGGCCTCGGCCGCCCGCTCGGGGTCGCCGCCACCGACGACGTCGACGCCGTGCTGGCCACCGGACCGCGCGCCGTCGTGTACGCGGCCTCCGGCGACATCCGCCCGGACGACGCCCTCGCCGACGTCGTCCGGGCGGTCCGGGCCGGCGCGGTGGTCGTCACCCCGTCCCTCTATCCGCTCTACGACCCCCGCAACGCCCCGCCGGAGTTCCGCGATCCGGTCCTGGCGGCGATCGCCGAGGGCGGCGGCTCGCTCTTCGCCTCCGGCGTGGACCCCGGCTGGGGCAACGACGTCCTGCCGCTGCTGGTCAGCGGGCTGGGCAGCAGCGTGGACGCCGTGCGCTGCCAGGAGATCTTCGACTACTCGACGTACGACCAGGAGGACTCGGTCCGCCACCTGGTGGGCATGGGGCAGCCGATGGACCAGCAGCCGCCCATGTTGCTGGAGTCGGTGCCGACCATGGTGTGGGGTGGTCAGATCCGGCTGATGGCCAGGGCGTTGGGCGTGGAGCTGGACGAGATCCGCGAGACCTGCGCCCGGCGCCCGCTGGAGACCACGGTCACCACGGCCTCGATGGGCACGTTCGAGGCGGGCACCCAGGGCGCGGTGCGGTTCGAGGTGCAAGGGGTGGTCGGCGGGGAGCCGCGCATCGTCATCGAGCACGTCACCCGGATCCATCCGTCGTGCGCCCCGGACTGGCCGGTCCCGCCCGACGGGGTGGGCGCGCACCGGGTGGTGATCGAGGGCCGGCCGCGCATCGAGGTGACGGTGGAGGCCTCCGACGAGGACGGGAACCGGTCGGCGGGCGGCAACGCCACCGCGGTCGGCCGGCTGGTGGGCGCCGTCGACTGGTTGGTGGAGGCGGCGCCGGGGCTCTACGACGCACTGGACGTCCCGCTGCGGCCCGCGGTCGGACGGCTCGGCACGGCCGGACGGAGGACAGGATGAACATCGACATCCCCGAGGGGAAGCACCCGATCGAGTACGTCTGGGGCGAGATGGTCCCCGAGATCGGCACGGCCGCCTCCCACTTCTCGCTGGCGGTGTACGCGCACACCACGTTGGGGCTGCGCGAGTTCGAGGCGGCGCGGCTGCGCATCGCGCAGATCAACGGCTGCGCCTTCTGCCTGGACTGGCGCACCGAACGGGACGGGGAGAAGGTCGAGGAGGAGTTCGCGGACGCGGTGACGGCCTGGCGCACGACCGGGGCCTTCGACGAGCGCACCCGGCTGGCCGCCGAGTACGCCGAGCGGTACGCCCTGGACCACCACGGCCTGGACGAGGAGTTCTGGGAGCGGATGACGGCGCGGTACAGCCAGGCCGAGATCGTGGAGCTGACCATGAGCATCGGTTCCTGGCTGGCGTTCGGCCGGCTCAACCACGTGCTGGGGCTCGACAGCGTCTGCGTCCTGCCCACGCAGTGACGGCGGTGACGCACGGGCGCGCCGCGGCCCTTCGGTCGCGGCGCGCTCGTCGCCGTCGGGCCGTGCTCACAGGTCGGTGGCGATGATCCTCTCGATGTTCCGCTCGGCGAGGGCGGTGATCGTCACGAACGGGTTGACGCTGGTGTTGCCGGGGATCAGCGCTCCGTCGACGACGTAGAGGCCCGGGTGTCCGTGCAGGCGGCCGTAGTTGTCGGTGGCCTTGTTCAGCACGGCGCCGCCGAGCGGGTGGTAGGTGAGGTGGTCGCCCCAGATCTTGTCGGTGCCGAACAGGTCGGTGCGGTAGATCGTCCCCTCCCGCTCGTTGATCCTGTCGAAGATCGTCCGGGCCATGTCGATGGACGGCCGCTTCCAGGCCGTCTGCCAGTTGAGCTCGACCCGGCCGGCCGCGGCGTTCCAGGAGAACGCGGCGCGGTGCGGGTTCTTGGTGATCGACAGGTAGAAGGAGGCGTAGGTCTCGATCCCGGTGGGCAGGGGGGCGACCTCGGCGAACGCTCCCCCGGCGGCCCAGTTGTCGATGCCGGAGCAGGGGATGGACGACTGGACCTTGCCGGTGGGGTCCCACATGTGGTTGGCGCGGCCGCACATGACGTTGCCGTTCTCGCCCCAGCCCTTGCCGATCTCGTCGTTGAGGCCGGGCAGGGCGCCGGTGGCCTTCAGCTCGACCAGGAGCTTGCTGGTGCCGACGCTGCCCGCGGCGAAGAAGACCCGGTCGGCGGTGACCGTCTTGACGGCGGTGACGTCGCCGTTGGTGGCCAGCTGCTCCATGGTGACCGCGTAGCCGGCGCCGGGGCCGCCCGCGGGGGTCACCGACGTGACGCGGTGCAGCGGGGTGACGGTGACCTTGCCGGTGGCCGCGGCGCGGGCGAGGTAGGTCTTCTGCAGGGACTTCTTGCCGGCGTTGTTGCCGTAGAGGATCTCCCCGTCCAGCGCGGACTTCTGGACGGTGCCGGCCGCCTCCTGCTTCATGTAGTCCCAGTCGTAGACGTCGGGGACGAAGACGAACGGGAAGCCTGAGCGCTGGGCGTGCTTGCGGCCGACGCGGGCGTACCGGTAGCACTCCGCGGTCTCGAACCAGGCCGGGTCGACGGTGGCCACGCCCAGGCCGGCGTTGGCGCGCGGGTAGTAGGTGCGGTACATCTCCTCGGCGTCGACGGAGGGCAGCACGGCGGCGAAGTTCTCCCGCTTGGGCGTCACGGCCATGCCGCCGTTGACCAGGGAGCCGCCGCCGACGCCGCGGCCCTGGTAGACGACGATGCCGCCCATCTCCTCGGCGTCGAGGATGCCGGTGTAGCGCGGGACGTCCTTGTCGAGCGGGAAGCCGAGGAAGTTGCTGAGCGGGGCCTTGGTCCGGGTGCGCAGCCAGTACGAACGGAAGTCGGGCCTGGTGGTGTTGGCGAAGATCTTGCCGTCGGGGCCGGGGGTGTCCCAGGCCATGCCCTGCTCGACCATGTGCACGTCGACCCCGGCCTGGGCGAGGCGCAGGGCGGCGACGGAACCGCCGTAGCCGGTGCCGACGACCAGGGCCGGGACCCGGGCCCCGGTGTCGAGGGCGGCGGCGGACGGGGCGCGCCCGGCGAGGGCCACGGCGCCCAGAAGAGAACCTGTTCCTGCGATGAAGCGGCGACGGGAGATGCCTTGGGGAACGTCGCCAGTGGGGGTAGAGTCACTCATGTGAGCTTCCTCACTCGTGGCGGAATTGCAACAGGTTCTACTGCCGAGTGATAGCGAAGTCACTAGATACCAATTGGTAACTTTTGCCCCGTCGGACGGGTCGGATCAGGACAGCCGGCGCAGCGCCTCCGCGAGTTCGGGGGCGTGCGCGGCGAAGGGGCCGAGGTCCGTGGCGCGGGCGTACGCCGGGTGGTCGCGCCAGTGCGCCAGACGGTCCAGGTCGCGCACGCCGTGGTACGCCGACGGGCCCGCGGCCGGGACCGCCGCCGGGGTCGCCCGGCCGGCGGCCACGGCCGGCAGCTGCTCCTCGAACACCTGCTGGCAGGCGCGGATCCCGCGCAGCATGACCTGGTGGAAGCGGTCCTCGGGGCCGATCGGGAACCGGCGTTCGGCCAGCACCCGGCCGGTGTCGATCCCTGCGTCCACCTCGTGGAGCGTGGCGCCGTACTCGCGGTGCCCGTGCAGCACCGCATGGAGGACCGCCACCGAGGGCAGGCCCCGGTGACGGGGCAGCAGGCCGTTGTGGACGTTGTAGAGGCGCAGCCCCAGGGACAGCACCGGGGCGCGGAAGATCCGCTTGTTGTTGAGGGACCAGACGATGCCGTCGCCGGACGCGGCGGCCAGCGCCCCGGCGTGCGCGTTGACGTCCGCCCCGACGGCCAGGTGCGGTCCGGCCCCGGCGGCGTCCGCGGGGTCCGACGAACAGACCAGGTCGACCGGGTGGCCGCGGTCCGCGGCGTGGGCCACCGCGCGCCGGAGCAGGGCGCCGTCCCCGACGAAGATCACGCGACCGCCTCCGTCCGCGCGGCGCGGACCCGGGCGCACACCTGGCCGAGCGTCACCTCGCGCACCAGGCACTCCAGCCCGGCCATGAAGCGGCGGCCCTGATCGGGGTCGAGGAGGTCCGAGGAGACGGCGGTGAGCATCTCGACCAGGGCCAGCGAGTCGCCGCCCAGGGCCTGGAAGTCGGCCTCCGGGCCGAGCCCGGCCGCGTCCACCCCGAGCACCGCCGCCCAGTGGCCGGCCACCCGCTCCTCCAGTGCCGTGGGCGGCGGGGCCGCCGCGGGCCCGCTACGGGCGAAGGGGTCCGGGAGGGCGTCGAGGTCGGCCTTGCCGCTGACGGTGCTGGGCACGGAGTCGACGGTGACGACGTGCGCGGGCACCAGGTGCGGCGGGAGCACCCGGGTGAGGGCGCTGCGCAGCACCTCGGGCAGAGCCTCGGACGCCGCGTCGCGCGGGACGACGTACGCGCACAGCACCGGCCGCCGCCCGGCCGCTGCGGGCCGGTGGCGGACCGCCACCACGGCCCGGGCCACGGCGGGGTGCGCCTCCAGGGCGGCGACGACCTCGGCCGGCTCGACCCGGTGGCCGGCGATCTTCACCTGGCCGTCGATCCGCCCGGCGAACTCGACGGCCCCGCCGGGCAGTCGGCGGCCGAGGTCGCCGGTGCGGTAGGCGCGGCTGCCGTCGGGGCGGGTGACGAACGGCGAGGGCCGGTCCCCGGCCGGGCCGGTGTAACCACGGGCCACCTGGGGGCCGCTGACCACGATCTCGCCGGTGCGGCCGGCGTCGCCGGGGCCCGTGCCGATCGGGGTGCCGTCGCCGGCCAGGAGTTCGACGCGCGCTCCGGGGCCCGGCGTGCCGATGGGGATCGTGGCGGGGGCGCCGGAGCCGTCCGGCGGGACGTCCTCGGGACCGACCACGTGCGCCAGGCAGGCGACGGTGGCCTCGGTGGGCCCGTAGGCGTTGACGATCCGGCAGTCGGGTCCGAAACCGGCCCGGACCGTACGGACGGCCGCCGGGGTCAGCGGTTCACCGCCGAGCAGCAGCGTGCGCACGGTGGCGTCGCCGGGCTCGCCGAGCAGGGCCAGGTGGGACGGGGTGAGCGCGAGGGTGTCGGCGCGGTGCTCGATGAGCAGGCGGCGCAGCGTCGCCCGGGAGGGCGCGCCGGGCGCCAGGACGGTGGTGCCGCCCGCCAGGAGCGGGAGGAAGAGCGGGAAGCAGGAGATGTCGAAGGCGTAGGAGGAGGCGAAGCCGAAGCGGGTGCCGGGCGTGACCCGGCAGAGCCCGGTGGCCCAGCGGACGAAGGCGAGGAGGCTGCCGTGCTCGATCTGGACGCCCTTGGGCCGGCCGGTGGAGCCGGAGGTGTGCACGACGTAGGCCAGGTCCCCCGGGGCGGGGGCGGGCGGGGGGACCGCGGCGGGCGGGGCGGTGGGCACGTCCTCGACGGCAAGGAGGTCGCACGGGACGGACGGGGCGAGCGCGGGCCGCAGGTGCCGCTCGGTCAGGCAGAGGCCGACGCCGGCGGCTCGGAGCAGTTCGCGGATCCGTGGGCCGGGGTGGGCGGGGTCGAGCGGGACGAAGGCGGCGCCGGCCTTGAGGATGCCCCACAGCGCGGCGACCCCGGCCGGGGTCCGGTCGACGACCAGCCCGACGAGGTCCTCCCGCCCCAGCCCTCGGCGCCGTACCTCGGCGGCGACGGCGTCGGAGCGGCGGTCGAGCTCGGCGTAGGTGACGGGCCCGGCGGGCCCGTCCAGGGCCGGGGCCTGCGGGTGACGGGCCGCCCGGGCCCGGAACAGCGACACGACGGTGTCGGCCGGGGGGTTCGGGTCCTGCGGGGCCCGCGCCGAAGGCGCCACCGGGGCCGCCGCCCGCGGCGCCGCGGGCTCCGCCCGGACGGGGCTCGCGCTCGGCCCGGCCGGCGGGGCGGATGCGGTGGCGGTGGCGGTGGCGGTGAGCCGGGCCACGGTGTCGGACAGGAGGCGCTCGGCGTGGTCGAGGAGGTCGGGACCGCCGCGCAGGCCCAGGGTGAGTTCGGTGGTGGTGTCGGTCTCGGTGGCCACCCACGAGAGGGGCACCAGCGGGGCGTGGACCGGCAGGGCGTGGACGCTCTCGGCCGTGAAGCCGGCGCCGCAGAAGTCCGCCGGGTCGGTGCGGCCCAGGTGGGAGACCACGGCCGAGGCCAGGTGGCGGCCGGTGCGCCGGGTCGCGCCCTGGGCCGCGCGCAGCAGCAGGGCAAGGGCCGCCGGCGGCAGGAGGGCGAGGGCCTCCTCGAAGCCGCCCGCCAGTTCGCGGCCCTGCGCCAGGCCCGTGAGCAGCTCGGCGTGGGCCGAGGCCCAGTCGTCGCCGGGGCGCAGGTCGAGGAAGAGGGGAAGGGTCAAGTTGCCCGTCGACGCGGCGAGGGCCGGGTCGTGGCGGCGCAGGTCGACGGGGACCATCACCCGGGCGGCCCGGCCGCCGCTGTCGGTCAGCGCCTGCGCGAGCCGCGCGGTCAGGGCCGGGTACCGGCCGGGCAGCGTCCGGCGCAACCACCGGGCGCGCTCCGGGCCGTCACCGGCCGAACGGCCGCCCACCCCCGACCCGCCGAACGGGAGCCGGCCGAGCGCGGCAGCCCGGAGC
>NZ_JAJAUY010000215.1 GCF_020532625.1 Streptomyces antimicrobicus | reverse complement strand
GCGCGTGGATCGCCGGGCGCGCCGGCCGGCGTACGGGGCTCCGGCCCGGTCGGGGCGCTCACGCGGCGCTCCCCCGGTACGCGGCGGACATGGACCACGGCAGGCCATCGGGCAGGTTCGGCATGGCGGCACCCTAGGGCGGGTCGGGGGCCGCGGCCAGGGGTTGTTACCGATCGGTATCCGGCCGTGCCGCCGGCGGTTCGCCCCGTCGGCGGCACCGCCCCCGCCGGAGCGGCTCACGTTCGGGCAGAGCCGAGCCGGTCCGGCGGGAGGGCGGGTCACCAGACGCGGACCGAGCCGCCCCGGGCGAAGGCCGGGCTGGTGGCCCGCGGGGGGATCTCGGGCAGCGGCGTGGCGATCTCGTCGACCAGGGGGCCGTGCTCGGCCGCCAGGGTGTCCAGGAAGGGCAGGTCGAAGCCGTAGACGCGGGCGGCGTTGCCGCCGACCATCGCGGCGACCTCCTGCCTCGGCAGGCCCGCGTACGCGATGCGCAGGCCCTCCCGGGAGTACGGGGTGGTGCCCTCGTCGTGCGGGTAGTCCGCACCCCACATGATCTTGTCCAGGCCGATCCGGTCGCGGAGCGGGACCTCGTGCGGGCGCATGAAGCTCGCGCCGACGAAGCAGTTGTCCCGCCACACCTCGCTCGGGCCCTTGCCCATGGACTCGGCCAGGCCCGCGCCGAACTTCGACTCCGCCGTGGCCGCCTTCGCCGCCGCGTTCACCAGGCGGCCGTGGTAGTAGTCCAGCATCTCCAGGACACCCGGGATCCAGCCCGAGCCCTGCTCGGTCAGGACCAGCTTCAGGCCCGGGTGGCGGCGGAAGGCGCCGCCGAAGATCAGGTGCCACAGGGCGCGGTGGGAGAACCAGGTGGTCTCCACCATGAAGACCGCCCGGGCCGCCGGCTCCTCCCCCAGCGGCGGGGAGGCGGAGCCGCCGTGGTGGTTGACGGGGACGTCCAACTCCTCGCAGACCGCCCAGATCGGGTCGTAGACGTCCGCGTACAGTTCCGGGACCCCGCTGCCGGGTGGCGCCCCGGGCAGCAGGACGCCGCCCGTCAGCCCGGCCTCCTTGGTGCGGCGGATCTCCTTGACGGCCTCGTCGACGTCGTTCAGCAGGATCTGGGCGACGCCCGCCCGCCGGCCGGGAGCCTGCGCGCAGAAGTCCGCCAGCCACCGGTTGTGCGCCCGCAGCCCCGCCCAGCGCTGCTCGAACTCGGCCCGGGTGGGGGCCGGTGCCATCAGGGCCGCGCTGGGGAAGAACGGCGGGATGGTGTTCGGGAAGACCACTTCCGCCACGATGCCGTCGGCCTCCAGGTCGGCCAGGCGGCGGTCGGAGTTCCAGTTGCGGTCGGCGGTGTCGGCGAGCAGGTCCTCGTACGGGTTGACGTAGGTGGCCGCCCAGGCGTCGAAGGCGTCGTGGTACCTGCTCTCCAGGTACGGCTTGTAGTCCAGCAGGTCGGCGCCCGCGTGGCAGTCCGCCGAGACGACCGTGTAGCGGTCCTCCCCCGTCACCGCGTCACCCCCAGCACCGGGAAGTCGTGGCCCGTCAGCCAGTGCCGGCCGGTCTCCCGCGAACGGGCCCACGACGCCTCGACGGCGGCCTGGTCGCGGTCCTGGCCGAGCTCCGCCGGGGTGGGGCCGATCCGGCGGGCGATCGGGGCCAGCTTCCGGGTGTCGAAGCCGAATACCTCGGCCGCGGCCAGGCCCAGCATCCGCCGGGTCTCGGCGACGGGGATGTCGTGGAAGGTGTTGCGCAGCCAGGTGCGGGTCTCGGGCCAGGTGCCCTCGGGGTGCGGGAAGTCCGAACCCCACAGGATGTTGTCGACGCCGATCTCGTAGCGCTGGGCGAGCTCGCGCCGTTTGGTGTTGGTCGCGCAGACGAAGACCTGCCGGTCCAGGTACTCGCTCGGCGCGCGCGTGAGCTCCGCGAACGGCGACAGCTTCTTGCCGCCGTGGGCGCCGAGGTAGAGGCGGTCCATGAACCACAGCAGGTTCGGCAGCCACCAGCAGCCCGATTCGGCGACGCCGAACCTCAGGCCCGGGTGGCGCTCGAAGACGCCCGACCACATCAGGAACCACAGCGGGCGCGCCGGCCACCAGGTGACCTCGGAGACGTAGATGCCCAGGTGGTCGCCGTACTCGTGGCGCGGGGCGGCACCGGAGTGGGTGACCACGGGCATCTGCGTCTCGGCCGCCGCCGCCCAGACCGGGTCGTAGCGCCGGTCGTGGTACGGGGCCTTGTCCACCCACATCGAGGGGATCATCAGGGCGCCGAGGCCGGACTCCTTGGCCCGGTGGATCTCGGCGACGACCTTCGCCGGCTCGCCGGTGACGGGCAGCAGGGCCACCCCGCAGTGCCGTTCGGGATGCTGCCCGACGAACTCGGCCAGCCACCGGTTGTGCGCCTGGGCGCCGGCCATGCCGAGTTCGGGGTCCTGGTCGCCGGACAGGCCCAGGCCCACTCCGAAGGGGGCCGCGGTCTGGCTGTCGACGGCGTCTGCGTCGGGGAAGACCACCTCGGCGGCCACCCCGTCGCCGTCGAGCTCCTTCAGCCGCTGCGCGCCGTCCCAGCCGCCCCTGAGGCCCTCCTCGTGCTCGCGGAACCACTTCTCGGCGAAGGCTTCGTTGCGGACGCCCAGCCGGGTGGCCTCCTCGCGGCGGGCGTCGCGCTGGCCGAGGAACTCGTCGAACTGCCGGTGGAACCGGCGGTCGAGGTAGGGGCGGTACTGCTCGGTGGGCAGGCCCGCGTGGCAGTCGGAGGAGATGATCAGGTACGGGTCGTCGTACTCGCTCACGGTGAAACTCCTCAGTCGAGGATGAAGCTCTCCAGGTAGGCGGGGTTGGCGCGGTCGAGCATGGACTGCGACCGGGCGCGGATCTGGCGGTCGCTGTGCTCGCTGGCCGGCAGCATCCAGAAGCGGTCGGCGCGGATGCCGTCGACGACGAGGTCGGCGACCTCCTCGACGGGGGTGAAGCGCACCTCGTGCCCGGCCTGCTTCATGGCGGCCTCGTACTGGTCGAGGCTGCGGTACGGGGTGCGGCGCGGGCGCTGTTTGGCGTACCGCTCGGGGCGGTTGCGGTGGGACTCCCACAGGCCGGTGCGCAGCATGTGCGGGCCGGGGAAGAGGACGGACGCGCCGATCGCGGCGCCCTCGGCCTTGAGGTGGGCGTAGAGGGACTCGGTCATGGTGACCACGGCGGCCTTGGTGACGGCGTACACGGAGGCCGTGGGCAGCGGGGCGATCCCGCCGTCGCCGGAGGAGGTGTTGACGACGTGGCCGGGGGCGCCTGCGGCGAGCATGCGCGGGACGAAGGCCTGGACGCCGTGGAAGACGCCCCAGACGTTGACGGAGAAGGCCCACTTCCAGTCGTTGGGGTCGTGCTCCCACATCCGGCCCTCGGCGCCGGAGCCGACGCCCGCGTTGTTGCACAGGACGTGCACGGCGCCGAAGGCGTCGTAGGCGGCCTCGGCGAGGGCGAGGACGCTGTCGCGGTCGCCGACGTCGGTGCGCCGGGCGAAGACCTCGGCGCCGGTCGCGGACAGTTCTCCGGCGGCCTTGGCGAGGGCGCCCTCCTCGACGTCGGCGAGGACCACCTTCAGGCCCTCGGCCGCGAAGCGGCGGGCCATGGCCAGTCCGATGCCGCCGGCGGCTCCCGTGACGACGGCCACCTGACCTGGTTCGAGTCGCATGTCACACGCTCCCCTCGGGCGGGCCGTCGAAGGCCTGCTGCGGGTCGTCGTAGCGCTGGTGGAGGTACGGCAGCAGGGCATGGGCACTGACGCGTTCGACGACCCGGCCCTTCTGGTCGGTGGTCTTCTCCCCGATGGTGATCTCGACCAGGCGGCGGACGGGCAGGTCGGCGACGGGGTCGTACATGGACTCGCGCAGGACCACGTCACCGGTGACGTGCTCCAGCTTGCGGACCTTCTCGTTGCGGGTGCAGTGGACCAGCACGGGGTCGGCGTCGAAGCCGTCACCGTCGACGGCCGGCAGGAACTTGAAGTAGAAGTCCGTCTTCACCGCGGGCTCGGGCACCGGCAGCGCCCGGTCGACGGCGCCGCGCACCTCCACGAAGGCGATGCCGTGCCGGGCGAGGGCGGCCCGGACCAGCAGGCCGTCGCGCTCGACCGTGACCTCGCCGAGCTTCTTGGGCTCGCCGAACACCTCGCGGCCACCGGTCAGCGCCCGCTCGTGGGTCATCGGCATGACCAGCGGGTACCAGCCCTCGACCCCGCCGTGCCGGGCCGCGACGGCCACGGAACCGGCGCCGAGCGGGTAGCCGGGCAGGTCGACCTTGCTGATGTTGGCCCGGACCAGGGGCCGTTCGCCGGGCTTGAGGGGCGGCGGGAGCACGGCCGCCACCACGTCCGGATCGGTCTCCCAGACGGCGACCACACCGGTGGACCAGATGTCGGGGAGGTTCGCGCTCTTCGCGCGGGAGGCGGCGATCTCCGCCTCGCCGCGCGCGCCGTACCGTACGCGTGCCATGGGGGTGTACCACCCTTCGTCGGTGTCGTACCCGGGCTCTGTAACACAGTTACACCCGCGCCGATGAAGGGTAAAGAGGGCTGCACCCTGGTATCTGACGGACCGACAGGAGCGCCATGACGCGAAGCCCGCTGACCCGGGACGAGGTGCTGGCCGCCGCCGCGTCCCTGGTCAAGCAGCACGGCCCGGGGGCCCTGACCATGCGCGGGCTGGCCGCCGAACTGGGGACCGCCGTCACCTCGATCTACTGGCACGTCGGCAACCGCGAGCAGCTGCTGGACGCGCTGGTCGAGCGGACGGTGACGGAGATGGGCGCGATCCGGCCGACCGGCCGCACCCCGGTCGAGCGGATCGTCTCCGTCGCCCGCCGCATGCGCCACGAGCTGCGCGCCCGGCCCCATCTGATCGCGCTGGTCCACGAGCGGGGCCTGACCGAGCGGATGTTCCTGCCCGCCCAGCAGGCCTTGGTGCACGAGGTGCACGCGGCCGGGCTGCGCGGGGCGCGCGCAGCGGACGCGGTCCGGGCGGTGCAGTTCCAGACCGTCGGCTTCGTCCTGGTCGAGCGCAACCGCGAACGCTCTCCCGCCCAGTCCCCGGCCGAGGGCGAACTGTGGGCGCACCCGCACGCCCCCGCGTCGGCCTCGGCGCCGGACGACCCGGCCCTCGCGCGGGCCCTGGCCCGCCCGCCGGACCCGGAGCGGCTGTTCCTGCTGTCCGTACGGGCCCTGACGGAGTCGCTGCTGGCGCCGCCGCGATAAACGGGTTGGCGCGGGCCGTCCGGTGTGGTGGAATCAGGGCCACGGGGGCGGCTCCCCGGCGTGCATCCTTCTCACTCCTGACAACGATTCGGCGCGCCCACTCTCCGCTCCTGTCCCACCGGCTCTCCGCGCGCGCTGCGGGCAGCGGGCAGCGGGCCGCTCGCGCGGTACCCCGCATCCCGTGCCCACGTCGCGTCCGCGCCGCTCGCGTCCGCGTCCAGGCCCGACCCCGTCCGCGTCCGGGTCGGCGACCCGGCCACCTCGGCGCCCGCGTCCACGTCAGCCCCCCGCCCAAGTCCTCGTCAGTGCCCGCCCGTCCGCCTCAGGGCCCGCGCGTCCTCGTCAGTGCCCGCCCGCGCTCGTGTCCGCGGGGCCGCCGCCCGTCGCGTACGGGAGCGGCCCGCGCGCGCCGTTTCCACCGCCGCCTCCCGAAGGGGAATCCGTCGTTGCACGCTGCCGACTCCGTCCTGCTGCGCCGTGTCCAGACCGTCTACGTCGATCCCGTACCGGCCGGCGGCGCCGGGCCGGGACCGGCACTGCGCAGGCTGGAGACGGAACTGCTCGGCCGCGGGTACCTGCTCTCACCGCAGCTGCACGACGCCCTGGCCGGGCTCCCCGCCGAGGAGCTGGCGGCCGCCCACGTCCGGCTGGTGGGACTGGCCGACGAGCTGCTCGGCTCGCACCGCACCCACCGGCCGCTGCTGCGCCGCTTCCCCCAGGCCGTGCCGCGCGACACCGAGGCGCTGTACGTCGACCGGGTGTTCGCGCACCTGCTCCAGCGGCCGGGCCAGCCGTGCGTGCTGTGCGGCGAGGCCAAGCTCGTCCGCGCCCTCTCGCCGTGCGCGCACCTGGTGTGCCGGCTGTGCTGGGACGCGTCCGCGTACGACGGCTGCCCGATCTGCCACCGCCGGGTGGACACCGGTGAACCGTTCCTGCGCGCGGTCCGGGCGGTCGGCGCCGCCGCCCCGGCCACCGAGGGCCCGCTGCGGCTGATGCGCCTGGGCACCGACCGGGCCGCCGACGCCACCGCACTCGTCGGCGACCTCCTGGCCCGGCGCACCCCGCTGTCCCCGCAGGACCGCGCGGACCTGCTGACGCTGCTGCCGCTCTCCCCCGCCGGGCGCGGGCTGCTGCCCGCCGAGATCCCGGTCCGCGAGACCAAGGCCCTGGTCGTCGCGACCCTGCTCGCGGACGTGCCGGAGGGCGCCGAGGCCGTCGTACGCGCGCTGCCCGGCGAGCGGCTGACCACCGCCACCGACGTGCTGCGGGTGCTCGCGGTGCTCTCCGGCGGGGACCCGGGGCTGGCGCCGCTCCCCCGGTTCGGCGGGCTGCCCCGGCGGCTGCGGCGCGAACTGCTCGCCGTGCTCGACGCGTTGCCGGTGCCCTTCCTGGTCGAGGACGTGCTGCGGCACCCGACCGCGTGGAAGCGGGCCGCCGAGAGCCTGCACCCCTTCGAGGGCCACGCCCGCCACCCGCGGGCCGCGCTCGCGTTCGCCGTGCTGCGCGCGACCCCGGTCTCGCCCGCCACCGCGCTCGGGGCGGCCCTGCTGGAGACGGCGGCCGGCCATCCGGACGCGGTACGGGTGGACCACGGAACGGGCCGGATCCGGCCCGCCACCTGGGCCGGGCGGCTGGAGCAGGCGCTGGCCGCGCGGGACCTCGGCACGGCCACCGGGATCGCCGCGCAGCGGCCCGGCGAGCTGGTGCGCCGGCTCGACCACCTGCTGCGGCTCGCGGCGGCCA
>NZ_JAJAUY010000214.1 GCF_020532625.1 Streptomyces antimicrobicus | reverse complement strand
GTACCAGACCGAGAAGTTCGTCAAGGACAACGAGGCCAAGATCCCGGCGGACGCGCGGAGCGAGGTGGAAGGCGCCCTCACCGACCTGAAGGAGAAGCTCAAGGGGGAGGACACGGCGGGGATCCGGGCCGCCACCGAGAAGGTCGCCGCGGCCAGCCAGAAGATCGGCCAGGCCATGTACGCCGAGGCGCGGGCGGCGCAGGGCGCACAGGGCGCGGCCGGTACCGGCAGCGGCTCGGGCTCGGCGTCGGGCTCCGGCTCCGGCTCCGGCGACGCGGATGCCGAAGCCGGCGGAGCCGCCCGTCCCCGTGAGGACGACGTGGTCGACGCCGAGATCGTCGACGACGACACGACCGGCACCGCCCAGGGCGGCGCGGCGTGAACGGCGTGCACGGCGCGGACCGTGTCCCGCCCCGACCGCGGACTAGGCTCGCCCCGTGACCGAGAACGACATCAAGCTCAAGGCCATCGCAGCCCTCACGGCCCTGCGCGGCGGAGCGACGGAGAGCTTCGTCTCCGACCTGCTCGGTGAGGTGATCCCCGACCAGTTCGTGGTCCCCGCCAACGGCAGCCCCGAGGAAGTGGGCCTGTCGATGCTCCGTCAGCTCTCCGACCCGCTGAGCGCCCTGATCACCGGGTTCATCCTGGCCTTCGACGCGGTGGCCGACGCCTACGACGAGGCGGGCTCCGAGCCGAGCTCCGAGGAGATCCTCCAGCAGGTCGCCCTGGGGCTCGCCCGGGACGACCCGGAGCAGGAGGGGCTCGACTGAGCGGGCTCCGCCGCGCGGGCCCGGGCGGCGGGCCGGTCGGCCGTCGTGCCGGTCAGCCGTCGTGCGTCGGCAGTCGTGCGTCGGCCGTCGTGCCGGTCAGCCGTCGTGCCGGACCAGGCCCGCGACATGGTCGGTGATGGTGTCGAGCATGTCCTTCCAGGCCGCGTCCGGGCCGAGGACCAGCACGTTCAGGGTCAGCCCGTCGGTCATCGCGGCCAGGTAGCGGGCCAGCACCGGCACCGGCACCCGCAGTTCGAACTCCATGCTGTCGCGCAGCCGGCCGATCAGCTCGGCGTAGGTGTCGCAGTACATCTCGTACTGCCGGCGCGCCAGATGCTCGAACCCGGGCCGGCGCAGGGCGTACTGGGTGAGCTCGTAGGTGAGCATGTGCTCACCCGGATGCGCGGACACGTGGTCCCAGTACGCCTGGAAGCCGGCCCGGACCGTCTCGCGCAGGCCGCTGCGCGGGCGCAGCGCCTGCCGCACCACCGAGGCCGAGTGCTCGGTGATCGTGGCCATGACGGCCTCCAGCAGGGCCTGCTTGGAGTCGAAGCAGTAGTGGAAGACGCTCAGCGACACGCCCGCCTCGGCGGCGATGGAACGCGTCGTCGTGTTCGCGACGCCGTCGCGGGTCATGGCGCGGATGGCCGCCTCGGTCAGCTGTACCCGCCGCTCGGCCAACGGCATCCGCGCCATGGACCCTCCTTCCGTCCGCTTCCGTCCGCGTCGGTCCGCCCGACCGTCAGCCGCTGTAGACGCCGACCTCGTACAGGGAGTACCCCCACTGGGTGCCGCGCTGCACCCCGTGGACCCGTACGTAGCGCGCCGGCACCCCGGCGAACCGCGCCGTGTCCAGGCCGCCGTCACCCGCGGTCGTCGACCACGCCGTCTGCCAGGCCGAGCCGTCCGCGGACACCTCGATCCGGTACGCCTTGCCGTACGCCCGCTCCCAGTCCAGCGTCACGCGCCGCACCAGCTGGGACGAGCCCAGGTCGATCTGGACCCACTGGTCGTCGCTCCAGTCGCTGGCCCACCGGGTGGCCCGGGTGCCGTCGACGACGAGCCCCGGGGCGTAGCTGACGAACGGGTTCCACTCCGCCGAGCTCGCCGCGACCGGCCGGCCCGCGGCCAGGTTCACCCCGGCCCGGTGCCGCTCGGACCCGCCCCACGTGGTCAGGTAGGACTCGGCGCCCTTCATCAGGTCGTCGATGACGCCCTGGCCGCCGACGATCTGGATGTCCTCCAGCCAGTCCGGGACCAGGCCGTAGTGCGCGGCGCCGTCCGTGTTGAGGTCCCAGGTGCGCTGGCCGGTGGTCTGCCGGTCGATGACCGAGCCGCCGTCGGCGCTGCGGAAGGGGTAGCGCACCGGGTTCGGGGTGCCGGCGCCCCGCGGGCCGGGCCAGCCGCCGACCCCGTTCATGTCGGTGCCGTAGCCGTAGCCGACGTTGTACTTCTCGCGCAGCGCGTCCGTGCGCCGGGCCTCGTTGCTGAAGGCCTCGGCGCCGTTCATGTACTGGGTGGCGAACCCGCCGAGCCGGTAGAGCCGCTCCAGCCAGTCGCTGTCCATCCAGCTGTGCGAGGAGATCACGCCCGGGTAGGACTCGGACTCCAGGATGTCGAAGGCGCGTCCCGCGGCCTTGACGCTCATGTGGTCGATTTCCAGCATCATCTTGCGCTTCATCATGCCGCGCACCGCGTACTCGCCCAGTTCGGTGAGCCCCCGGGTGTTGCACCGCGCGTCCCCGGAGTACGAGGGCACCGAGACCCCCGCCGGGAGCTGCTTCTGCGCCTCGGGGGCCGCCGCCAGGCCGATCGGGTTGTCGTGCTGCGGGCCCGTGCACTTCTCGGTCTGCCAGAAGGTGCCGGTCGACAGGAACTGGCCCACGTTGATCGCCGTACCGAGCGCGCCCTCGTCGAAGCGCACCCCGCACAGGGCGTTGTCGAACTTGTGGCACAGGAACATGCTGCGCACGCCCAGCCCGTACAGCTCGTCCAGGCCGCGGTCGATGTCGGCCCTGCTGCACTGGGCGACGTCCAGGATCATCTTGCAGCCGAACGGCTCGGAGGTCTCCACGCCGAGCACGACGGCCAGCTTGCCCTGCTCGATCACCTGCCGGGCCTGCGCGGAGTCGGTGACGATCCGGAACCAGCCCTTGCCCGGACCGCCGTGCATCGAGTCGATGTAGGACTGCATCTCGTACGTCTTCTGCGCCTGCAGCCGGATCGAGGTCATCTCGTCGCAGCTGCGGTCCTTGAAGAAGTACACCGAGCAGATGACCCCGTTGGTGACGAGGTCGTTCACCAGCACGCGCTGGCCGCCGCGCCAGGCCCGCTCGATCCAGGCGTAGTAGTTCTGCTGGTGGGTCAGCGAGTCGTGGGCGGGCCAGTCCTTGAACGTCGGCCAGCCGTCGGGGTCGTGCTTGCCGTCGCCGCCCTTGGTGATGAAGTCGAAGACGGCGAGCGTGCCGTCCGGGTAGTGCTCGGGGCAGTCCTTGAGCGCGTCGGCGATGCCCTGCGGGGAGAAGGCCTTTCCGCAGATCAGCCGCCCGCCGAAGGCCTCGTTGGACATGATGTGGTCGTGCGCGTCCACGAAGCCGCGCACCTTGCCCTGGGCATCGGTGCCCTTGAAGGGCTCGCCCGTCACGTTGATCTGGGAGTCGGGCGCGGGCCGGGCGGTCGGGTTCCACCAGCCCGGTTCGGTGGCTGCGGAACCGGTGCCGGGCATCAGCACCAGGGCGACCAGGGTGACCAGCAGCGAGAGGACCGCCGTGCGCCTTCGCCGGTGGGGGGTACGTCGTCTCATGGCATCACTCACGTCGTCGTCGAGCGAGGGTGGGGGAGCGCGACGAGAATCCCGACCTGCGGCGACGGAGTCAAGAGTCCGGGACGCTTGACCTGATGCTGCGTCAACTTCGTTATGTCGTAGGGGTGATCGACCGATCGGCGGCCGGGGCCGCCGGCAGCGTCTGCTCGGTCCAGATGGTCTTGCCGCGCCACGTGTAGCGGCTGCCCCAGCGATGGGTGAGCTGGGCGACCAGGAACAGGCCGCGCCCGCCCTCCTCCTCGGTCCGGGCCCGCCGCATCCGCGGCTGCGTCGCACTGCCGTCCGCGACCTCGCAGATCAGCGTGCCCGCGCGGACCAGCCGCAGCTCGACCGGGCCCCCGCCGCCGTACCGCAGGGCGTTGGTGACCAGTTCGCTCGCCACCAGCTCGGTCGTGAACACCAGCTCGTCCAGCTGCCAGCCCGCCAGCTGCCGGGCGACCAGTTCGCGGGCCACGGCCACGTTCTCCGGCTCCGGGTCCAGCATCCAGGCCGCCGTGTCGGCCACCGGCACCACCCGGGTCCGGGCCAGCAGCAAGGTGACGTCGTCGTCCAGCGGGCCCGGCGCCAGGGTCTCCACCACCGCGCGCCCGGTCTCGCGCAGCGGCCGGGCCAGCGGCAGCGCCGCGCGCAACTCCCGGCACAGCGCGGCCATCCCCACGTCCAGGTCCGTCCGCCCCGGCTCCACCAGCCCGTCGGTGAACAGCGCGAGCACGCTGCCCTCCTCGACCACCAGCTCCTGCCGCTCGAACGGCAGTCCGCCCACCCCGAGCGGCGGCCCGGGACTCAGGTCCGGGTACCCGCCGGTGCCGTCCGGGCCCAGCACCACCGGCGGGGGGTGACCGGCGCTGGCCATCACGCAGTGCCGGGTGACCGGGTCGTAGGTCAGGTACAGGCAGGTCGCGCCGTACGAGTCGAAGACGCGCTCGGAGCCGGCGTCCGCGCCGCCGCCCTGCCCCTCCCCGTCCGGCTCGTCCACGTCCTCGTCCGCGTCGTCCTCGTCGTCGCGGTCGGCGTCCTCGCGCCGCTCGTCCAGCATCAGCTGCACGACCAGGTCGTCGAGGTGGGCCAGCAGCTCGTCGGGCTCCAGGTCCAGATCGGCGAGGGTCCGCACGGCCGTCCGCAGCCGGCCCATCGTGGCCGTGGCCTGCAGGCCGTGTCCGACGACGTCGCCGACGACGAGGGCGACCCGAGCGGAGGACAGCGGAATCACGTCGAACCAGTCCCCGCTCGCCCCGGTCGCGGCCCCCGTGGGCAGGTACACGCTGGCGGTCTGCACGGCCGCGCTCTCGGTCACCGGCGGCGGCAGCAGGCTGCGCTGGAGCCGGACCGCCACCCGCCGCTCCCGCGCGTACCGGCGGGCGTTCTCGACCACCAGGGCGGTGCGGGAGGCGATCTCCTGGAGCAGCGGAAGGTCCTCCTCGTCGAACGCCGGCCGCCGTTGCGGGGAGCGCCGTACGACGATCCGGCCGAGGACGCTGTCCTGGGCGCGCAGCGGCACGCTCATCCCCGCCGGATCGGCGAGCCCCTCCGGCTCGCCGGCCGCTCCGGGCCCGGTTCCGACCTCGGCCCCCTCCGGCACCGCCCCGCCGCCGGCCACCGCCGTGGCGACCCGGCGCAGCGGGGCGGGCCGGCGCGCCCCCGGGCCGCCCGGCTCCTGCCGGGATCCGGGCCGCTCCCGGCCCGCCAGCGCCCAGCCGGCCACGTCCACCGCGGCCACGTCCGCGAACTCCGGCACCAGGACGTCCACCAGCAGCCGGGTGGTGTCCTCGACGGACAGCGAGCCGCTCAGCGCCTCCGTCGCCCGGTGCAGCAGCTCCAGCCGCTGGGTGGCCCGCTGCTGCTCGGTCACGTCCGTGAACAGCGAGGTCACCCCTATGACCCGGCCGTCGGGAGCCTGCAACCGGAACGCCGACAGCGACAGCGTGCGCCCCTCCCGCGGGTCGACCACCGTCCGGACCAGCACGTCCGCCTGCACCACCGGCACGCCCGTGCGCAGCACCTGGCCGAGCAGCGTGTCGATCGCGCGGGCGTCCTCCTCCCACACGAAGTCACCCAGCCGGTGCCCCGCCAGCTCGGCCGGCAGCCCCGTGTACGGGAGCAGGGGGGTGTTGGTGCGGACGATCCGGAGTTCCTCGTCGAACACCGCCAGCCCCACCCGGCTCTGCAGGAACAGCTCCTGGATGAACGCCACCTCGTGCCGCCCGGCGGCCACCACCTCGGCCGGGGCGCCCAGGACCAGCCACCGCGGGCCCCCGCCCTGCGGCCCGCGCCCCACGGGCGAGATGTGGAAGGAGGCGTGCAGCTCGGTGCCGTCACCCGTCCGCAGGACCGTGTCCCCGTCCCACTCCTCGGTGCCGGGCAGCCGCCGCATGTTCGGCCAGCGGTCCGGGTCCGCCAGCAGGGCGCGCACGGACAGCCGGTACAGCTCCTGCGCCGGCCGGCCGAGCAGCCGTTCCGCCCCCGGGGTGCAGCACAGCACGGCGCCCGCTGCGTCCAGGACCAGGGCGGCCAGGTCGGCCGTGTCCCAGGGGGTCCCGTCGCCGGCACTCCGCATACGCACCACACCTCACCAGGCGGAAGCGACAACCCCTGGTCAGATTGTCCCGCAGAGCCGGGCGCCCCGCCCGGAGTGTTGGGCCGCCCGTACCGCCCCCCTGCGCGCGAGTGGCCCGCGCCGGGCCCCGGGGCGACCATGAGGGGACCGGGGCCCCTCGGACCGTGAGCAGCCGATCATGGACAGCCGCCGCACGGACGTACCGGTCGTGGGCGCCGGCCCGCGCCGGTGGTCAGGACGGTCGTCAGGGCCGGTCGGACCAGGCGAAGGCCGAGATCCGCCAGCCGTCGGCGGTCCGGACGAACTGGAAGGACTTCGTCCCGCCGCCCTCGAAGGGTTCCCCGTCGAGCACGCCGGACTTCTCGTACGTGCCGAAGCGCGCCGCGACGTCCCCGGCGATCTCGGTCCGCTCGGAGGTCTCCCACTCCGAGAACCCGACGAGCCGGCCCTCGGCCAGCAGCTTCTCGCGGGGCTCGACGAAGGCGTCCACCGTGTACGCCGTGAAGTCCGGGCCGGTCTTGACGATCACCCCGCCCGGCAGCATCAGCCGGCGGACGCGCGCCACGTCGGCGGCCCCGTGGCGGTTGTCGAAGGCGCCGAAGAATTCGGCGGTCAGCTGGTCTATCTCGGCCTTGGACATGGCGGGACCGTAACATGCCCGCGGCGGGCGAGAGTTGGGGCGGGCGGGAGTGGGAGCGGGCGCCTCGGTGCCGGCGGGTGCACCGGGCCCGGGCGGCTACTCGTACGATGACCCCGTGACCGCAGCCGACCAGCTCCTCAGCCGCCGCCCCACGGGCCGCGGCTTCGCGCTGTTCGCGCTGCTGGTGCTGGCCGGCGTCCTGGCCATGCACGCCCTGGCACCGGGCCCCCTCGCGTGGGCCCCGGCCGCGTCCCACGCGG
>NZ_JAJAUY010000213.1 GCF_020532625.1 Streptomyces antimicrobicus | reverse complement strand
CCGGCAGGTCGTCGTCCAGCCGCTTGCGGCGGCCGGGCAGGGCGAGGACGAGCAGCAGCAGCGCGAGGGCGCCCTGCGCCCAGTGCCAGCCGGTGCGGGCGGCGGAGTCCTCGTGGACGAGGTCGAGCCGGCCGCCCTGGGCGGGGAGGGTGAAGCCCTGCGCCCAGCCGTCGACGGTCTTCGGCTCCAGCGGCACCCCGTCGAGGGTGGCCCGCCAGCCGGGGGCGGCGCGGTCGGCGATCCGCAGGGTCCGGCCGGCGTCGCCCGCCGGGATGCCCGTGTGCGCCTCGACGGGGCCGGAGGCCACCGGGATCGGGGCCTCGCCCGGCTTGCCGGGGATGATCACGGCCCGGGCGACCTGCCGGTCGACCTGCCACAGCGCGCTGCCGTCCAGCTGGCTCATCCGGCTCAGGCCCGGGGTGGCGTCCAGGACGCGGCTCAGCTGCCGGGGGGCGCCGTCGCGGACCAGGACGTAGCGGATGGCGAAGCCGCCGAGCTGGCCGGTCTGGTCGGCGCCGGAGCCGGCGACCAGGCTGGAGACGACCTTGTCCAGGCGGGCGTCGCTGCCGGCCGCGGCGGCGAGCTCCGCGTCACCGAGTCGGCCGCCCGAGCCCCGGACCAGGGTGTACGACACCTGGCCGGGGGTGCTGCCGCCGAGCACCAGGGTGCGGGCCTGGTCGCGGGTGCCGCTCTCCTCGGCGACGAACGCGGGCACCTGGACGGGGTCGCGCCGCTGGAGCGGCCCGTCGGCGCCGGCCAGCACCCACCCGGCGGCGGCCAGCAGCGGCCCCGCCGCCGCGGCCAGCGCGATCACCGCGGCGAGCGGCTGGCGCCAGCCGAAGCCGTGCGCGGCCAGGCGCTGCCGGGCGCCGTCCGCGCCGGCCAGGGCGGCGGCCAGCAGGGCGGACCCGTAGACGAGCAGGGCCGGTCCGGCCCAGCCGTCGTGGTCGGTCACCACGGCCAGGACCAGCGCCGCGAGCGCGACGGCCCAGGCGGCGCGGACGGCCAGGACCCGTTCGGTGCGCACCAGCGCGGCCAGGGCGGCGAGCAGCAGCCCCGCCAGCAGCGGCAGGCCTGGGGTGCCGGGGCCGCCGGGGTCGGCGGTGAGCAGGCCCAGGGCCCCGGCCGAGCCGGTGCCGTACGGCAGTCCCGCCTCGTCCAGGAAGCGGCCGGGGTGCGCGAGCAGGCCGAGCGACCAGGGCGCGAGGAGCACCAGCGGGGTGAGCGCGGCGGCCAGGAGCCGGGGGGCGTACGTGGTCCAGGCGGAGCGGCGTACGACGACCACGGCGAGGCCCAGCACCAGGGCGAGCGGCCAGACGGCCGGGGTGAAGGCGGTGACCACGGTCAGCAGCAGGGTGTACGTCCACACGGCGCGCCAGCCGCCGCGGCCCGGCTCCTCGCGGTCGAGCCGGTAGGCGGCGACGGCGGCGCGGGCGGTCGGCGGCAGCAGGACGGCGAGCACGGCCGTGCCCAGCCGGCCGCCGGCCAGGGCGCCGGTGGCGGCGGGCAGGAAGGCGTAGGCGACGGCCGCCCAGGCGCGCAGCAGCCGGGAGCCGACCAGGGGGCGGGAGGCGGCGTAGGCGGTGAGGCCGGCGAGCGGGACGGAGCAGACCAGCAGGAGGGTCAGCGCGGTCTCGGAGGAGCCGAGCAGGACGGTGGCCAGGGCGCCGAGAAGGGCGAGGTAGGGCGGGGCGTCGGCGGTGCTGCCGGTGCCGACGGGGTGCCAGTCGTCGACGTAGGCGTGCCAGAGCGCGGCGCCGCTGCCGGGCGCGGGCAGCAGGGCGCCGCCCATCAGGGAGCCGCCGGCGAGCAGGGCGCGGCAGGCGAGGACGGAGACGACCAGCAGGAGGGCGAAGAGGACCGGGGCGGGTCGGCGGGCGATCCGCTTGAGCCGGGCGAACTGCTCGACCTGCAGGAAGTCGGCGTCCTCGGCGCCGGGGCCGGACTCGACGGCCCCGCCGTGCCGTCCGGCGGCGGCCGGTTCGCTGTCGCGGCCGGCGCCGAGGTGCGCGGCGAGCTGTTCGAGGCCGGCGCGGACGGTGGCGCCGGGCGGCGGGAAGTAGCCGCGCAGTTCCTTGGCGGAGGCGACCGGGCGGCCGCGGCGGCGGCGGGCGGCGAGGATCCGGCCGGGGCGCAGCAGGGTGGCGAGCAGGCCGGTGAGCTCGTCGACGGCCTGGCCGGGGGACTTGGCCAGCAGGTAGCCGAGGCTGCGCAGCAGGGTGCCGAGCACCAGCCGCAGCAGCACGTACGGCAGGGCCCGGGCGGAGACCCCGGTGAGCAGGGTGTAGGCGGCGCCGGCCTTGTCGACGCGGTGGGGGCTGGAAGGGGTGCGGCCGACGCAGTCGACGGTGCGGCGTTCGCGGGCGGCGGCCTCGGCGTGGCGCAGCACGGCGTCGGGGGCGACGAGGACGCCGTGGCCGGCCTGGTGGGCGCGCCAGCACAGGTCGACGTCGTCGCGCATCAGCGGCAGTCGGCGGTCGAAGCCGCCGAGGGCGTCGTAGACGTCGCGGCGGATCAGCATGCCGGCGGTGGAGACGGACAGGACGGGGCGGACCTGGTCGTGCTGGCCCTGGTCCTGCTCGCGGCGGTCGAGGCCGGTCCAGCGGCGGCCGCTGCGGGCGATGCTGACGCCGACTTCGAGGAGCTGCTTGCGGTCGTACCAGCCGCGCAGTTTGGGGCCGATGACGGCGGCGTCCTCGTCCTCCTCGGCGACGCGCAGCAGTTCGGTCAGGGCGTCGGGTTCGGGGGCGCAGTCGTCGTGGAGCAGCCAGAGCCACTGGACGGGTTCGCCGTACGGCAGTTCGGGCAGGTCGTAGGTGTCGTCGCGCCAGGTGCGGCTGACCGGGTCCCAGCCGCTGGGGCGCTTCAGGTAGGGCAAGTCGTCGGGGGTGAGGGTGCCGGCGGCGCGGACCGCCTCGTCGACGGCCGCGCCGAAGCCGGTGCGGCGGGCGAGGTGCAGGACGCGGTCGTCGCCGAGGGCCTCGGCGAGCAGGCGGGCGGAGTCGTCGGCGCTGCCGGTGTCGGCGGCCATGACGTTCTGGACGGGGCGTTCCTGGTGGAGCAGGCCGGTGAGCGCCTGGGGCAGCCAGCGGGCGCCGTCGTGGGCGACGAGGACGGCGGTGACGACGTGCCGGGGGAACTCGGGGGTGGTGGCCGTCGCGTGCGCGGCCGTCGAGTGGCTGTGCGGGGACATCGCGGTACGGGCCCTCCGGCCTGGGGGTCCCTCCGGACGGGGTCCGGGGGGTTTCCGGGGCGGTGCCGCCCGCGGAGGCTGCTGGACTGGCGCCCCACATTAACGGCTGGGACGACAGCGGTCCGCCTCCTGCGGGGAAGGGGCAGGAGGCGGACCGTTTGCTCTGCTACGTATGTACGGATGCGGTGCGCAGTGCCGCACCGGCCGGGGTCGGAGGTGTCGTCGGAGGTTCAGACGGCGGCCTTCTTCAGTCGGCGCCGTTCGCGCTCGGACAGACCGCCCCAGATGCCGAAGCGCTCGTCGTTGGCGAGGGCGTATTCGAGGCATTCGGAGCGGACCTCACAGGCGAGGCACACCTTCTTGGCCTCTCGGGTGGAGCCGCCCTTCTCGGGGAAGAAGGACTCGGGGTCGGTCTGGGCGCACAGCGCCCGCTCCTGCCATCCGAGCTCCTCGTCCGCCTCCTCGACCAGCAGTTCCTGAAACAGCTCGGTCATGTGCGCCCCTCGCTCTGTCTGTGCGTCCCCGTGATGGCGTCGTTACCGGCCAGATGCGGAAACGACACGAGTGAAATTACAAATGCGGCGATCTGGGGCAGTCAAGCCGAGATCTGCTATTGGGCCCCTTATTCACTCTGCGGAACCAAGCGTATACAGAAAGTGTTCATATCGCCAAAAATCGTGACACATGCCATGCGCACACGCCGGGGCGTGCGCGCGACACCCTCGCCCGTAGCCGACGTGTCACTCCGCGCCAAGGTTGCGATTCGGCCACGGAAGCGAGCTAGATCACATTCCGGTCACGGCCTGACAACGGCGGCGCTGCGGGCGCTGCCGCCACATGCCCGGTCAAGGGGTGCACAAACCTTTCTCCTTGCGGCCCCACCGGAAGAGGTGAATGTCTTCCCGCGAAGTGGACGTCGGGTTGACACCCGGTCCCCGGACCGGGTCTCCTTGTCCGCATGTCAGTGACCGCAGCCGCCACCCGGACGCCCATTCGTGGGTTCCTGCGTGCTGCCCAGGGTCGCTGTTGCTGTTGCAGCTGTTGATGCCTGCGGAGCGTTCGGCTCCGTCCAGTGCCCGGCTCGCCCGGTCCAGCAACCGCCCCGCCCGCACGTCCCTCCGTACGACCTCCGCGACGACGCCCCGCACGCCGTACCGGACGACGGACTGACACCGTTCGAGGAACCCCCGCATGAACAGCGACAGCGACCTCCAGATCGCCGGCGACATCCTCGCCGTCCAGCACCTGCTCCAGCCCGCCCGCGAGCACCCGGCCACCGTCGCCGAGTTCGTCGGACTCGCCCGTTCCCTCGCCGAGGACCGCGCCCAGTGGGAGCACCTCGTCCGCTACGACGCCACCACCCGCTGGTACCACCGGCTGCGCACCGGCCCGGGCTACGAGGTGTGGCTGCTCAGCTGGGTCCCCGGGCAGGGCAGCGGACGGCACGACCACGGCCCCTCCTCCGGCGTGCTCACCGTCCTCGACGGCGAGCTGACCGAGCACTCCGCCCGCGGCCCGCTCACCCTGCGCGCCGGCGCGCAGCGGGTGTTCGCCCCCGGCTACGCCCACGACGTCGTCAACGACTCGCTCGACGGGGCGGTCAGCCTGCACGTGTACTTCCCGGGCCTGACCGAGATGCCGATGCACCACTGCACCCCCGCCGAGGGCGCGGCGCACCGCGAGTCCGTGGGCGTACCGGCGGCCTGACAGACTGCGCTGCATGCGCATTGTTGTTCTGGCCGGCGGTATCGGCGGCGCCCGTTTCCTTCGCGGACTGAAGTCGGCCGCGCCCGACGCGGACATCACGGTCATCGGCAACACCGGTGACGACATCCACCTGTTCGGGCTGAAGGTGTGCCCCGACCTGGACACCGTGATGTACACGCTCGGCGGCGGCATCGACGAGGAACAGGGCTGGGGCCGCGCCGACGAGTCCTTCACCGTCAAGGAAGAGCTCGCGGCGTACGGCGTCGGGCCCGGCTGGTTCGGGCTCGGCGACCGCGACTTCGCCACCCACATCGTCCGCACCCAGATGATCTCCGCGGGCTACCCGCTCAGCGCCGTGACCGAGGCGCTGTGCGACCGGTGGCAGCCGGGGGTGCGGCTGCTGCCGATGAGCGACGACCGGGTGGAGACCCACGTCGCGGTGACCCTGGACGGCGAGAAGCGGGTGATCCACTTCCAGGAGTACTGGGTCCGGCTGCGCGCCTCGGTCGACGCCGAGGCCGTGGTGCCGGTCGGGGCCGAGCAGGCCGTGCCGGCGCCGGGCGTGCTGGAGGCGCTCGCCGAGGCCGACGTCATCCTCTTCCCGCCGTCCAACCCGGTCGTCTCCGTCGGCACCATCCTGGCGGTGCCCGGGATCCGCGAGGCGGTGGCCGCCGCCGCGGCGCCGGTGGTCGGCCTGTCGCCGATCGTCGGCGGGGCGCCGGTGCGCGGGATGGCGGACAAGGTGCTGGCCGCCGTGGGGGTGGAGGCGACCGCCGCCGCCGTCGCCCGGCACTACGGCGGCGGGCTGCTGGACGGCTGGCTCGTGGACACCGCGGACGCCGACGCGGTCGCCGAGGTGGAGGCCGCCGGGATCGCCTGCCGGGCCGTGCCGCTGATGATGACGGACGTCGAGGCGACCGCGGCGATGGCGCGGGCCGCGCTGGAACTGGCGGAGGCCGTGCGGTGACCACGCCCGCGTACGAGGTGCGGGCGGTCCCCGGGATCCCCGAGGTCGCCCCCGGCGACGACCTGGCGGAACTGATCGCGGCCGCCGCGCCCGACCTGCAGGACGGGGACGTCCTGCTGGTCACGTCGAAGATCGTCTCCAAGGCGGAGGGCCGGATCGTCGCGGCCGACTCGCGGGAGGCGGCGATAGACGCCGAGACGGTGCGCGTGGTCGCGCGCCGGGGCGCGCTGCGGATCGTGGAGAACCGGCAGGGGCTGGTGATGGCGGCGGCCGGGGTGGACGCGTCCAACACGGCGGCCGGCACGGTGCTGCTGCTGCCGCGGGACCCGGACGCCTCGGCGCGGGCCCTGCGCGCCCGGCTGGCGGAGCTGCTGTCGGTGGACGTCGGGGTGATCGTCACGGACACCTTCGGGCGGCCGTGGCGCACCGGGCTGACGGACGTGGCGATCGGCGCGGCCGGTGTACGGGTCCTGGACGACCTGCGCGGCGGCACCGACAGCCACGGCAACCCGCTGAACGTCACCGTGGTGGCCACGGCGGACGAACTGGCGGCCGCCGGGGACCTGGTCAAGGGCAAGGCGGCCGGGCTGCCGGTGGCGGTGGTGCGCGGGCTGCCGCACGTACGGGGGGAGGGCTCGGCGCGGGAGCTGGTGCGGCCGGCCGCGGACGACATGTTCCGGCTGGGCACGTCGGAGGCGGTGCGGGAGGCGGTCACGCAGCGGCGCACGGTCCGCGCGTTCACGGCGGACCCGGTGGACCCGGGCGCGGTGCGCCGCGCGGTGGCCGCGGCCGTGACGGCGCCGGCGCCGCACCACACGACGCCGTGGCGGTTCGTGCTGCTGGAGTCGGCGCAGGCGCGGGTGCGGCTGCTGGACGCCATGCGGGACGCGTGGATCGCGGACCTGCGGCGGGACGGCAAGTCGGAGGAGTCGATCGCCAAGCGGATCCGCCGCGGCGACGTACTGCGCAACGCGCCGTACCTGGCGGTGCCGTGCCTGGTGACGGAGGGCGCGCACCGGTACGGGCACGAGCGGCGGGACGTGGCCGAGCGGGAGATGTTCGTGGTCGCCATGGGGGCCGGCGTGCAGAACTTCCTGGTGGCCCTGGCCGGGGAGCGGCTGGGGTCGGCGTGGGTGTCGTCGACGATGTTCTGCCGGGAGGTCGTGCGCAAGGTCCTGGACCTGCCGCAGGACTGGGACCCGATGGGCACGGTCGCCATCGGCCACCCGGCCACCCCGCCCCCACCCCGCCCCGAGCGGACTCCCGAGCCCTTCATCGAACTCCGCTGACGGGCCGCCGCGGGGCCGC
>NZ_JAJAUY010000212.1 GCF_020532625.1 Streptomyces antimicrobicus | reverse complement strand
GCAGCCGGCCCGGGCGGCGTCCGTCGGGGTGGCCCCGGCCAGGCGGGCGGCGAGGAAGCCGCCGGTGAAGGCGTCCCCGGCGCCGGTGGTGTCGACCGCCTCGGCCGGCTCCGCCGGCACCTCGGCGGTCACCTCCCCGGCCTCGGCGACCAGGACCCCGGCGGCGCCGAGGGTCACCACCACCAGCGGGAAGCGCAGGCTCAGTGCGGCGGCCGCCCGCCGCACGTCGGCCAGGCCGGCGAGGAGCCGGGCCTCGTCGGCGTTGGGCAGCAGGACGGACACCCCCTCCACGGCGCTGAGGAAACGATTCACCCCCAGGGTGGACAGGAATCCGGCCGAGGCCGGGTCCACACTCACCGGCACCCCGCGCTCCCGCGCCGCGCGCAGCGCCAGCTCCGCGAGCCCCCGGCTCGGGTCGGCGAAGAACAGATAACCCGACAGATGCATGTGGACGACGCCGTCCAGCAGTTCCGGGTCCCAGTCGGCGGCCGACAGCCGCAGCGCGGCCCCGCTGTCGGTCAGGAACGTCCGCTCCGCGTCCTTGCCGACCAGCACCACCACCGTGCCCGTCGACTCCACGGGGTCCGTCACCAGGTGCGGGCGCACCCCGGCCGCCACCAGCGCCCGCGCGTGCCAGTCGGCCGCTTCCGCGCCCACCCGCGCCAGCATGCGCACCTGCGCCACCCCGCACCGCGCCGCCCAGCAGGCGGCATTGGCACCGGCCCCGCCCGGCAGGGTGCGGATCCGGGCCGCCGTGTCGGTCGCCGGCGTCAGCGGTTCCGTATGGACGGCCACCACGTCCGTGACCACGTCCCCGATCACCAGCAGGGCGCCGCTCACCGCCCGGCCCACGCCACCGCGATCCGCGCGCCGAGCCGGACGTTGCCCCGTACCGCGGCCAGGTTGGCCTCCAGCGAGGCCCCGCCCGTCGCCCGGACCAGGAAGTCCAGCAGGAACGGTGTGACCGCCTGACCCGTGATGCCCCGCTCCCGGCACTCGGTGAGCGCCTGCGCGAGCACCCGGTCGTGCAGCTCCGGGTCGAGCTGTTCCTCCTCGGCCACCGGGTTGGCCACCAGCAGGGCCGAGTCCGCTCCCCCCAAGGCCTCCTGAGCGGCCATCACGGCGGCCACCTCCTCGGGCCGCGTCACGGTCCAGTCCACCGGGTGCCCCGAACTGGACAGGTAGAACCCGGGGAAGCGGTCCGTGCCGTACCCGAGCACGCTCACCCCCAGCGTCTCCAGCCGCTGCAACGTCGCCGGCACGTCCAGAATCGACTTCACCCCCGCGCACACCACCGTGATCCGGGTGCGCGCCAGCAGCGACAGGTCCGCCGACTCGTCCTGCGAGCGCACCCACTCCCGGTGTACGCCGCCCAGCCCGCCGGTGGCGAAGACGCGCAGCCCGGCCCGCGCGGCGAGGAACGCCGTCGCCGAGACGGTCGTCGCGCCCGTGGCGCCCGCCGCGAGGGCCGGGGCCAGGTCCCGGTGCCCGAACTTCCGCACCCCCTCGCCGCCCGCGACCCGCTCCAGCTGGGCCTTGTCGAGACCGGCGTGCGGCACGCCGTCGAGGACGGCGACCGTCGCCGGAACGGCACCCTCCGCGCGGACGAGGGCCTCCAGCTCCTCGCCCACGGCGAGATTGCGGGGGCGGGGCAGGCCGTGCGCGAGGATCGTCGATTCGAGGGCGACGACCGGACGGCCCTGGTCGAGCGCCTCGCGTACCTCTTCGGACAGGACGGGGATCACCGTGTGCTGTGGCATGTCCCCATCCATGGCACGTCACGTGCGCACCCAAACGCGCTCCTGCCACACCTGTCCGACGAGCACCCCTGGGGGAACGGTTCTGGACAGGGTGACGGGCCGGACGCCCCGATGCTGGACGGGTTGGCCACGGCCGCCGGCCGGCCCGGCGGCTAGGGTCGCGCCATGAGCACGCACGACCACGCCGCCGCAACCGCTGCCGTACCCGCTGCCGTATCCGCCCCTGGCTCTGCCTCCGCCCGTGCCTTCACCCCCGGCTCCGGCTCCGCCTCCGCCTCCTTCGCCGTCTCCGTCCCGGACGTGCCGGACTCCGAGCTGGAGGTCGAGGAGCTCGACCCGGCGCAGGTCCTCTCCGGCGACCCGGTGGTGACCGGCAAGGTGCTGTGGGAGTCCGCCGACGGCACGCAGGTGCGCGGGATCTGGCAGATCACCCCGGGCGTGGTCACCGACACCGAGGCCGACGAGCTGTTCGTGGTGGTCAGCGGGCGCGCCACCATCGAGGTCGAGGGCGGGCCCACCTTGGAGGTGGGGCCCGGTTCCGCCTGCGTGCTGCGGGAGGGCGACCGGACCACCTGGACCGTGCACGAGACGCTCCGCAAGGCCTACCACATCACCCTCTGACCGTCCGCCGCGCCGCCTCGGACGGCTACCGCTGGCGCGCGCCGGCCGTAACCGTCAGGCCGCCGTCCTGGCGACGGCCGTCCTGCCGGCCGCCCGACGGCGGCGACCGCCGGCCACCGCATGGCCGGCCGGACCTGGCCGCTCAGCCGGTCAGCCGCCCCAGGTCTCGGGCCTCAGGTCTCGGGCCTCAGTCCTCGGCCGGACCGCGGCGCGCCGTGTACAGCGTCAGCGCCGCCAGCGGCACCAGCAGCATCGCCCCGGCGGCGTTCAGCCAGCCGTAGCCCGCCTGGGCCACGATCAGCCCGCTGGCCGCCCCGCCGATGCCCGCGCAGGTGTTGCTCATCAGGTCGGACAGGCCCTGCACGGCCGCCCGGGCGGCCTGCGGCACCGAGTCGGTGAGCAGCGCCGAACCCGACACCAGCCCGGCCGACCAGCCCAGCCCCAGCAGGAACAGGCCTGCGGCGGTCTGACCGTGCCGGGGGCCCGCCGTGCCGGCCAGCAGCGCGGCGGTCAGGAGCAGGCTCGCGCCGATCCCGATCACGGACAGCCGGCCGATCCGGTCCGCGAGCCAGCCCCACACGGGCGAGAACGCGTACATGCCGGCGATGTGACCGCTGATCACCAGGCCGATCAGTTCCAGCCCGGCCCCGTGGTGGCTCAGGTCCAGCGGAGTCATCACCATGATCGACACCATGGTGGTGTGCGCCACGGCGATCGTCACGAGCGCCAGCCTCGCCCGTGGCGATGCCGCGACGGCGGCGAAGCCGGCGCGCAGCGAGCGGTCCGCGTGGCTCTCCTCCCCGGCCGGGGCCAGGGACCGGGCCGTCAGCAGCGGATCGGGGCGCAGCAGGACGCCGACCAGGGCGCCGGTGAGCAGGAAGATGACGGCGGCCCAGACGAACGGGCCCGCCGTCTCGGGTATGGAGGTGCCGGCGAAGCTGCGGCTGGCCGGGGCGGACAGGTTGGGGCCGAGCACCGCGCCGATCGTGGTCGCCCACACCACCGTGGAGATGGCCCGGGCCCGGTGGTCGGGCTCGGCGAGGTCGGCCGCGGCGAACCGGGCCTGGAGGTTGGCGAGCGACGCCGCGCCGAAGCAGGCCATGCCGAGCAGCAGCAGGGGGAAGTTCCGTACGGCCGCCGCCAGCACGACCAGGGCCGCGCCGGCGGCACCGGTCAGATACGCCAGGACCAGGCCCGGCCGCCGCCCCCGCCTGGTCATCAACGCCGCGAGCGGCAGCGACAGCAGGGCGGTGCCGGCCACGGCGGCGGTGGAGGCCATGCCGGACAGCTCGTCCGTGCCGCTGATCTCCGTGGCGAGTACGGGGGCCAGCGCGATGCTGACCGGCACGCCGAGCCCGCCGAGGATCTGGCTGGCGATGAGCACGGCGGAGGTCCGCCGACGCAGCCGGGGCAGCTCCGCCGGGGCCACGACCGGTAGCGGCTTGGTGGTGCCCTGGGCCGGGGTCACGCGGTACACCTCCCTTCACGACGAGCTCGGTGGACGGTCAGGGACACGGACGCGGGGCCGCCGGACGCGGCGGCGGTGGTCGCAGGGGTCACGGGCGCAGTGTCCCACTCCGCCCTCCCGCGCGAAACGGAGTTCTGCCAGGTCGGACCCGGTCGCAAGCACCCGGCGCCCCGGCCCGGCCCCGACCCCGGCCGGAGCGGCGGCCCGGCCCGGCCCCGGCCGCAGCCACGGCCCGCCCGGAACCACCGCCCCGCCCCGGCGGCAGCCGTGGGCTCGACCTGGTCGGGACGAGCCCAGGCCCGGCCCCGGAGGCGAGCCCAGGGGCGGCCGGACACGGTCCCGACCCGCCGGACACGGCCCCGACCCGCCGGAGGGCGAGCCCCGACGCGGCGGGACACGGGGACCCCGCCGGACACGCGACGCCCCGACGCCGCCGGGACGCCCGACCCGGCCGGGCACGGCGCCGAATCGGTCGGGACGCGAGCCCCGGCGAAGGCCGGACACAGCCCCGACACAGCGGGACACGACCCGGTCCGGCCTGGGCACGAGCCGCGCCCTCCGCCAGCCCACCCAGCCCCCCCGCGCCTCGCCCCGCCCCGGCCCGCCCCACACCCGCCCCCAGCCCCCATGCCCCCCGAAAGCCACCGCTCAGAACAGCGGCCGCGGCAGTACCCCCTCCAGTGCCAGCAGGGCGCGCTTGGCCTCCAGGCCGCCGCCGAATCCGCCGATGCCCCCGTCGTTCTCCACGACCCGGTGGCACGGCACCACGATCGGCAGCGGATTGGACCCCATGGCCGCGCCGACCGCCTGGGCCGCCCCGGGCTGGCCGACCCGGCCGGCCAGTTCGCCGTAGCCGACGACCGCGCCGTACGGCACGGAACGGTCGAGCTCCCGCAGCACCTGGCGGTTGAACCCGGAGGTCAGCCGCCAGTCGAGCGGCAGCTCGAAGCGGCGCAGCTCCCCGGCGAAGTACGCGGCCAGCCGGCGCACCGGCTCGGCCAGGCGTATCTCCGCGCCCGGCGCCGGCCGCCACGGCGCGAGGCCGAGCCGGGCCGCCACCGGGTCGATCAGGTCCGGGCGGTCCGGGGCGGCGTGGAACTCCACCCGGACCAGACCCTCGTCCGTGGCGGCCAGGAGGAGCGGACCGATGTCGCTGTCCACGACGGTCCATTCGAGGTGCGGCCCTGCGGGAGGCCGGCTGTCAGTGGTCACGCGTCCACCGTACGGCGACCCACTGACACCCGGTCCCGCCGCAGGTCAGAAGCCTCCTGTCGCCTCGCGCACCACGTCCGGCGCGTTGCTGATGAGGCCGTCCACCCCCAGCTCCTGCATCCTGCGCGCGGTCGTCGGGTCGTCCACGATCCAGGTGTCGATCTCCAGCGTCTTGCCGTGCGGCCCGCGCACGCGGTGCACCGCCGACACCCAGTCCGCCGAGATCGTGGTGTGCCACGGGTTGATCCGGTCGCTGAACTCGGCGTACCGCTCCAGGTCGGCCACCGCCGGGGTGCCGAGGAAGGCCGTGACGACCTCCGGCCGCTGCGTGTGCACGCTGCGGACGCTGTCCGCGCTGAAGCTCTGCACCACCAGGCGGCGCGTCACGTGCGACCGGTCGAGCCAGCCCGCCCGCGCCAGGACGTCCAGGGTCTCCCGCTCGATCCCCGGGTACAGCTCCGGCTTCTTGATCTCCAGCAGCAGCCGCTGCTGGTTGGCGTCCACCCGGTCCAGGTAGTCCCGCAGCGTCGGCACGCGCTCGCCCGCGAACCGCGCGTCGAACCAGCTGCCCGCGTCCAGCCGGGCGATCTCGGCGGCGGTGAAGTCGCGCACCCGCCACGGTTTGCGGTCCGGGTAGAGCTTCTTGGCGTCCGTGGTCCGGCTCAGGGTGTCGTCGTGGACGACGACGAGCTCGCCGTCCTTGGTCCGCTGGACGTCGTTCTCGACCCATTCGACGCCCATGTCGGCGGCGGCGTCGACGGCGGCCAGGGTGTTCTCCGGGGCGTAGGCGGAGGCCCCGCGGTGGGCGTAGACGACCGGTGCGCCCACCAGGCGCACCGGTTCCCCGGTGGCGGAGACGGAGGCGCTGGGACCGACGAGGGTGAGGGTGAGGCCCAGGACGGCGGCCACGGCCGCGGCAACAGGTCGGACGTTCATGTGCGGTCTCCTCGGGTCGAAAGGGGGTCGGCGGACGGCCCGGCCGGACGGCGTCACGGCCAATCCGTCCCGAGGCGGTGCGCGAGGGCGGCCCGCCGCCCTACGCTCGGCGGAGTCGGGCCCGGCGCGGCGCGCGGTGGTGCCGGCGGCGACCGGGGGGAGGCGGAAGGGCGGACTGGGGTGGGCGGGACGCAACGGGTGGCCGCGGTGCTCGGGGAGCATGGCTGGAGCATTCCCCTGCTGGGGTATCTGACCGCCTGTCTCGGCGGGGCGCTCGGGTTGCGCTGCACCACCCGGTCCCTCCTCGTCGGGCGCTCGTGGCGGCCGGGCTGGACGGCGCTGGGCGCCGCCGCCATCGGCTCGGGGATCTGGACGATGCACTTCATCGCGATGATGGGCTTCTCGATCACCGGGTCGCCACTGAACTACGACAAACGGACCATGGCCGCCAGCCTGCTCGCCGGCACCGCGATGGCCGCGGCGGGGGCGGTGATCGTCCGGTACGGCCGCGGCTCGGCGCTCTCCGTGCTCACCGCCGGCACGCTGGTGGGCCTGGGGGTGGCCTCGGCGCACTACCTGGGCATGGCGGGGGTCCGGCTGCACGGCCGGTTCGAGTACGACACCGGGCTCGTCGCCCTCTCCGTCGTCGTCGCCGTCCTCGCCGCGACCGCCGCGCTGTGGCTCGCGGTCAGGGGCGGCGGCCCGCTGCCGGCGCTCGGGGCGAGCCTGCTGACGGGTGTGGCGGCCACCGGCACGCACTACACGGGCATGGCCGCCCTGCGGGTCCGTCTGGACCCCGGGTCCGCCGCGGCGGTGGCCGCCGCCGGCCACGCCGGGCACGGCGGGCACCCGGCCCCCACCGGGCACGTCGCCGACGCCGCCGTCCCGCCCGACGCCGCCGTCCCGCCCGGCTCCACCGGCCTCGCCGACGCCGCCGTCACCCCCGGCGCCACCGCCGGCCCGGAAGCCCTGGCCGCGCTGCTCGCCGGCCCGCTGCTCCTGCTGCTCGCCGCCGGGGTGCTCGTGCTGCTCGCCGACGCCCGCCCCCGGGCCGGACGCGCGGGCGCGCGGGGGCGGGGGCCGGCGCCCCCCCCGGCGGGGGGGGGGGGGGGCCGGGGGGGGGGGGGGGGGGGGCCCGGGGGGGGCGGGCCCCGGGGGGGCCGGGGGGGGGGGGGGGGGGGGCC
>NZ_JAJAUY010000211.1 GCF_020532625.1 Streptomyces antimicrobicus | reverse complement strand
GGCCCCCCGGCGCCCCGGCCGGCCGCCCCCCCCCCCCCCCCCCCCCCCCACCCCCGCGCTACGGCGTGTCCTCGTCCGGATCGTCCGGCTTCGGCTTCGGGCGGGGGGCGGAGCCCCCGGACGGATCGCGGAAGTACGACGTGGGGTCGCCGGGGTCGCCCTGCGCCGACCCGGCGGCCGGGTCCCGGCGCCGCAGGTACCGCTCGAACTCCCGCGCGATGGCCTCCCCGGACGCCTCCGGCAGGTCCGCCGTGTCCCGCGCCTCCTCCAGCGTCTGGACGTACTCCGCCACCTCGCTGTCCTCGGCGGCCAGTTGGTCCACCCCCAGCTGCCAGGCCCGGGCGTCCTCCGGCAGCTCGCCCAGCGGGACCCTGATGTCGATCAGGTCCTCCAGCCGGTTCAGCAGCGCCAGCGTCGCCTTCGGGTTCGGCGGCTGGGAGACGTAGTGCGGGACCGCCGCCCACAGCGAGACCGCCGGGACGCCCGCGTGCGTGCACGCCTCCTGGAGGATGCCGACGATGCCCGTCGGGCCCTCGTAGCGGGTCTCCTCCAGGTCCATCGTGCGCGCGAGGTCGGGGTCCGAGGTGACCCCGCTGACCGGCACCGGGCGGGTGTGCGGGGTGTCCCCCAGCAGCGCGCCGAGGATCACCACCATCTCCACCCCCAGCTCGTGCGCGAACCCGAGCAGCTCGTTGCAGAACGACCGCCACCGCATGGACGGTTCGATGCCGCGCACCAGCACCAGGTCCCGCGGCTTCGGGCCGCCGACCCGGACCACGGACAGCCTGGTCGTCGGCCAGGTGATCTTGCGTACCCCGTTGTCCAGCCACACCGTCGGCCGGTTGACCTGGAAGTCGTAGTAGTCCTCGGCGTCCAGCGCCGCGAAGACCTCGCCCTTCCATTCCCGGTCCAGGTGCGCGACCGCACCGGACGCGGCGTCACCCGCGTCGTTCCAGCCCTCGAACGCGGCCACCATGACCGGGTCGATCAGCTCGGGCACGCCCTCAAGCTCGATCACCCAGGTCTCCTTCCGAAGTTCCCTTGTGTACGTGGGCCAGCCTAAGCCTTGATACGACCGCTCCACAGACCGCGAGAAGGGGCGGCCCGTTCCCGGAACCGCCCCTGCCCATGGATCAGAAATGCTATGCCGGGCGCTACGCCTTCCGGGCCAGCATCTCGGCCACCCGGGCCTTGACCGCGTCGTCGTCGAGGCCGCGGATGGTCACCGTCGTGCGGCGGCGCAGCACGTCGTCGACGGTGTGGGCCCACTCGAAGTCACGGGCGTAGGCGACCTGCGCCCAGATCTCCGGGCCGTCCTCGTGGATCCGCTCGCCGAGGGCGGGGTCCTCGTTGACCATGCGCGCGATGTCGAAGGCCAGCGAACCGTAGTGCGTCGCCAGGTGCTTGGCGGTCAGCGGGTCCATCCGCAGGCCCGGCTCGCGGTCCACCAGCAGGCGGTGGGCGACGGCGTTGGGGTTGGCGACACCGGGCAGCGGGACCCGGCGGACCAGCGACTTCACCGGCTCCATGTCCTCGGTCAGCGGGCTGCCGGGGAGCTTGGCCAGCTTGTCCATGACGACGCGGCCGATGTGCCGGTACGTCGTCCACTTGCCGCCGGCCACGGACAGCATGCCGCCGCGGCCCTCGGTGACGACGGTCTCCCGCTTGGCCTGGGCGACGTCACCGGGGCCGCCGGGCAGCACGCGCAGGCCCGCGAAGGCGTACGTCATCAAGGAGCGGTCCAGGTCGGCGTCCTTGATCGAGAACGCGGCCTCGTCCAGGATCTGCTGGATGTCGGCCTCGTCGGCCCGGACGTCCGCCGGGTCGCCCTCGTACTGGGTGTCGGTGGTGCCCAGCAGCAGCTGGTCCTCCCACGGCAGGGCGAAGGTGATGCGGTACTTGTCGATCGGGGTGGCCATGGCGGCCTTCCACGGCGACTTGCGCTTCATCACGATGTGCGCGCCCTTGGACAGGCGGATCGACGGCGCGGAGTGCTTGTCCTCCATGCGCCGCAGGTGGTCCACCCACGGGCCGGTGGCGTTGAGCACGACCCGCGCGTCGACGCCGAACTCGGTGCCGTCCAGGCGGTCCTTGAGCTCGGCACCGGTCACCCGGCCCTGCGTCATGCGCAGTCCGGTGACCTCGGCGTGGTTGAGGACGACCGCGCCGGACTCGACCGCCGCGCGGACCGTCATCACGGCGACGCGGGAGTCGTTCATCTGGTGGTCGTAGTAGACCGCGACGGCCTTGAGGTTGTCCGTCTTCAGACCGGGGTTGTCGGCGACGGCACGGGCGGGGGATATGACCTTGCCCATGCCGTCACCGAAGGCCGAGAGGGCGGAGTAGGCGAACACGCCCGCGCCCAGCTTGGCCGCACCCACCGGGCCGCCCTTGTAGACCGGCAGGTAGAAGGTGAGCGGGTTGACCAGGTGCGGGGCCACGTCCTTGGCCAGCACCCGCCGCTCGTGGTGGTTCTCGGCGACCAGCTTGACCGCGCCGGTCTGCAGGTAGCGCAGGCCGCCGTGGACGAGCTTGGAGGAGGCCGAGGAGGTGGCGCCGGCGAAGTCGCCGGCGTCCACCATGGCGACCCGCAGACCCGACTGCGCGGCGTGCCAGGCCACCGAGGTGCCCAGGATGCCACCGCCGATGACCAGCAGGTCGTACGTGGCCTTGGCCAGCTGCTCGCGGGTCTCGGCGCGGCTCGCGTTCGAACCGGCGGTCGGGTGCGTGCCCAGGGCGGGCACGCTCTGCAGGCTGCTCATTGTCTTGACTCCTCGTCGTCGCTTGCGCCGGCCCCGGTGCGGTGGGGCCGGCATGCTTGCGTCAGCCGATCGCGGTCAGCTGGCGTCTTCGTCGTCGACCCAGCCCATGGTCCGCTCAACGGCCTTGAGCCAGCTCTTGTACTCGCGCTCCCGCTGCTCGGCCGGCATCCGCGGGGTCCACTCCGCGGCCCGGCGCCAGTTGGCGCGCAGCGCGTCGGTGTCCGGCCAGAAGCCGACGGCCAGGCCGGCGGCGTAGGCGGCACCGAGGCAGGTGGTCTCGGCGACCATCGGACGCACCACGGGGGCGTCCAGGAAGTCCGAGAGGGTCTGCATCAGCAGGTTGTTGGAGGTCATGCCGCCGTCGACCTTGAGGGCCGACAGCTCCACGCCCGAGTCCTTGGTCATGGCGTCGGTGATCTCGCGGGTCTGCCAGGCGGTGGCCTCCAGGACGGCACGGGCGATGTGCGCCTTGGTGACGTACCGGGTGAGGCCGGCGATCACACCGCGGGCGTCGGAGCGCCAGTACGGGGCGAACAGGCCGGAGAAGGCGGGCACGAAGTAGGCGCCGCCGTTGTCCTCGACGGAGGAGGCCAGGGTCTCGATCTCGGCCGCGGACTTGATCAGGCCCATCTGGTCGCGCATCCACTGCACGAGCGAGCCGGTGACGGCGATGGAGCCCTCCAGGGCGTAGACCGGCTTCTCGTCGCCGATCTGGTAGCCGACCGTGGTCAGCAGGCCGCTGTAGGAGTTGATGATCTTGTCGCCGGTGTTCATGAGCATGAACGTGCCGGTGCCGTACGTGGACTTGGCCTCGCCCTCGGCGAAACAGGTCTGGCCGAACAGGGCCGCCTGCTGGTCACCGAGCGCCGAGGCGACCGGCACGCCCGCCAGGACGCCGTCCTTGACCTCGCCGTAGACCTCGGCGGAGGAACGGATCTCCGGCAGGACCGCGGCCGGGATCTCCATCGACGCGAGGATGCGCTCGTCCCAGGCCAGCTCGTGCAGGTTCATCAGGAGGGTGCGGGAGGCGTTGGTGACGTCGGTGACGTGCCGGCCGCCGTTCACGCCACCGGTGAGGTTCCAGATGACCCAGCTGTCCATGGTGCCGAAGAGGATGTCGCCGGCCTCGGCGCGCTCGCGCAGGCCCTCGACGTTGTCGAGCAGCCAGCGGACCTTCGGGCCGGAGAAGTAGCTCGCCAGCGGCAGGCCGGTCTCGCGGCGGAAGCGGTCCTGGCCGACGTTGCGGCCGAGCTCCTTGCACAGGGCGTCGGTGCGGGTGTCCTGCCACACCAGCGCGTTGTGCACCGGCTCACCGGTGTTCTTGTCCCACAGGACGGTGGTCTCGCGCTGGTTGGTGATGCCGACGGCCTTGACGTCGGCCGCGGTGATCTCGGCCTTGGCGATGGCCCCGGCGACGACCTCCTGGACGTTGGTCCAGATCTCGGTGGCGTCGTGCTCCACCCAGCCCGGCTTCGGGAAGATCTGCTCGTGCTCCTTCTGGTCGACGGCGACGATGCGGCCGTCGCGGTCGAAGACGATGCAGCGGGAGGAGGTGGTGCCCTGGTCGATGGCCGCGATGAACGGGCCGGTGCTGGTGGTCATGGTGTGAGCTCTCCGGGAAGTCTGTGGGCTGGTCGGACCGTGCCGATGGTGATCAGGCGAACGCGATGTTGTACAGACCGCCGGCGAGCGCGGCGCCGACGAGCGGACCGGCCACCGGGATCCAGGCGTAACCCCAGTCGGAGCCGCCCTTGTTGGGCAGCGGGAGCAGGGCGTGCACGATACGCGGGCCGAGGTCACGGACCGGGTTGATGGCGTAGCCGGTCGGACCGCCCAGCGACAGGCCGATGCCGACGACCACGAAGGACGTGATCAGGACGCCGATGACACCGAGGCCCTTGCCGTCGCCCTGGAGGCCCTGGGTGAGGATCGCGAGGACCAGGACGGCCGTGCCGATGATCTCGGTGGTGAGGTTCTGCACCACGTTGCGGATCTCGGGGCCGGTGGAGAAGACACCCAGGACCGGGCCCGCGACGTCGTGCGGGTGCGGGTCCTCGGGACCGAGCTTGGCGTCCTTGATGTGCTCCGGGTCCGAGAGGTGGGCCCGGAACTGGCCGTAGTACGTGATCCACATCAGCACCGCGCCGAGCATGGCGCCGAGCAGCTGACCGGCCAGGTAGACCGGGACGTCGCCCCAGGCGCCGTCCTTGACGGCTATGCCCACGGTGACGGCGGGGTTGAGGTGCGCGCCGGAGAGGGGCGCGGACACGTAGGCCGCGATCAGCACGGCGAAGCCCCACCCGAAGGTGATGGCGAGCCAGCCCGCGTTGCGGGCCTTGGAGCTCTTGAGGGTCACGGCGGCGCAGACGCCACCACCGAGCAGAGTGAGCAGGGCGGTACCGATGGTCTCGCCGATGAAGATGTCGGAGCTGGACACCCGCGACTCCTTTGTCCTACGTCCAGAGGGTGGGCGGACCCCGGATGGCCCCGGCGGTCCACGCACTCGGTGAGTGCTTCACCGGTCCTTGGCTCTGTCACACCCTAACGCGTATTGCCGGTAGGTGTTCGACAATGTCGACCGGTGAACGGCAGTTTTTCGCCCAGGTGAAGAACGCGTCAAGGGCTGTCCCGCCAGATTGCCGGATCGTTACCGGTCGGTGCAGCCGAGCGGATCAAGCCATGATCTAGTCAAAATGTGGCGAAAAAAACGCAGAAAGCGGCCCCGAAGGGCCGCTCGGCGGGGAGGGGCACGCTCAGAACCGGCCTGCCCCGAGGTCGCGCGACACCGCGCGGGCGCAGTCCCGTACGGCGGCCACCAGGGTCGCCCGGGGCTCCCCGTTGTCCCCGCACACCCGCTCCACGGCGCCCGCCACCGCCACCGCCCCCACCGGCATGCGGCGCCGGTCGTGGATCGGCGCCGCCACCGAGGCGATGCCGTCCCAGGTCTCCTCCACGTCGGCCGCCCAGCCCCGCGCCCGGGTCAGCGAGAGCACCTCCTCGAAGCCCTCCAGGTCCGTGACCGTGCGGGGTGTGAAGGTGCGCCGCTCGGCCTCCACGGCCTCGCTGTGCGCCACCGGGTCGTAGGCGGAGAGCACCTTGCCCAGCGCCGTGGAGTGCAGCGGCTGCATCGCCCCGACCTCCAGGACCTGGCGGCTGTCGTCGGGCCGGAAGACGTGGTGCATGATCAGCACGCCCTGCTGGTGCAGGACGCCCACGTACACGCTCTCGCCGCTGGCCCGGGCCAGGTCGTCCGTCCACACCAGGGCGCGGGCGCGCAGCTCGTGCACGTCGAGGTAGCTGTTGCCCAGCCGCAGCAGCTCGGCGCCCAGCTGGTAGCGGCCCGACGCCGGGTCCTGCTCGACGAACCCCTCGGCCTGCAGCGTGCGCAGGATGCCGTGGGCCGTGCCCTTGGCCAGGCCCAGCGAGGAGGCGATGTCGGACAGGCCGAGCCGGCGCTCGCCGCCCGCCAGGAGCCGCAGCATCGCAGCGGCTCGTTCGAGCGACTGGATGTTCCGTGCCATCGCGCAGCCTCCTGAGGGCGATGTGAAGACGTAGTTCGACAATGTCGAACTCTATCGGCCGATGCCGACTGGTTGCAGGCTCGGGACGCAGACCCACCCCATCGGATCCGGCCACCGCAGCGCACAGAATGCCTGTCCGTTCCGTGGGACACCCGCACCGGGGTCCGGTCCGCATGGTTACCCTGACCGCGTACACCCCTGTCAGAAGGGGTGTAAAGCCGACAGCCGTCGCATCCCAGGGAGCTCAACCATGGCCTCGTCGCCGAACCCGTCCGCAGACACCCAGACCAGGGCCGACGCCCTCCGTGAGGCCCTCGCCACCCGGGTGGTGGTCGCCGACGGTGCCATGGGAACGATGCTCCAGGCCCAGGACCCCTCCCTGGACGACTTCGAGCAGCTGGAGGGCTGCAACGAGGTCCTGAACGTCACCCGCCCCGACATCGTCCGCTCGGTCCACGAGGCGTACTTCGAGGTCGGCGTGGACTGCGTGGAGACCAACACCTTCGGGGCCAACTTCTCGGCGCTGGCCGAGTACGACATCACCGACCGGAACTTCGAGCTGTCGCAGGCCGGTGCGCGTGTGGCGCGGGAGGCCGCGGACCGGTTCACCGCCGAGACCGGCCGGCAGCGGTGGGTGCTCGGCTCGATGGGGCCGGGCACGAAGCTGCCGACGCTGGGCCACATCGAGTACACCACCGTCAGGGACGCGTACCAGGTCAACGCGGAGGGGCTGCTGACCGGCGGCGCCGACGCGCTGATCGTGGAGACCACGCAGGACCTGCTCCAGACCAAGTCGGCGATCATCGGCGCGCGCCGGGCCATGGACGCCCTCGGCGTGTCCGTCCCGCTGATCTGCTCCGTCACCGTCGAGACCACCGGCACCATGCTGCTGGGTTCGGAGATCGGCGCGGCGCTGACCTCACTGGAGCCCCTCGGCATCGACATGATCGGGCTGAACTGCGCGACGGGCCCGGCCGAGATGAGCGAGCACCTGCGCTACCTGGCCCGCAACGCCCGCATCCCGCTGTCGTGCATGCCGAACGCCGGCCTGCCCGTGCTGACCAAGGACGGCGCCCACTACCCGCTGTCGGCGCCGGAGCTGGCCGACGCGCAGGAGACGTTCGTCCAGGAGTACGGCCTGTCGCTGGTCGGCGGCTGCTGCGGTACGACGCCCGAGCACCTGCGCCAGGTGGTGGAGCGGGTGCGCGGTGTGGCTCCCGCGGCCCGTGAGGCGCGTCCGGAGCCGGGCGCGGCCTCCCTC
>NZ_JAJAUY010000210.1 GCF_020532625.1 Streptomyces antimicrobicus | reverse complement strand
CCGTGTCCCGCTGTCCGCCCGCCGCCGCCCGGCCCTCGGGCGGTCGGCGACCGCCCGTGCGCTGAGGAGGGTGGCGGCCCCGCCCCCTGCTCCGCCTCCGTCCGAACCGGCGGCCAGCGGGCGGCCCCTCCCCTCGTCCCCCATGACGTGGTCGTGACACTACGTCAGCCGGCTGCACCCCGCACCGATCCGGCCCCGGAATTCACCACTTCCCCACGAATTCCGCTGGTCACGCATACTGGCCGGGCACACGAGCGAGGAGGTCCCCATGCCGTTCACGTTGAGTCATGCCGCCGCCGTCCTGCCGGCGCTCCGGCGGACGGGGCGGGCACGCGGGCCGCTGGTGGCCTCCGCGCTCGTCCTGGGGTCGTTCGCCCCCGACACCTTCTACTTCCTCGACGCGGTCGTCGGCGGCGTGATGGGGTACGGGGAGTTCACTCACTCCCTGCTCGGCGTGGTGAGCGTCGACGCCCTGCTGACGGCGGCGCTGGTGGCCTGCTGGCTGCTGCTGCGCGAACCGCTGGTCGCCCTGCTCCCCGGGGCCTGGCGGGGCCGCGTCCTGGCCTTCGTCCGCGGCGAGGCCTGGCGGCGGGAGCGGCGGCCGGTCGCGCTCGCGGGGTGGTTCTACGTGTCGGCGGTCGCCGGTTCGCTGACCCACGTGGCGTGGGACAGCTTCACTCACCTGGACCGGTACGGCACCCGCGCCTTCCCCGCGCTGTCCGCGTACTACGGCCCCTTCCCCCTCTACACGTACCTGCAGTACGGCAGTTCGGCGCTGGCGGCCGGGGTGCTGGTGTGGTTCGCGGTGACGGGGCTGCGGCGGGTGCCGGCCGGGCGGCCGCTCCCGGCCGACGTGCCGGTGCTGAGCCGGGCGGAGCGGTGGGGGGCCGTGGCGCTGTTCGCGGTGTGCGTGGGCGCCGGGGTCACGCTGCGCGTGCTGCGCTTCTTCACGTTCTTCGACCGGATCCGCACGCCCTTCGACATCGTCCCGACCGTCTGCTTCGGCGCCGGCGGCGGCCTGATGGTGGCGCTGGTCCTCTACGGCGGCGCCGTCCGCCTTACCCACCGCCGCCGAGGCGGCTCCGGCCCGGGCCGCGGGGCCGGAGCCGGGGCGGGAGCCGGAGCCGGGGCGGGGGACACGGCACCCGACCGCCTCCCGACCCCCGCCACCGGCCGCTAGGCCGCCCCGCCGCTAGGCCGCCCCGCCGCAGGCCGCCCGGCCACCGCCCGCCCGGCCCCGCCGAGCGGGCCGGGCCCGGCACGTCAGTGCGCCGCCGACTCCCAGTCCGGCCCCACGCCGACCGAGACGTCGAGCGGGGCGCGCAGGGACACCGCGGCGGCCATCTCGCGGCGGACCAGTTCCTCCACCCGCTCGCGCTCGCCCGGGGCGATCTCCAGCACGATCTCGTCGTGCACCTGCAGCAGCATCCGCGAGCCCAGACCGGCCTCGCGCAGCGCCGCGTCCACCCGCAGCATGGCCACCTTGACGATGTCGGCCGCGGTGCCCTGGATGGGCGCGTTGAGCGCCATCCGCTCGGCGGCCTCGCGGCGCTGGCGGTTGTCGCTGTTGAGGTCGGGCAGGTAGCGGCGGCGGCCGGACATGGTGGCCGTGTAGCCGGTGGCCCGCGCCTCGTCCACGACGCGGCGCAGGTAGTCCCGCACCCCGCCGAACCGCTCGAAGTACGTCTCCATCAGCCCGCGCGCCTCGGCCGGGTCGATGTTCAGCTGCTGCGAGAGGCCGAAGGCCGACAGCCCGTACGCCAGACCGTAGGACATGGCCTTGATCTTGCGGCGCATCTCGTGGTCGACCGCGGACCGCTCGACGGAGAACACCTGCGAGGCGACGGTGGTGTGCAGGTCCTCGCCGGAGGTGAACGCCTCGATCAGGCCCTCGTCCTCCGACAGGTGGGCCATGACGCGCAGCTCGATCTGGCTGTAGTCGGCCGTCATCAGCGACTCGAAGCCCTCGCCGACGACGAAGCCGCGGCGGATGGCCCGGCCCTCGTCCGTGCGCACCGGCACGTTCTGCAGGTTGGGGTCGGTGGAGGACAGCCGGCCGGTGGCCGCGACGGTCTGGCTGAAGGTGGTGTGCACCCGGCCGTCCGCAGCGATCGTCTTGATCAGGCCCTCGACCGTCACCCGCAGCTTGGCCTGCTCCCGGTGGCGCAGCATGATCACGGGCAGTTCGTGGTCGGTCTGGGTGGCCAGCCACGCCAGCGCGTCCGCGTCGGTGGTGTACCCGGTCTTGGTCTTCTTGGTCTTCGGCAGGTCCAGCTCGCCGAAGAAGACCTCCTGCAGCTGCTTGGGCGAGCCGAGGTTGAACTCGTGCCCGACCGCCGCGTGCGCCTCCTTCACCGCCTGCTGCACCGCGCCCGCGAACTGCTGCTCCATCGCTTCGAGGTGGTCGCGGTCGGCGGCCACACCGGCCCGCTCCATCCGCGCCAGCAGCTCGGAGGTGGGCAGCTCCATGCCGTGCAGCAGCTCGGCCGCGCCGACCTCGGCCAGCTTGCCGGTGAAGGCCTCGCCCAGGTCCAGCACGGCGCGGGCCTGCGCCATCAGGGCCTCCGCCTCGGCGGTCTCGTCGGTGCCGAACGCCAGCTGCCCGTCGGCGGCCGGCGGAGCCAGCTCCCGGCCCAGGTACTCCACGGCCAGCACGTCCAGCGCGAACGACCGCCGACCCGGCTTGACCAGGTACGCGGCGAGCGCGGTGTCCATCGTCACGCCCGCGAGCGTCCAGCCGTGCTCGGGCAGGACCCGCCACAGGCCCTTGGCGTGGTGCACGACCTTGGGCCGGGACGCGTCGGCCAGCCACGCCGCCAGCGCCTGCTCGTCGGCCTCGTCCAGCTCGGACGGCTGGAACCAGGCCGCCGCCCCGCCGGCCGCGGCCAGCGCGATCTCGCTGACGCTGCCCGCGCCCAGCGCCCAGCTGTCGACGGTGGAGACACCGAGCGGGCCGTCCGCGTGCGCCGCCAGCCACGGGGCCAGCTCGCCCGTGCCCAGCACACTCGCGTCGAGCTCGACCCCGGCCGCCGGCGCCGGCGCGGGCTCCTCCTCGGCGCCCGGGTCCACCGCCAGCAGCCGCTCGCGCAGCGAGGCGTTGCGGATCTCCAGCACGTCCAGCACGCCCTTGAGGGCCGCCACGTCGTACGGCACCCGCCGCAGGTCGGCCGGGGTCCGGTCCAGGGCGACGTCGCGCACCATCTCGGTGAGCACCCGGTTGAGCTTGACCGACTCCAGGTGGTCGCGCAGGTTCTGCCCGGCCTTGCCCTTGACCTCGTCGACCCGCTCGACCAGCTCCGCGAACGAACCGAACTGGTTGATCCACTTCGCCGCGGTCTTCTCGCCGACACCCGGGATGCCCGGAAGGTTGTCGGACGGGTCGCCGCGCAGCGCCGCGAAGTCCGGGTACTGGCCCGGGGTGAGGCCGTACTTCTCCTGGACCTTCTCCGGGGTGAACCGGGTCAGCTCCGAGACGCCCTTGGTCGGGTAGAGGACGGTGGTGTGCTCGGAGACCAGCTGGAAGGAGTCCCGGTCACCCGTGACGATCAGCACCTCGAACCCGAGCGCCTCCGCCTGCGTGGCGAGCGTGGCGATCACGTCGTCGGCCTCGAAGCCGTCCACGGCGAACCGCGGCACGCGCATCGCGTCCAGCAGCTCGCCGATCAGCTCCACCTGGCCCTTGAACTCGTCCGGGGTCTTCGAACGGTTCGCCTTGTACTCGGGGAACTCCGTGGAGCGCCACGTCTTGCGCGAGACGTCGAACGCCACCGCGAAGTGCGTGGGCGCCTCGTCGCGCAGCGTGTTCGCCAGCATCGACGCGAAGCCGTAGATCGCGTTCGTCGTCTGGCCGCTCACGGTCGTGAAGTTCTCCGCGGGCAGCGCGAAGAACGCCCGGTACGCCAGGGAGTGCCCGTCCATGAGCATCAGGCGCGGGCGGTCGGCCGCGGTCGTCTCTTCGGTCTTCTTCGATGCTGTCTCTGCCACGCCACCGATCCTAGGCGGCCCCACCGACAATCTCGGCGTCGGCGACCGCCGGCCCACGTGACAGGATCGGATACGCACCACCTCACACGCCGCATGCTCGAAGGGGAGCGCCATGGCCACCAAGCCGCCCGCAGGTGATCCGGTCCAGGACGCGCCGCAGGTCGGGCCTCCCCAGCACGCCGCGGCCGGCCTCCCCGCCATCGCCCACACCCTGAAGATCGCGCACGCGCAGATGGGCCTGACCCGCACCGCCCGCACCCTGCTCAAGGTCAACCAGAAGGACGGCTTCGACTGCCCCGGCTGCGCCTGGCCCGAGGGCGACAAGCGGCACACCGCCGAGTTCTGCGAGAACGGCGCCAAGGCCGTCGCCGAGGAGGCGACGCTGCGCCGGGTCACCCCCGAGTTCTTCGCCGCGCACCCGCTCGCCGACCTGGCCGGCCGCAGCGGCTACTGGCTGGGCCAGCAGGGCCGCATCACCGAGCCCGTGTACCTGCCGGAGGGCGCCGACCGCTACGAGCCGATCAGCTGGGAGCGGGCCTTCGCCGTCGTCGCGGAGGAACTCAAGGCCCTCGACTCCCCCGACGAAGCCCTCTTCTACACCTCGGGCCGCACCAGCAACGAGGCCGCGTTCCTGCTCCAGCTCTTCGCCCGCGAGTTCGGCACGAACAACCTGCCGGACTGCTCCAACATGTGCCACGAGTCCTCCGGCTCGGCCCTGAACGAGACCATCGGCATCGGCAAGGGCAGCGTGCTGCTGGAGGACCTGCACCAGGCCGACCTGATCATCGTCGCCGGCCAGAACCCCGGCACCAACCACCCGCGCATGCTCTCCGCCCTGGAGAAGGCCAAGAAGGCCGGCGCGAAGATCCTCACCGTCAACCCGCTGCCCGAGGCCGGCACGGAACGGTTCAAGAACCCACAGACCCCGCAGGGCATGCTGGTGGGCACCGCGCTGACCGACCTGTTCCTGCAGATCCGCATCGGCGGCGACCAGGCCCTGTTCCGGATGCTGAACAAGCTGGTCCTCGAAGCGCCCGGCGGCGTCGACGAGCTCTTCGTCCGCGAGCACACCCACGGCTACGAGGCCTTCGCCGCGGCCGCGCGGGAGGCCGACTGGGACGAGACCCTCACGGCCACCGGCCTGACCCGGGCGGAGATCGAACAGGCGCTGGCCATGGTCCTCGCCTCCAAGCGGACCATCGTCTGCTGGGCGATGGGCCTGACCCAGCACAAGCACGCCGTCGCCACCATCCGCGAGGTCGTCAACCTCCTGCTGCTGCGGGGCGCCATCGGCCGCACCGGCGCCGGCGTCTGCCCGGTGCGCGGCCACTCCAACGTGCAGGGCGACCGGACCATGGGCATCTTCGAGCGGCCCGCCGAGGCCTTCCTCGACGCCCTCGACAAGGAATTCGCGATCACCTCGCCCCGCCACCACGGCTACGACGTGGTCCGCTCCATCGAGGCGATGCGCGACGGCCGGGCCAAGGTGCTCTTCGCGATGGGCGGCAACTTCGTCGGCGCCACCCCCGACACCGAGGTCACCGAGGCCGCGATCCGCCGGACCTCCCTGACCGTGCACGTCTCCACCAAGCTCAACCGGTCCCACGCGGTCACCGGCCGCCGCGCCCTGATCCTGCCGACGCTGGGCCGTACCGACCGCGACGTGCAGGCCTCCGGGCGGCAGTTCGTCACCGTCGAGGACTCCATGGGCATGGTCCACGCCTCCCGCGGCAACCTGCCGCCGGCCGGCCCCCACCTGCTGTCCGAACCGGCGATCGTCGCGCGGCTGGCCCGCGCCGTCCTCGGCGAGGCCTCCCGCACGCCGTGGGAGGAGTTCGAGAAGGACTACGCGGCGATCCGCGACCGGATCGCCCGGGTCGTCCCCGGCTTCGAGGACTTCAACGCCCGCGTCGCCCGGCCCGGCGGCTTCACCCTGCCGCACGCCCCACGCGACGAGCGCCGCTTCCCGACGAAGACCGGCAAGGCCAACTTCACCGCCGCCCCGGTGGAGTACCCGCGCGTGCCCGAGGGCCGGCTGCTGCTGCAGACGCTGCGCTCGCACGACCAGTACAACACCACCATCTACGGGCTCGACGACCGCTACCGCGGCATCACCGGAGGCCGCCGGGTCGTCCTGGTCAACCCCGCCGACGCGGCCGCGCTGGGCCTGGCCGACGGGGCGTACACCGACCTCGTCGGCGAGTGGAGCGACGGCGTGGAGCGGCGCGCCCCGGGCTTCCGGGTGGTGCACTACCCCACCGCGCGGGGCTGCGCGGCGGCCTACTACCCCGAGACCAACGTGCTGGTCCCGCTCGGCGCCACGGCCGACACCAGCAACACCCCGGCCAGCAAGTCCGTGGTCGTCCGCCTGGAGCCGTGCGCGCAGCCGGCGCCGCGGCGGTCCGCGGAGTCCGCCGGGACCGCCGGCGCCACCGGGCCGACCCCGGACCCGGCGGGCGCGCGGCAGGGTGATAGGAACGTCGGTTAACGATCGTTGACGAACGGAGCCGGCCCATGGGCGAGCAGCACAGCGTGAAGTTCCCGCAGGAAGTCCTCGACGAGTACGCGGCCCTGGGCATCGACCTGCCCTCGCTGTTCTCGGCCGGCCACCTCGGCGAGCGCATGGACGTCCGCATCCTGGAGGCCGCCGCCGACCGGGTCGTGGGCACCATGCCCGTCGAGGGCAACACCCAGCCGTACGGACTCCTGCACGGCGGCGCCTCCGCCGTGCTCGCCGAGACCCTCGGCTCGGTCGGCGCGATGCTCCACGGCGGCCACACCAAGATCGCCGTCGGCGTCGACCTGAACTGCACCCACCACCGGGGCGTGCGCTCCGGCCTGGTCACGGGCGTGGCCACGCCGGTGCACCGGGGCCGGTCCACGGCCACCTACGAGATCGTGATCACCGACGAGCAGGGCAACCGGGTCTGCACCGCCCGCCTCACCTGCCTGCTGCGCGACACGAACTCGTAACGGCCTTTCGGCAACGGACCGTTGTCACTGCACCGGGCGCCGGTCTAGCGTTCCCGCATGGGAACCGGACCGGCGCGGCGGAGCAGCCTCCTGCTCTGCGCCCTGCTGCTGAGCGCGGGCTGCTCGACCGCCCGCGCCCCCGCCGACGCCGGACCCGGGGCCACGGCCACGCCCGCGACCCCCGCCCCGCACAGCACCTCCCCGCAGGAGCTGTGCACCTCCCTGATCACCCACTGGACCGCGGTGATCCTGGCCGGCGACCCGCAGGCGGGCCTCGACTACCAGGCCATGGGCCTGTCCGGCGGCCAGAACGAGATCCTGCGCGACATCGTGGCCGCCGCCCGCGCCGAGCAGCGCACGGGCGGCCCGGACGCGGCCCGGGCCCTGACCGCCCGCGAGGCCGAACGCCGCTGCGCCGACCGCTACCGCTCGGGCACCCCCACCGGCGGTCCCTGGTGAGCACGACCGGACCCGCCCCCGGCGAGCCCGGCACGGGCCCGGGGAACGGCCCGGGGACCGGCCCCGTCGAGCCCGGCACGGGACCGGGGGCCGGCCCCGTCGAGCCCGGCACGGGACCGGGGACCCGCCCCGTCGCGCCACGCACCGGCCCGGGGATAGGCCCCGTCGAGGCGGGCGACGGCA
>NZ_JAJAUY010000021.1 GCF_020532625.1 Streptomyces antimicrobicus | reverse complement strand
GGCTCCGCGAGCGGCGACGGCGAGGATGCGGCGGCCGGGGCCGCGACCCAGGCGAGGGCCGCCTCCGGGACGGCCGCCGACGGCAGGGGCCCGGGGGACGGCGTGGACGGCGTAGGAGGGGAGGGACGGCTGGGCTCGGTGGGACGGGCGGGCGCAGTGGGACGGGCGGTGGGGTGCAGGACGGTCGGGGGGTCGGCCTGGTGCGGGAACGGCACCCGGGCTGGCTGGAGGAGGGGCGCCGAGGGGAAAGGGGTCGGCTCCGAGGGGCACCAGGCCGTGCCCGTCGAGGTCGGGGCGTGCGCGCCCAGGAGGTCCTGGGGAAGGACCAGGACCGCCAGGACCCCGCCGTAGATGTTCGACTTGAGCTCGACCGCGATCCCGTGCCGCCGCGCCAGCGAGGAGACCACGTACAGCCCGATCCGCCCGTCCGCGAGCAGGTGCCGCACGCTCACCTGGTCCGGGTCGCCGAGCAGCGCGTTCATCCGCTGCTGCTCCTGCGCCGGCATGCCGAGTCCGCGGTCCTCGACCTCGACGGCGATGCCCGCGGTCACCCGTTCCGCGCGCACCACCACGTCGGTGTCGGGCGCGGAGAACACCGTGGCGTTCTCGATCAGTTCGGCCAGCAGGTGCACCACGTCGGCGACCGCGTGCCCGCGGACCGTGCCACCCGCCGGCGGCACCACCTTGACCCGGGTGTACTGCTCCACCTCGGCGACCGCCGAGCGCAGCACCTCGCTCAGGTCGATGGGCCGGGTCCACTGCCGCCGGGAGGCGGCCCCGCCCAGCACGGCCAGGTTCTCGGCGTGGCGCCGGATCCGGGTGGCCAGGTGGTCGACGTGGAAGAGCTCCTTGAGCAGGTCCGGGTCCTCGACCGTGTCCTCGAGGTCGTCCAGGAGTGAGATCTCGCGGTGCACGAGTGACTGGAGGCGCCGCGCGAGATTGACGAAGACCTCGACCTTCTGCTCGCTGTCGGACGCGGTGGCGGGCCCGGCGAGCCGGACCAGCGCGGCCTGGGCCTGCTCCCGGGCGCCGCGCAGCTCCTGCGCGAGCAGCCAGAACTCGTCCGCGCCCGCCGGTTCGGTCCCCGCCGGCGGTACGGCGGCCCCGGTCCGCGCGGCGCGCGGCACGGGCTCGCCACGCTCCAGCTTCTCCAGGGCGGTGCGCAGCTCCTGCCGGCCGCGCACGCTGGAGCGGCGCAGTGCCTCGCAGCGGTCCCGTACGGTCTTGGCCGCGCGCTGCGCGCCCAGCAGGGCGGCAGCCAGCGCGCCGAGGACGAGCAGGACGCAGCCGGTGAGCACCGGCCAGAGCCGGGCGTCGGGGCCGCCACCGGCGCCGTGCCCGCCCAGCCGCAGCGTGAAGATCACCGCGGCGGCGCCGCTCAGCCCGGCGGCGAGCGTGGGCAGCACGGCGGCGCGGACCAGCTGGGGCCGTATCTGCCGGCCGGGACCCGTGACGGTGTGTCGTGACGGGGCGTGGCGGGCGGCGCGGAGTCCGGACATCGGCGTCCTCGGTACGTGGGTCCCGGACCCCTCTGGTGCCGAGGCCCGGTGTTGATCACCGGATACCCACGCTAGACCGCGCGATCCCGCCCTGGACGCCCAGTCGGGGAACTTCACCGGGGTGCTTCCCGCTGGCGAAGGAGCGCTCGCACGACAGCCCGAATGCGCCCGCAGCGCACACCCCGGGGCGCGCACGGGGGCGCGTCGGGGGCCGCGTCCGCAGCCCCGCCCGGGGGCCTGCGACCGACCCGGTCCCGCCCGCGTCGCCCGCGCCGGGCGAGGGCAGGCGTGGCGATCAAGACGGCTCCCCGTGACCATGGAGAGGTCGGGCGACCGAGTGAGCCCGACCCGGCAGGTGACACATGAGCACGCCCCTTGTGGAAGATCCGCTGCTGGCCACGAAACTGGCCGTGCCCCACCAGGCCCCCGGTCTCGTCCGGCGGCAGCGCCTCATGAGACGACTCGCCTCCGGCACGGAGGGACCGCTGACGCTGGTCGCCGGAGGGGCCGGGTTCGGCAAGACGGCCCTCGTGGCGTCGTGGGCTGCCGCACGGCAGACGACCGCCCCCGTGGTCTGGGTGAGGGTGGACGAGGACGACACCCCGGGCGTGTTCTGGGCCTACCTCGTCGAGGGCCTGCGGCGCCACGGCGTGCTGGCGGACGCCGACCTGGGCCGGCCCGTCCGCACGGACGCCGTGGCCCGCGGCCTCCTGGTGCGCCTGGCGTCGTTGCTCGAACGCCTGCGGACCCCGGTGGTGCTGGTCGTCGACGGCCTCGACCGGATACCCGGCGCGGGCGTGCACCGCGATCTGCGGTTCCTCGTGGAGCACGCCGGTCCGGCGCTGCACCTGGTCCTCATCTCGCGGGAGGACCCTGCCCTGCCGCTCCACCGCTACCGGGCGGAAGGCCTGGTCCACGAGATCCGCGAACGCGACCTCGCCTTCACCCGCGGCGAGGCGGCCCAGCTCCTGCGGGGCCAGGGACTCACCGTGGACGACGGTGTGGTGGAGCTCCTGCTGCGGCGCACCGAAGGCTGGGCGGCCGGGTTGCGGTTGTGCGCCCTGGCCATGACCCGGTCCGACGACCCCGCCGGGTTCGCCCGCTGCTTCGGGGCGTCGGAGCAAGCCGTCTCCGACTACCTCCTGACGGAGGTCCTGGCCACCCAGCCGGCCGCCTCCCGCGAGCTCCTGCTGCGCACGGCCGTCCTGAACCCGGTCCATCCCGAGCTGGCCACCGCCCTGACCGGACGGGAGGACTCCGAGCAGGTCCTGCAGGACCTGGTGCTGCGCCACGCCTTCGTGGAGCCTCTCGCCAGCCCCCGCTGGTACCGCTTCCATCCGCTGTTCGCGGAGGTCCTGCGCGCCCATCTGCGCAGCCGGCAGCCCGGGCTGGAGCCCTGGCTGCACCGCACCGCGGCGCGCTGGTACGTCGAGCGGGGCCGGACGGCCGAAGCGGTGACCGAGGCCGCGGCCGGGGGCGACTGGGCCTGGGCGGCGGCCAGGACCGTCGAGCACCTGATGGTCGCCCCCATGGTCGTCGACCCCGGTGCCTCCCCCTCGGCCGACACCTTCGCGCGCATGCCCGCCGCCACCCCCGGCCCCGCTCCGGCGCTGGTCGCCGCCGCCTGCTGCCTGACCCGCCACGACACCTCCGGATGCCGCTCCTGGCTCGCGCGGGCCGAGCGCCGGGCCGAGCGCCGGGCCGAGCCCCCCGGCCGGCCGCCGGAACGCTCCGGCCGGCTCACGGCCGCCCTGCTGGGGCTCCTGTCCGCTCCCGCCGGTGCCGACGACACGCAGGCACGCAGGGTCGCGGCCCTCATGGCGCACCTGCCGCCCGAGGAACGGCGCCGCCACCCCGAGATCGAACCGCTGCGGCTCTACGGGCTGGCGTGCGTCCGTCGGCGCGCCGGGGAGCTGCAAGCGGCCCGGGAAGGACTGGACGAGGCGGTACGGGCCTGCACCGGCGACACGACGGTCCTGCTCCGCCACCGGTGCCTGGGGCGGCTGGGCCTGGCCGACGCGGCGGCCGGTGCCCTGGCACGCGCCCAGGACCACGCGACGGCGTCCTTGGACGTCGCCGACCGGCACAGCGTCCCCGACGCCCACCGGTCGGGCGCCGCCGGTCTGGCCCTGGCCGCCGTGGCCCTGGAACGCGCGGAGCTCCTGACGGCGGCGACCGAGCTGGACCGCTGCGAACAGCTCCCGGACACCTGCCGGGACCCGGACCTCGCGACGGAGCGGCTGGTCCTGCGCTCGCGGCTGGCGACCTCGCGGGGCCAGGCGCAGGACGCGCTGGACCTGCTCGACGCCCTCACCCCGGCAGTCGGCTCCGAAGCGGCGGGGAGTCTGGCCGAAGCACGCGCCACGGCCGCGCTGGCTCGCGGTGACCCCGGCACGGCGGTCCGCGTCCTGGAGGAGGTTCCGGTCGGCCCGCCCTCGCGCACGGTCCTCCTCGCCGAGGCGCACCTCGCCGCCGGGGACGCGCGGCAGGCCCTCCACCTGGTCGCCGAGATCGAGGGCGCCGAGGACGCCACCCTCCCGGACCGGGTACGGCTGGCGCTGCTGCGCGCCCACCACACCCTGCTGGAGGGTGACGAGCCGGCCGCGCGCGACCGCTTCGTTCAGGCCCTCGACCTCGCCCGCCGCGAACTGCTCCGGCGTCCCTTCACCGAGGCCGGCCCGTGGGTACGGCACCTCCTGCGCGGCCTCGACGGTCGCAGCAGCTCCTGCGCGTGGGTCACGGCGGAGCCGTCCCGCCCCGGTGCCGTCGTCGTCGAAGCGCTGAGCCCCCGTGAGCGGGAGGTGCTCCAGCAAGTGGCCCGGATGCTGTCCACGGAAGAGGCGGCCGCGGAGCTGGGACTGTCCGTGAACACGGTCAAGACGCATCTGCGCTCCGCGTACCACAAGCTGGGCGCGTCCCGCCGGCGGGACGCCGTGGAACGCGCACGCGAGCTGCACATGCTGTGACCGCGCCGGGTGAGGTGGCGCGGCCCCTCACCTGCCGCGGGTGAGGTACGGGAGAGCGCGTCCGGTCAGCATGGAGGCAACGGCCCGGACCGGGCCCCGTCGGACGGGGAGGGAGGACGCCGGCCATGCGCTACGAATTCCGGATCGAGGGCTCCGTGTCCGAAACGCTGTCGCGCGCCTTTCCCGAACTGGACCACCACCTGGCGCCCCGCGACACCCGTTTCTTCGGCACCGTCACGGACGAGGCGCACCTGTACGGCCTGTTGGCGCGCTTCCGCGACCTGGGCCTGCACATCGAGGAGATGCGACGCCTGCCCGACTGAGACGTCGGGGCGGGCAGACGCGAGAGGAGGCGGCACGATGACCGAGCCCGTCACCGTCCAGGACTCCGCGCTGACCCCGGCCGCCCGCGCACGCCGGGGGAAGGCGGCGCGCGCCAGGGTGCGGCGCTCGGAACAGGCTCTGCTCGGCCCGGGCAGTGCCAGGCAGGACCCGGTGCGGATCCTGGCGGAGGAGTCCGCCGCGCGGGTGCAGGAACTGCTGCCGATCCGCTACGGCCGCATGCTCCAGTCACCCTTCCACTTCTACCGCGGCGCCGCCGCCGTCATGGCCGCCGACCTCGGCGCGGGACCCCACACCGGTCTGACGGCACAGCTGTGCGGCGACGCACACGTCATGAACTTCGGCCTCTTCGCCTCCCCCGAGCGCTCCCTCGTCTTCGACGTGAACGACTTCGACGAGACGTACCCGGGTCCTTTCGAGTGGGACGTCAAACGGCTCGCCGCCAGCCTCGCCGTCGCCGGCCGCGAGAACGGGTTCTCGGCGCGGGAACGCGCCGCGGCCGTCCTGGAGGCCGTGTCGGCCTACCGGCTGCGGATGCGGCGCTTCGCCGACATGCGCGTCCTGGACATCTGGTACGCCCGGGACGACGTCCACGACCTGCGCGCCATCGCCGCCGAGGGCGGCCGGCGCGTCCTGCGCCGGACCGATCACGTCATCGGCAAGGCCCTCTCGCGGGACCACATCCAGGCCTGTGCCAAGCTCGCGCGCCGGGTCGACGGGCGGTTGCGCATCGTGGCCGACCCGCCCCTGGTGGTCCCGCTGGCCGATCTGCTGGGAGAGTCCGCGGGAACGGACCAGGACACCCGGGTGCACGGCCTCCTCGACGACTACGCCGCCACGCTGTCCCCCGAGTGCCGACAGCTCCTCGCGCGGTTCCGCGTGGTCGACGTGGCACGCAAGGTGGTCGGCGTCGGGAGTGTGGGCACCCGCTGCTGGATCGTCCTGTTGGTGGGACGGGACGAGGGCGACCCGCTGCTGCTCCAGGCGAAGGAGGCCGGACCGTCGGTCCTCGCGGACCACGTCGCGGCCGTCCCGTACGACAACGAGGGACGGCGGGTCGTGGCCGGCCAACGGCTGATGCAGGCGGCCGGCGACATCTTCCTCGGCTGGCAGCGCGCCACCGGCCTCGACGGCCGCAGCCGCGACTTCTACGTCAGGCAACTGCTCGACTGGAAGGGCTCCTTCCCCGCGGACGCGGTGCGCCCGGAGGGCTTGCGGCTGCTCGCCCGGGCCTGCGGTTCCTCCCTGGCCCGCGCCCACGCGCGCTCCGGCGACCCCATCGCCGTCACCGCCTACCTCGGCACGGGGGACGCCTTCGACCGGGCCCTCGCCGATTTCGCCGAGGCGTACGCCGACCGGAACCAGCGGGACTACGACGCGCTCGTCGAGGCGGCCCGGACCGGCCGGGTGCCCTCGGCGGACGGCTGAGCGCGGGCCGGGCCGGTCAGGACCGGGCGGCTGACATCTTCGCCCGGCGGTCCGCGAATCAGCCGGGAGCGGCCCGGGCCTGCTTATGGTGATCAGCGGGCGCCGGCACGCACCGGCAGACGTCGGCTCGGCCCCGGGCCTGCAGGCCGGGCGGAAAGGTGGCGCAGTGGGACGATGGCGGGCTCTTCTGGTGCTCGGCACCGCGCAGTTCCTGATGGTGCTGGACACCTCGGTCATGAACGTCTCCATCAGCGCCCTGGTCCAGGACTTCGACACCGACGTGACCGCCATCCAGGCAGTGATCACGCTCTACACGCTGGTCATGGCCGCGTTCATGATCACCGGCGGCAAGATCGGCGACATGATCGGGCGCCGCCGTGCGTTCACCGTGGGGCTCTGCATCTACGGCGTCGGTTCCGCCCTGACCGCCCTCGCGCCCGAGCTGTGGGTCCTCACGCTGGGCTGGTCGGTCATCGAGGGCCTGGGCGCGGGCCTGGTCCTCCCCGCCCTCGCGGCCCTCGTCGCCGGCGCGTACCAGGGCCGGGAACGGGCCGTCGCCTACGGCGTCATCGGCGGGCTGGCGGGGGCGGGCATCGCCGTCGGCCCGCTGCTGGGCGGCTGGGTCACCACGTACTTGACCTGGCGGGTCGTCTTCGCCGGGGAAGTCGTGATCGTGCTGGCCCTGCTCTGCGTGGTGCGCTGGATCAGCGAGCCCCCGCGACCGGCCCGCCCGCCCCTCCTCGACGCCGGCGGCGCCGTCCTGTCCGCCCTCGGCCTGGGCTGCGTGGTGCTCGGCGTCCTGCAGAGCTCGACCTGGGGGTGGGTGCGGCCCAAGGACGCCCCGTTCACCGTCTTCGGCTTCGCCCCGACCCTGTTCGTCGCGGCCGCGGGCGGCGTGCTGCTGTGGCTGTTCCGGGTGTGGGAGCGGCGCCGCGAATCCCGGGGAGGCGACCCGCTGGTGAGCTTCTCCTTGTTCGCCATCCCCTCGCTGCGCGCCGGGCTGACCCTGCTGCTCGGTCAGAACCTCGTCCTGCTCGGCCTGTTCTTCGTCATCCCCCTCTACCTCCAGATCGTGCAGGGGCTCGACGCCTTCGAGACGGGACTGCGGCTGCTGCCGGTCTCGGTGACGATGTTCCTCTCGGCCCTCAGCGGGCCCCTCCTCGGGCGGGTGGCAAGCCCGCGGACGGTGGTACGGGCGGGCCTGCTGGTCCTGTGCGCCGCCATCGTCTGGCTGCTGGCGACGGTCCGGCCGGAGCTCGACGACGCCTCCTTCGCCTGCGCGATGGCCGTGCTCGGCATCGGCATGGGCCTGCTGGCGTCGCAACTGGGCAACGTGGTGCAGTCCAGCGTCGAGGAAGGGCGGCGCAGCGAAGCCGGCGGCCTCCAGTACACGGCGCAGAACCTGGGCTCGTCGCTGGGAACCGCCCTCATCGGATCGGTGCTGATCGTCGCCCTCGCGGGCGTCTTCGTGCGGCAGATCGAGGAGAACCCCATGATCTCCGACGCCGTCCGGCAGCAGACCGGCGTCGCCGTCCAGGAAGGGATCAGCTTCCTGTCCACCGACCAGGTCCGGGCGGCCACGCAGCAGGCCGGCGTCCCTGCGGCCGAAGCCGAGGCGTACGTGGACGACTACGCGCAGGCGCAGATCGCCGGTCTCAAGGCGGCCGTCCTGGCGGTCGGCGCCATCACCTTGTGCTGCCTCCCCTTCACCCGCCGGCTGCCCGCCGAGCACGCCGGGAAGCCGGCCGGCCCCACCCCCGTCGCCTGACCTGGAGGACATCATGTCGGACCTGAAGTTCGAGCAGAAGCGTTCGCTGTCCCGTGCCGAAGCCGCCGATCTGCTCAAAAGCCTCGCCCAGGCCCTCGGGGAGGGCGGGAAGGCCGAGGTCGACCTGGGCGCGGGGGTGTTGAACCTGCGGGTTCCCGACGAACTCCGCAGCGAGGTGGAGATCGAGGTGTCCGGCGACGAGATCGAGCTGGAGATCGAGCTGAAGTGGAGCATCGGCCGTCCCGGGAAGGCCGCCGCCCCCGCCCGGGACACCGCCGACGGGCCGGAGCAGGCCCCGACGCGGACGGCGCGCCCCACGCGGACCCGGAAGGCCACGGCGACGACCGGAGCCGGACGGTCCACCGCGAAACGCGGATGATCCGCCGCGCCGGCGTCAGGCCGGCGCCCCGGGGGCGCCCCGTGTGCCGCTGCCCCCGCCGGGCACATGCCCCCGCCGGGCACACCGGCGGGGGCAGCGATCAGTCCGGTGCGCGGCGGCGCCGCCGGAGGTGCCACACGGCGCCCGCCACGACCGAGGCCGCGGCCAGCGTGAGGAGCACGACCGGCCACACGCTGCCGGCCAGCCGGAGGTCGACGACGTACAGGAGCACCACCAGCAGCGCCGGCAGCACCAGGAACCCCACGGCTCGCACGGCCGCGGCCAGCATCCCGGGGTCCAGCCGGGACCGGCCGGCGCGCTGCGGCGGCAGCGGCGTGTCGGTCAGGTAGTACCCCGCGGCCCGGGCGAGCACCTCGCGGGTCGACCTGCGGTACGACACCGCCATGTACGGCAGCCAGACCAGCGGGGCCACGGTGCCCACGAGGAACGTGGCGCCCAGGAGCGCCCAACGGCCCGTGGTGGCCAGCCGCTCCCGCGCCGGCGGCGCGGTGTCCGCCCCGCGCGGGGTCATCAGGCCGAGCAGTTTGGCCATGCGGAGCGTCAGGGCCGTCAGGGCGGAGATCCTCCCCCGGGCCGGCTGCTCGGGGCTGCGTCGGTCCTCCTGCGCGTACGCCTCCAGCGCGCGCTCCGCGGTGTCGGCGTCCGGGTGGACGCCTTGGAGCACCAGGAGTTCGGCCGCGCGCCGCGGAGCGGTGGGGTCGCGTCCGGCCACCGCCGCCAGCTCCAGCATCGTCCGCGCCTGGCTCAGCAGCGCCGCGCAGAACGCGACCGGGATGAAGACCACGAAGGGGCCGCCGACGAAGGCGCCCTCGGTGATCGTCCTGCGGACGCCGCGTGCGACCACGTCCGCGCCGAGCGAGGGGACGTCCGCGTCGGGCCGCTCGGCGCGCAGCCGCGCCACGCTGCGCGCGGCTCGCGGTCCGGTGTGCCGTACCGCGAAGCCCGCGAGCAGTTCGGGCAGCCGGCCCGGCTCGCGCAGGGCCGCTCGCAGGAGGACCTCGGGCGCTCCGTCGGGCTCGGCCGCCGTGCCCTGGCGTCCCCCGGGCCGCCGCCGTTCCCGTCGGACGCGGCGGCCGGTCCGGGCGTCCTGCCCTGTCATCAGTGGGATGCCAGGACCTTCGTCTTGGCCTGCTCGTACTCGGCCGGGCTCAGGTCGCCGTGGTCGCGCAGCGCCGCCAGCCGGGAGAGCTCGTCGACCGTCGCCCTCGGCGTGTCGGTCTCGACGGCCGACTGGACGTACGCGCGGAAGGCCTGCTCCTGCCGGCGCATCTGGCTGACGTCGCGTTCACCCATACCGCGCCCTCGGGCGAGGAGGTACACGAAGCAGCCGAGGAAGGGCAGGAGGCAGACGAAGACCGTCCATCCCGCCTTGGCCCAGCCCCCCAGGCTGTCGTCCCGGAAGACATCCGTGATGATCTTGAAGAGGAGCATGAACCACATGATCCACAGGAAGAACCAGAGCATCGTGAGGAACGCGTTGAGCAGCGGATAGTCGTCCATCTTCGCCTCCGTCGGACGGCCCGCCCCGGTCCGGGGAGGCCTGTGCTTGGCGTACTCCACACTCCACCGTCCGCCTCCCGCCCGCATCACCCGGTCCGGGTGGGACGCCGCCCCGCCCGGGCCGTGTCGCCCGGCGCCGCCGCGAGCACGCCCAGGACGACCAGCACGAGGACGACGACCCCGAGGACGAGGGCGACGACTCCCGGCGTCGGGTAGTTCCACAGCAGCAGGGCGAGCGCACCCGCCCCGATCACCACACCGGTCGTCCACGCCCGGTGCCCGTCCAGCCACCGGCCCGTGGAACCGGTCCGCATCCCGAGGCGTTCGAGGGAACGTCCGGCGGCTCCGGTGGCCCGGGTGGCGGTCCTGCGGACGCCGCGGGCACCGCGTCCCGGCCCGTAGAGGTAGGCCGCCAGGGCCGTGACCACGGACAGGACGAGCAGCGTGCGGGCGCTCTGCCGCAGGAAGCGCACCAGCGTGTCGTACACGGCCGCGGCGGCGTCCGGGGGCAGGGCGGCCGGCGGCACGGAATCGAGGTAGATCCGCCGGGCCACGGCCAGCGCGACGAGCAGCAGGAGCATCATCACGAACAACCCGACGGCGGTGGCCAGCAGCCACACCCGGTGGGCGGGAGCGGCCCAGACGGCCAGGGCCGCCAGCACGAGCACCGCGACGGGCAGCCACGCGCCCAGGACGTTCAGCAGCCGCATCGCGTCCTGCGCCTGGTTGAGCTTCTCGACCTGGAGCAGCGGTATCTGCTTGTCCACCTCCGGGATGACGGAGGCCTTCTCGAAGCCGGCGTCCACCAGCCGGGCCTTGAGCTCGTCGGTCAGGGTACCGAGGTCCAGCACGATCATGTCCCCGCTGGCCTGGACCGCGCCGGCGCCCTCACCGGTCAGCACCTTCACGACCGCGGCCTGGGCGCGCCGGTTGGCCTCGGTCCAGACCGTCTCGAACTGGTCGCTCGTCACCACCTTCGACACGACGGAGCGCACCGCCGAGGTCAGGGCGCCCTTCAGGGGCCCCTCCAGCGCCTCGGCCCGGTCCACGACCACCGGCGGGGCATCGGCCTGCTGCAGCGCGCGCTGGAGTGCGTCGGTGATCGCGCCGACGTCCACGTTCGAGACCACCCGGTTGGTCAGCCGGTCGGTGACCGCGCCCTGCACCGCGGCGTCGTCGGCGAGGGGGGCGACCGTCTGCACGTAACGGTCCTGGTCGGAGATGGTGTTGGCGAGCCATGCCGACACCACGGCGACCGGTGACAGCAGGAGCGCCAGCAGGAGCAGGAGTGACGCGCCCGTGTACCGCAGGCGCCGGTGGCGTACCGCGGCCGACTTGCGCAGTCGGTCGTACTCCGCGCGCTCCTCGGGGGTCAGCGGACGGTCTTCGGCGGGGCCCCCATGGCTGTCCGGGGCCGGTGCTGTCGGCGTCATGCTTCCTCCTCGCGGCTGCGCGGCGTGGGCCGGTGCGCCCATCGGCTGGGCATTCCATCCTCGGCACGCGGTTCCGGCGCCCGCCTCACCCACGGCAGGTGAGGCGGGCGCCGGGCACGGGGCGACAGGGTCGCCCGGGCCGGGGGATGCGGGCGCGTGCGGCCAGGAGCTCAATGGACTTCCGGAAGGACGACCTGCGGCCGAGCGGAGGAGCACGGCGTGAGCATGCACACCAAGGCGCGTCTGGCGCTGCTGTCGGGTGCGGCAGCACTGGTCCTCATGCTGGTCTTCGCCGGCCTGCGCGGCCTCGTCCTCCTGGTCGTGGGGCTCGCCGGGGTGTGCCTGACGCTTGCCGCCGCATGGCTGTTCCTGGCACACCGCGGTCCGGTCAGATGGCTGGCGGTGTTCCTGCTCGCGGCGGCGCCGGCGGTCGTGGTCGTCTGGTACGTGCGCGCCGAACTGCTGTGGGTGGTCCTCTGCGCGGCGCTGCTGTGGGCGCTGGCGGTGGCCGCCGGACGGTCCGCGCTCGCCGACGAGGGCCGCTCCCGGATGCCGCAGCTGCCGGCCGCGCCGCCGAAACGGCCGTTCATCATCATGAACCCGCGTTCGGGAGGCGGGAAGGTCGGCGCGTTCCGCCTGCGGGAGAAGGCGGAGGCGTTGGGGGCGGAGGTGGCGCTCCTCGACCCCGAGCACCCTCAGGACGTCGCCGCCCTCGCCCGCCGGGCGGTGGACCGGGGCGCCGACCTCGTCGGGGTCGCGGGCGGCGACGGCACGCAGGCCCTGGTGGCGGGCGTGGCGGCGGAGCGGGGCGTCCCGTTCCTGGTCGTCAGCGCGGGCACCCGCAACCACTTCGCGATGGACCTCGGCCTGGACCGCGACGACCCGGCGACCTGCCTGGACGCCCTGACCGACGGGGTGGAGCTGCGGGTGGACCTCGGCAGGATCGGGGACCGGGTCTTCGTCAACAACGCCTCCTTCGGGACGTACGCGGAGGTGGTCCAGAGCCCCGCGTACCGCGACGACAAGGTCCGCACGATCCTGGCGCTGCTGCCGGACCTGCTCGCGCGCCACAGCGGCCCGCGGCTGCGCGTGTGCGCCGACGGCACGACCGTCGAGGAGCCGCAGGCGGTGCTGGTGAGCAACAATCCGTACGGCAGGGGTGACGCCGTGGGACTGGGACGCCGCACCCGGTTGGACACCGGGCGGCTCGGCGTCCTGAGTGTGAAGGTGAACAACGCCGCGCAAGCCGTCGGGGTCGTGCGGCACGGCCGCTCCGGGGGGCTGACCACGCTCAGCGCGCGGGAGGTCGTGGTCGACTCCGACGCCCCGCTCGTGCGGGTCGGCGTGGACGGCGAGTCGCTGACCATGCCGGCCCCGGTGCACTGCGTCTCGGAGCCCGGCGCCCTGCGGGTGCTGGTCCCCCGCCACCGGCCCGGCCTGCGGGCGGGCGCGCCGCTGAACTGGGCCGACGTGCGCAGGCTGGCCATGACGGTGGGCAGGAAGGCCGTCGGCGGCGCGTCCGTCCAGGGCCCGGGGCGCGACCGCCGCGCGGGAGGCCGGCACTGGGGTCACCGCTCGGCCGGCGGCCCCCGGTTCGACTACTCCGGCGCCGTGTACGGGTCGCTGCTGGCCGCCTCCGTGATCGTCGGCGCCGGTGGACTCGGGCACTTCCCCAAGGTGGAGCTGATCGTGCTGCTGCTCGGCACGGCCGCCGTGTTCTGGGCCGCGCACGTCTTCGCGAGGCTCTTCGGCGCGTCACTGGCCGACGAGCGGTTGTCCTGGCGGGAGTTGCGCAAGGTGAGCGCCGAGGAAAGACCCCTCCTCGAAGCGGCCCTGCCGCCCGCCGCGGCCGTCGCGCTCAGCGAGCCTCTCGGTCTCGACGTCGCCGGGGCCATGTGGTTCGCGCTCGCCGTGGCCCTCACCGGCCAGGTGGGCTGGGCGGTGGCCGGCGCGGTGCGGGCGGGGGCGCCGCGCCGCCTCGTCGCCGCGGCGGCGGCGGCCAGCCTCGTGCTCGGCCTGGTGATCATCTTCCTCAAGACGGCCCTGACCCACTGAAGCCCGGCGCCCCGCGCACCCGAACGGCGTGCGGCGCCGCAACGGCCCCCCCCCCTGCCGCAGACGTGGGCCGTTGCGGCGCCGCCCGTCCGGACCGGCCTGTCACCAGGACGACTTGGTCACCCCCGGGAGGAACCCGGCGTGCGCCTGCTGGCGCACCCGCACCCGGGACAGGCCGAACGTGCGCAGGTGCCCCCGGGGCCGGCCGTCGACGGCGTCGCGGTTGCGCACCCGCGTCGCGCTCGCGTCGCGCGGCTGCCTGCGCAGCTCGGCCGCGGCCGCTTCCCGTTCGGCTGCGGTGGAGGAGGGCCTGCGGACGATCTCCTTCAGCTCCGCCCGCCGGGCGGCGTACCGCTGGACGGTCGCCTTGCGCTGCTCGTTCCGCGCGATCTTGCTCTTCTTGGCCATCAGACCTTCTCCCCGCGTGCCCGGATCCGTGCCACCGCCGCCTCGATCCCGATGCTGTCGACGGTCTTGACGGCCCTCGCGCTGAGGGTGAGCCGGACGTGCCGCCCCTCGCTGGGCAGCCAGTACCGCTTGCGCTGGATGTTGGGGTCGAAGCGGCGCGCGGTGCGCCGGTGCGAGTGGGAGACGGTGTTGCCGAATCCCGGGCGGGCGCCGGTCAGTTGGCAGTGTGCGGACATGGGCGTGCCTGCCTCTCCACCGCCGGAGCGGTATCGATAATGGAAATCATTGCCATATAGTAGCGGCATGGCACGCACCGAAGTACGTCCGGTCGTCAAGCTCCGCTCCACGGCCGGCACCGGATACACCTACGTCACCCGCAAGAACCGCCGGAACGACCCGGAGCGGATGGTGCTGCGGAAGTTCGACCCGGTCGTCCGCCGGCACGTCGACTTCCGCGAAGAGCGCTGACCGCCCCACCGGCCACTCCCCGAAGGACCGACCATGAAGCCCGGAATCCACCCCGCCTACGGCCCCGTCGTCTTCCGCGACAAGGCCGCCGACTTCGCCTTCCTCACCCGCTCCACCGCCACCAGCGACAAGACGATCACGTGGGAGGACGGACGCACCTACCCCGTCATCGACGTGGAGATCTCCTCGCGGAGCCACCCCTTCTACACCGGCACCGCCCGCGTCCTGGACACCGCCGGCCGCGTGGAGCGCTTCCAGCGCCGCTACGGGAGCACGTCGTGAGCCTGCCCGTCGCCCTCGTCGCAGGGATCCACTCCGACGCCCGCAAGGAGGTGGTGCAGCGGCTGCTGCACGCCGTACCCGGCAGCGTCGCGCTCCACCACGACCTGGCCACCGCGCCCACCGGCACGGTGCTGCGCCTGGTGCGCGACGCCTCGGGTGAACTGTCCCGCGGCCGGACCCCGCTCGTCGACGACTGCGCCTGCTGCGCGCTGCGCGAGGACCTGCTCCCCGAGCTGGAGCGGCTGGCCGACAGCGGTACCGCGCGCCTGGCCGTCGTCGAGCTGTGGGACTCCGTCGAGCCCCGGGCCATGGCCGAGGTCGTCGCCGCGCACGGCCGCGGAAGGCTCGAACTCACCGGCGTGATCACGGCGGTGGACCCCGCGCTCGTGCTGCCGTGCCTGGCCAACGGTGACGACCTCGCCGACGCGGGTCTCGCGGCGGCGGCCTCCGACCGGCGCACGGTCGCGGACACCTGGGCCCGGCAGCTCGAGTACGCCCCCGTCCTCGCCCTCGTCGACAGCGAGGACGCCGACGACGAGGACCGCGCCCTGCTCGCGCAGCTGCACCCCACCGCCCGCCAGGTGCCCGCCGACTCCCCGGACCTGGTCGGGCTGGCCTTCGCCGGCTTCGACGTCGAGACGGCAGCGGCGGCGCAGCACCCCGCGTGCGCCCTGCTGCCGCAGGAAGCGGAGGAGGCGGGGGTCACCACCTTCGTCTGGCACCGTCGCCGGCCGTTCCACCCCGAGCGCCTCTTCGACGCCCTGGAAGACCTCTCCTGTGCCGCCGCCCGCAGCAGGGGCCGGTTCTGGCTCGCCGACCGCCCCGACACCCTGCTGGCCTGGGACGCCGCGGGCGGCGCACTCTGCGTGGAGAACGCCGGGCCGTGGCTCGCCTCCCTGCCGGACGCCGCCTGGGAGTTGGTCCCGCCGATGCGCAGGGCGGCGGCCGCCCTGGACTGGCATCCCGAACACGGCGACTGCTGCCAGCACCTCGTCTTCACCTCACCCGGCCTCGACCGCGAGGGGCTGGAACGGCTCCTCGACTCGTGCCTGCTCACCGACCGGGAGTACGCCGCCGGACCCGAGGCGTGGCGCGGGCTGCCCGCGGCCTTCGGCCCGCTCCTCGACCCCGTCTCCTGACCCGGCCGAGCACCTCGATCCCCACCCCCACCCCCACCCCCTGCGAAGGAGCCCCGATGGCCCGCCGCCAGAGCCCGCACAAGCCCGTGAAGTCCCGCCCCAACCCGCTCGACGCGGCCGGGATCACGTACATCGACTACAAGGACACCGACCTGCTGCGGAAGTTCGTCTCCGACCGCGGCAAGATCCGCAGCCGCCGCGTCACCCGGGTCACGGCGCAGCAGCAGCGGCAGCTGGCCGCGGCGATCAAGAACGCCCGCGAGATGGCGCTGCTCCCCTACGGCAGCAGCCGGTAGGACCGCCCGGCTCCGCCCGGGTGTGGCGGGCGAGGCCCTGACTCACCGGTCGGCCAGTTCGCTCAGGCGTTCCCGGGCCTCGGTGAGGCTGTTGGGGTCGGCTGTCGCGCCCAGACCGCGGCACCGGGAGAAGGCGTCCCGGGCCTCGGCAGCGCGGCCGGCGGCCAGCAGGCTGTTGCCGAGGTGGATCAGGGCCCGGCTCTCCATGGCCGTGTTGCCGCTGGCGCGGCACAGATCCACGGCGATGCGCAGGTGCTCGACGGCCGCGGCCCAGTTCCCGAGGTGGGCGTGTGCGCCGCCGAGGACCACCTGCAGGTTCGTGCGGGTGAAATCGGCGACGTGCGGCTCGATGCGGTCAGCGACCTGGTCGAGGAAGGACAGGGTGCTCGGGACGGCCGTGACGGCTTCCCCGTGGCGTCCGGCGTCCACGAGGAGCTGGTCGTGCTCGACCTTGGACTGGAGGGCGCCGTGGAGGTCGCCGGCGGTCTCGAAGAGCGCGGCCGCCTCGCTGTTGTGGCGCGCCGCCTCGGCGTGGTCGCCGAGCAGCCGCCAGGCCCAGGCGGCGTACTTGTGGGACCACCCCTGCTGGGAGAGGTCCCCGGCCCGCCGGGCCGCGGCCAGGGCCTGGGCGGAGCGGTCGAGGCTGTCGCGGTGGCGGCTCTCGCACACCAGCAGCGCCCAGGCGTGGTAGTTGACCTGGGTGGCTTCCAGGAGGGGATCGCCGAGCGCCTGGGCGGAGCGGGCGGCGGTGGCGAAGACCTCGGGCCAGTGGCCCCAGAAGATCCACTGGTCGGAGAACCAGTGCAGGGCTTCGGCCACCTCCACCACGGTGGCGTGGTCACCCGCAGCGGCGGCCGCGCGCAGGGCGGCCAGCCAGTTGGCGCCCTCGGCCTGGAGCCACTGACGGGCGCGGTCAGCGGTGGAGAGGTCGACGTCGCTCCGCCAGGTGGCCGGCGGGGCGCCGTGGTCGGGTTCGTACCAACGGCCGGCCATGACGGTGGTCTCCAGCAGCCAGCGGTGCAGCGCCGACCGGGCCGCCTCGACCGCTCCGGCCGGCTCCTCGGCCCGGAGCCGGCCGCGGGCGTACAGGCGCAGCAGGTCGTGGAAGCGGTAGCGGTCCCGGTCGGCGCCCAGGAGGCCGGTCTCGACCAGTTCCTCAAGGGTGTCCTCGGCGTCGAACAGGGACTGCCCCGTCAGCTGGGCGGCGCCGGCGGCGCCGGCATCGGGTCCGTCGACGAGGGACAGCAGCCGGAACATGCGGGCTGCGGCCGGGGTGAGCTGGCGGTAGGACAGGTGGAAGGCCGCCGGCAGATGGAGGTCGCCCGCGGTCAGGGTGTCCAGGCGGCGCTCCTCCAGCGCGAGGCGGTCGGCCAGCCGGCGCACCGACCAACCGGTGCGGGTGGCCAGCCAGTTGCCCGCCACCCGCAGGGCCAGGGGCAGGTTCCCGCAGTGGTCGGCCACCTCGGCCAGCGCGGTCGGGTCGGCTCCGGCTCGTTCCGTGCCCACCAGGGCGGTCAGGAAGGCAGCGGCCTCCTCCGGGGTCAGTTCACCCAGCGGCAGGCGGTGCACGCTCTCCAGGCCGGTGAGCATCCTCCGGCTGGTCACCACCACCATTGCGGCACCGGCGCCGGGCAGCAGCGGGCGGACCTGGGCCTCGTCACGGGCGTTGTCCAGCACCAGCAGGCACCGCCGGTCGGCCAGCATCTGCCGGTACAGCCCGGGGCGACCCTGCGGACCGGCCTTCGCCAGGTCCCGGTCCGCCACGCCGAGGGCCTTGAGCACCCGCAGCATCAACTCGGACGGCTCGGGCGGCGCCTCGTCCATGCCCCGCAGGTCCACCATCAACTGCCCGTCCGGGAACCGGTCGGCCAGTTCCCGGGCGGCATGCAGCGCCAGCGTGGTCTTGCCCGCCCCCGGCGGCCCGCTCACCGTCGCCACCACCGGACGCTCCGCCGCCGTGACGGGATGCTCCGCCCGGTCGCACGCCCGAGGTCGGCCGGCGGCCCGGACGGCGAGCTCCGCCAGCCGGCCGAGCTCCTGCTCGCGGCCCACGAAGTCGTCGATGCCGCGGGGGAAGGCGCGTACGCCGGGGGGACTGTAGCCCCGGTCGCGACCGGCCCGGGCGGCGGCCAGCAGCCGTTCCCGCTCCGCCTCACCCAGTCCCAGCCCCGCGGCGAGCGCGGCGACCGTCCCCCGCTGCGGCGCCGCACGCCGGCCCCGCTCCAGATCGCCGATGCCCCGCACGCTCACACCCGAAGCCGCTGCCAGGGCCTCGATCGTCAGCGACGCCTCCAGCCGCAACTCCCGCAGCAGCGCTCCGAACGCCGCGCTCTCCCCCGCCACCAGGCCCTCCAGGCTCCCCGCTCAAGCCGGGCTGCCCGAGCATGTCGAAACATTTTATCGGGCAACTATCTGGGGCGGGCGGCCGGCGGCTCCGGCGCGGTGGCGTTCACCGGATCACGGTCACAGGGTCCGCCGGACACCTGCCTGCCGCTCCAGGTTGCGCAGTTGCACCGCCAGGTTGCCTTCCACGGCTTCGTGGGCGGGGCCGCGCCGTCCTACGGGCAGGACCTCCTCGCCCCTCATGTCCTCCAGCATCAGGGCGAACGCCGCGTACAGCGCGGCAACCGCCAGGAGCATGCCGAGTGCTCCGGAGAGGTGACCGATCCAGGTGGCGCCGGTGAAGTTGAACAGCGCCGCCACGGTGAACCTCGGTACCGCGACGCAGAGCACCAGCCACATGGAGCGCTTGCGGTGGGCGACGGAAGCCATCATGAGGGCGAACAGCGCGAACACGAGGCTGAGTACGCCGAGCACCCGGGCGCCCGCGGGCGGATCGAACGCCAGGACCAGGGAACTCGCGAGCCATGTCCCGGAGAAGCAGGCCATCAGGGTCGCGGCGAGCACGTCCCTCGCCCCGAACGCCAGCACGCTGACGATCAGTTGCAGGACGAAGGCCGGGAGGATGGTCAGTGCGACGGCCAGGTGGGCATCGTCGCCGAGCAGGCCCAGTTGCAGGCTTGCGACGATGACCGAGGCGATCGCCACGGCGAAGAAGCCGACCGGCATCGGGGAGGCGATGGGGCGCAGGGTGATGCGGGTCATCCGACGCAGGTCCGGCTCGAAGTGCCGGGCGGCCTGCGGGGTCCGCCCCGGTGGCGGATCGGAGGCGTGGTTCATGGGGTTCTCCTGTGGGTCGTGTCGCGGCGGGGCGCGGAGGCTCGGGCCGGCTCGGGCCGGCTCGGGCCGGCTCGGTCAGGCGCGCACCAGGGGCGTGTCCACCAGGTGCTCGGCCAGGAACCACGCCTGCTGTTCACCGGTGCGGACCACCTGCGAGACGAGCAGGTCGTTGGTGCCGTCGTCGCCCAGTTCGGCCACCCGCCCGGCCGCGTCACGGGCGTCGACGAGGATCGCCTCGTGGGCCTTCAGCAGCCGCGCCAGCATGACCGGCACTTCTTCGACGCCGTCGGGGGGCCTGGGGATCGAGGTGATCTCGGCGACGTGCCGCGGGTCCGCGACCGCCACGCCGCCCAGGGTCTGGACGCGTTCGGCGAGGGTGTCGACCAGGTCGAGCTGCTCCCCGGCCTGCTTGTCGAGCAGCAGGTGCAGGGGGTGGAAGGTCGCGCCGCGCATCAGCCAGTGGTGCTTCTTGTAGAGGCCGTAGAGGATGTGCGTGTCGGCCAGGACCCGGTTGAGTCTCTGGCAGGAGTACATGCGGGCCTCGTAGGAGAGACCGAGCGGCATCTGCCGGACGGTGCCGAACTCCTGGATGACGGAGCCCTTCTGATGCAGCCGTGGCCAGCTGCTCGCACGCTGCGCTTCGATGGTCATGGTCCGCCTCCTGCGGTTCGGGGGGTGTGTGCGCAGGCGACGCTACGGGCCGGGCAAGGGCGGGTTTTGCCCGTCAGCGCACGTGACGGTGTCCAGCAGCGCACGGCTCGCCCGGGATGCGCGGGCGGCGCCCTCACGCGTCGCCGGGGCGCGTACGGAGCTGCGCGGACGGACCCGGGTTCGTCCGCGCAGCGGTGCCTCGGCCCCGGACGCCGTGCAGGGCGACGTGCAGGGTGTCGGCGGCCAGCGCGACGGCGGCGGCGGCCGCACGGGTCCCGCGCAGGGCGTCCAGCATGACGAAGTCGTGGATGACGCCCTGGAAGCGGACGGCGACGACGGGAACGCCTGCCGCTCGGAGCTTGCCCGCGTACGCTTCGCCCTCGTCGCGCAGCACGTCGGCTTCCGCAGTGATCACCAAGGCGGGAGGAAGGCCGGTGAGTTGCTCGGTGGTCGCCCGCAGGGGGGAGGCGGTGATCTCTGCGCGTTCCGCCTCGTCCGTCGTGTACTGGTCCCAGAACCACTGCATGCCGTCGCGGCGCAGGAAGTACCCCGTGGCGAACCGGTGGTACGAGCCGGTGTCGAAGGCGGCGTCGGTGACGGGGTAGAACAGCACCTGCTGCACCAGCGGGACACCACCGCGCTCCTTGGCCATCAAGGTCAGCGCGGCCGCCATGTTCCCGCCCGCCGAGTCACCCGCGACCGCGACGCGGCCACCGTCCAGCCCGTTCGTCGTGCCCTGTTCGACGACCCAGCGGGCCACGGCGAAGTTCTGCTCGACGGCGACCGGATAACGGGCCTCCGGCGCGAGGTCGTACTCCGGGAAGACCACCGCGGCACCGGCACCCACGGCGAGCTCGCGGACCAGGCGGTCGTGCGTGTGCGCGTTGCCGAACACCCAGCCCGCGCCGTGGATGTAGAGGACGACCGGGAGCGGGCCCTCGCTGCCGGCCGGTGTGACGATCCGCACCCGGACAGTGCCCGTCGGGCCGCCCGGGACGACGACCCACTCCTCGTCCGTCGGCGGCTTGTCGATCTCGCCGGACTGGAGCTGGTCCATGACCTTCCGGCCCTGCGCCGGGGGCAGGTCGAACAGGTAGGGCGGGTCGGCGGTGGCCTCGGCGAAGGCGGCTGCCGCGGGTTCCAGCACAGGCCGAACCGGCTCGGCGGCGGCATCGGGCACAGCGACCTCCAGGACGTACGGGAGCGTGCCGGCGCTTGCGGCACGGCGGGCCGGGCGGCACTGCCGGCGGCGCCGACGTGACGTCCCGCGAGGCTAACGGCGCCGTCCGGGGCGGTTTCTCCGACAGTGCACTCGTCCTTTCCCTGCTGCGCACTCGCCACCACCTGCCCCTGCCGTCGTCCGGGGCGGGTCCGGACAGCACGGTGCGCGGTCAGGCAAAGTCCTGTGCGCTCGCGGGTAATTGCGCTGGCGGGAGGGTGCCTACTTTGGCGGTGCGGCGCATTCACCGGGTTCCACGGTGACCGACGTCCGCGTCTTCAGGTCCGCGTCCTCAGGTCCGCGTCCTCAGGTCCGGGGTCTTCGCGTCCGCGTCTCAGGCCCGTGTTTCCCGGGCCCGTGCTTCCCGGTCCGCGATGCGGGACCACGTCACTTTTCCAGCGGGAGAGGGAGTCCCCCACCATGTCAACGATGCCCGTCGGCGGGCTGGTTGCCCAGCCGGTCGGCGATGCCGCCGACCTGGTCGTCCGCAACGCCAAGATCCACACCGGAGACCCGTCGCGGCCGCAGGCCGAGGCACTGGCCGTCCGCGAAGGCGTCATCACGGTCGTCGGCGACGACAGGGACGTGGCCGGTCACATCGGGCCGGACACCCAGGTGGTCGACGCGCTGGGACGACGGGTGATCCCCGGCCTCAACGACTCCCATCTCCACGTGATCCGCGGAGGCCTCAACTACGTACTCGAATTGCGCTGGGACGGCGTACGCAGTCTGCGCCAGGCACTGGCGATGCTCCGTGAGCAGGCGGCCCGTACTCCCAAGGGCCAGTGGGTCCGTGTCGTCGGCGGATGGTCGGCGGAGCAGTTCGCCGAACGACGGCTGCCGACCGTCGCCGAGTTGAACGCGGCCGCCCCCGACACTCCCGTGTTCGTCCTGCACCTGTACCAGTCCGCCGTCCTGAACCGGGCGGCGCTCAAGGCCGCCGGCTTCACCAAGGACACCCCCGATCCGCAGGGCGGCCAGGTCGTGCGGGGCCGCGACGGCGAACCGACCGGCATGCTGCTGGCGTCGCCGAGCGCCCTGATCCTCTACTCCACCCTCGCCAAGGCTCCGGTGCTGGAGGGCGAGGACAGGAAGACCTCCACCCGCCATTTCCTGCGCGAGCTGAACAGGTTCGGGCTGACGTCGGCGATCGACGCCGCGGGGGGTTTCCAGAACTTCCCCGACAACTACGCGACCGTCGTCGAGCTGGCCGAGGAAGGCCGGTTGTCGCTGCGCATCTCCTACCATCTCTTTCCGCAGACCCCGGGCCAGGAGATCGACGATCTCGCTCGCTGGATCGGGACGGTCCGTCCCGAGGACGGCGACGCGTGGCTGCGCCTGAACGGTGCCGGTGAGAACCTCACCTGGGCAGCCGCGGACTTCGAGAACTTCACCCAGCCGCGACCGGAACTCTCCGCCGGCTACGAGGTGGAATTCGAGAAGGCGGTCCGCCTCCTCATGGAGAACGGATGGGGATTCCGGCTGCACGCCACCTATGACGAGACCATCCGCCGCGATCTCGGCGTGTTCGAGAAGCTCGCCGCGGAAGGGCTCTTCCCGGCCGGGAACCGGTGGCTGTTCGACCACGCCGAGACCGTCTCCGCGCACAGCCTCGACCGCATCGCCGACCTCGGCGGCGCGATGTCCGTGCAGAACCGCCTGTCCTTCCAGGGCGAGGCGTTCCTGCGGCGCTACGGGCCGGGGGCCGCCGCCGACGCCCCACCGATCCGGGCGATGCTGGACCGCGGCCTGACCGTCGGCGCCGGTACCGACGCCACCCGGGTCTCCACCTACAACCCGTGGGTCGCCCTGCACTGGCTCGTCAGTGGCCGTTCCGTCGGCGATCTGACGCTGCGACCGGCCGCCAACCGCGTCGACCGGCAGACGGCGTTGGCGATGTTCACCCTCGCCGGCGCGAAGCTGACCGGCGAGGACGAGGTCAAGGGCGTCCTCAGGCCCGGCTGCTACGCAGACCTCGCGGTGCTGTCCGACGACTACTTCACCGTGGCCGAGTCGGAGATCGCCGGCATCGAATCGCTGCTGACCGTGACGGGCGGCCGCGTCGTCTACGCCGCCGCCGAGTACGAGGGGCTCGACGAGGAACTCCCGCCGGTCCCGTCCTGGAGCCCGGTCGCGCGCTTCGGCGGCTACCAGGCCTCCCGCCGTACGGCCCTCACCGGTGCCCGTCAGGCGGAACTGCTCGGCGAAGCCGTCGCCGAGTCGGAGCAGCACCGCCGGTGGCGCACGGCCCGCGGTCTGATCCCGGCTGCGGTGAACACCCCCTTCGACCCCTGCTTCGACCTCTGAGCCTCCAAGAACCTCGGCCTTCGGCCACTCCTTCACGATCCCCGAGTCTCCGTCCGAGTGGACGGTCCAGCACGGCCGGACAGCGGTCCGCGTCGTCGCCCTTTCGAGAAAGGCACCTCCTCATGGTCAACATCGCCCAGGTCACCGCAGCCCCCGGCCCCGACCTGCTCACGCCGGACAACTGCGCGGTGCTCTTCGTCGACCACCAGCCGCAGATGTTCTTCGGCACCGGCAGCGGTGACCGCACCGCCATCATCAACTCCACCGTGGGCCTGGCGAAGGCCGCGAAGGCGTTCGACGTGCCGGTCGTGCTGAGCACCGTGGCCGCCGAGTCGTTCTCCGGTCCGCTCATGCCGCAGCTGGCCGAGGTCTTCCCCGACCAGAAGATCGTCGACCGCAGCACCATGAACGCCTGGGAGGACGCGGACTTCGTCGAGGCGGTCAAGGCCACCGGCCGGGAGAAGCTCGTCATCGCCGGTCTGTGGACCGAGGTCTGCGTGGTCCTGCCCGCCCTCTCCGCCCTCGCCCAGGGCTACGAGGTCTACGTCGTCACCGACGCCTGCGGCGGCGTCAGCCCGCAGGCGCACGAGCACGCCGTGCAGCGCATGATCCAGGCCGGCGCGGTCCCGGTCACCTGGGTGCAGGTGCTTCTGGAGCTCCAGCGCGACTGGGCCCGTACCGAGACGTACGCCGCGGTCGGCGACGTGGTCAAGGCGCACGGCGGCGCCTACGGCCTCGGCATGGTCTACGCGCAGGCCGTCATCGGCGCCCACGCCGCGGGCTGACCCTCACCACGGACACGTCGGGAACAGGCAGGGACATGATGGACGCCGGACTTTTGATCCTGCGGCTCGTGGTCGGACTCCTCATCGCCGGGCACGGTGTGCAGAAGGTGAGCTTCCACCTCGGAGGAAAGGGGCTGGCAGGGGGGACCGAGGAATTCCGAGGGGACGGATTCCGCGGTGGCCGGCTGACGGCGCTCACCGCCGGAGTCAGCCAGATCGGTTCCGGCCTGTTCCTGGCGGCCGGACTGCTCACGCCTGTGGCGGCGATGGCCGCCATGGGGGTCATGACGGTCGCCGGCACGGTGAAGTGGCCCAAGGGGCTCTGGGTCCAGAACGACGGCTACGAGTACCCCCTGGTCCTCGTCACCGCCTCCGCCGCTCTGGCCCTCACCGGGCCGGGCCGGTGGTCAGCGGACCACGCGCTGGCCGTCGTCCCCTGGCCGGTGTGGCTGTCCGTGACCGCGCTCGTCCTGGGACCGGCGAGCGGCCTGCTGACCCGGCTGGTGCTGCACCGGACGACCTCGGCGGGAGGAGCAACGTCCCAGCCGCGATCCGCCGGCTGACGAGTCCGCTGCGGAAGGGGCGGCGCCGCAGGTCGGCGCCGCCCCTTCGGCGCGCGAGCGGGGCGATCCCCTACGGGGAGGCCAGCGCTTGCCACTGGCTGGGAGACATGCCGTAGGCGTCCTTGAAGGTCCGGCTGAAGTGCGCCGGGCTGCTGAAACCCCAGCGGTGTGCCACCGCCGCCACCGTCGTCCTCCGGTTCGGGGTCCGGGTCAGCTCCTGCTTGCAGCGGTCGAGCCTGCGCCGTTTCACCCACTGGCCCGGTGTGGTGCCCTCCTGTTGGAACAGCTTGTGCAGGTAGCGCACGGAGATGCGGTGGGCCCGCGCCACGGACTGCGGTGACAGCTCCGGGTCCGTCAGGTGCCGGTCGATGTAGGCCTTGATCCGGTCGAGCAACTCGCTGCCCGGGGACTGCGCGGTCGGGACGTCCTGCTCCGCCTCGTCCTGGAGCATCTCCATGACGAGCACGACGAGCAGGTCCGCAGCGCTGCGCGTCAACTGCCCGATCATTCTGGTGCCGTGGGCCTCCGCCTCGGTGGCCAGGACGATCAACAGGTCCGACACCAGCGCTCCCACGCCCTCGCCGCCCCGTACCGTCATACCCGTGACGCGGTCCAGGTCCTCCTGCGACAGCGCCAGATGGCGGCGGGGCAGGCGGAGGACCGTCATCGTGCACTCCTCGGCGAACCGCAGGGAGCGCGGCCGATCCGGATCGCAGAAGACGAGGTCACCCGGCCCGAGTCGGACCTCCTCCCCGTCCGGGGTGGTCGCGGTCGAGTCGCCGAGCACCCTCCCCAGGTGGAGGAACCCGTCGTCCCCCGCGACCGGCAGCTCGGAGACGACCCGGATCTGTCCCGAAGGCACGCTCATCGAAGCTTCTCCCTGTGAGGAAAGAGGGCGGTGGAGGCGGGAAGCACGGTGTGCGGCCGTGGGCGGCCCCGCCGCTGCACTCTCGCAGGAGCGTGTTCGAACAGGCATCAGTCATCTGACGGTGGGTCGCTGCCGGGCCGGCCGGCCGGCGGGCACGGCCGTGTCAGCCGGCCAGGGCGTCCCCGAGGAATCGACCGCCCTGCCGGACAGCGGCCCGGGTGGGCGGGCTGTCGCGCAGGGAGTCCAAAGAGACGAAGTCGTGGACCGTGCCCAGATGGCGCACAGCGACCACCGGCACTCCCGCCAGCCGCAGCGCGGCGGCGTACTGCTCGCCCTCGTCCCGCACGACGTCCGCCTCCGCCGACACCACCATGGCCGGGGGCAGACCGGCGAGCTCGGCGGTGGTGGCGCGCAGCGGCGCGGCCGTGGCCTCGGCGAGGTCGGCCTCGTCGGCGTACTGCCGCCAGTACCACTCGACCACCGCGCGCGGGGTGAGGTAGCCGAACTCGAACTGCTCCCCTGACGGGGTGTCGCAGTCCGGGTCGGTCATCGGGTAGTAGAGCAGCTGCGCGTGCAGACGCGGGCCGCCACGCCGCTTGACCATCATGGCGAGGGCCGTGGCCATGGTCGCTCCGGCGGAGTCGCCGGCCACCGCCAGCCGCCGGTCGTCCACGGCCAGGTCGGCCGCGTGCTCGGTCACCCAGGTCAGGACCGCGTACGACTCTTCCAGCGCGACCGGGTAGCGGGCCTCCGGAGTACGGGTGTACTCCGGTACGACGAAGACCGCGCCGCTGACGGCCGCCAGCTCACCGATCAGCCGGGCATGGGTCCGGCCGTCACCGAGCATCCAGCGGCCACCGTGCAGGTAGAGGACCGCGGGGAGCGGGCCGGCGGGACCCTTCGGCCGGAAGAGCCAGAAGCCGACGGTCCCGGAGGGGCCCACGGGCGCCACGTGGAACTCGGCCGGCACGTCGAAGTCGTCCCACCGGTGCCCCTGCATCTCCAGCAGGGCCTGCCGGCCGTCCTCGGGACCGAGCTGGTGCAGGTACGGCGGGCCGGCCGAGGCGTCGACGAGCCGCTGCACGACAGGGTCGAGGACGACGGCGGGCCGGTCGCGTCCGGCGGAGTCCAGGGCGGGATCGAAGGTCACGCGTCCCCCTCACTATCCCTCACCACGGCGGCCTCACAGGTCCTGGAAGAGACCACTGAGCTGGTTGCGGTTGCTGACGCCCAGTTTCGGATACACCTGGTACAGGTGGGAACTGACGGTGCGGGGAGAGATCATCAGCTGCTCGGCGATCTCCTTGTTGCGCAGCCCCTGGGCGGCCAGTCGCACGATCTGGCGCTGCTGGGCGGTCAGCTCCGCCAGCGGTCCGGCCTGCGCGGGCCCGGTGGGCGCACCGCTGGCCCGCAGCTCCACGCGTGCCTCCTGCGCGAGCCGCGCGGCGCCGAGCCGGGTGAACGTTTCCAGCGCCATGGCCAGCAGGGGACGGGCGTCCAGGGGGCGCCGCTTCCTGCGCAGCCACTGGGCGTAGTGGAGCCTGGCCTGCGCCCGGGCCAGGGGCCACTGCTCGCCCGCCGGATCGACGGTGGCGAGCCGGAAGTGGTGCTCGGCCTCCAGGGGGTCGCCGACCAGCGCGTCCGCGTGGTGCAGCAGCAGCCTCATGCGCGCCGTCGGCCGCGGTCCCACCGCGGTGCGCACCGCCTCGACGATCCGCGCCGCCTCCTGCTGGCGCCCCGTCCGCTGGGCGGCCGCGGCCAGGTCGGCGACGGACCGCGGGGAGAGGAAGTGGTGCAGGGGTGTGCCGTCCTCGGTGAACAGGGACCGCATGTGCCGGAACGACGCCTCGAAGTCGCCCTGCGCGGCGGCGGCGGCGCCGGCGGCCCGCAGCAGGCGGGCGTGAGTGGCCCGGTTCTCCGCCAGGGGGACGGCGGTCCAGGCGGGGTCGGCCGGGACCTCGGCAGGAAGGCCGCGCAGCGCGTCCAGAGTCACCCGGAGCGCCGCGATGTCGATCTCCAGGTGCCGCAGCTTGTGGACGGCCGCCAAGGTGGCGGCCTCCTCCAGCTGCTCCTCGGCCTGCGTCCACCGCCCGGTGTCCATCAGCGCCGAGGCCAGCGCCGCGCGTGAGACCCTGGTGGGTCCCACGGAGCCGTACGCGGTGAGCACCGCGTACGCGCGCTGGTAGGACTCCACGCACAGGTCCGACTCGTCCGCGTACCAGGCCAGTCCGCCGAGGGCGAGCACCAGGATCATGTCCCCGACCTGGGCGGTGGGGCCGGAGGCGGTCGGCCACCGGTCGAGCTGCTGCCGCAGCAGCTCGGGAGCGCGGGTCGGATCGGCCCCGGCGAGGGTTCCGGCCCGGACCCGGTCGGCCGTGCTGGTCATCGCCAGTTCGGTGTAGGTGGTGTCACCGCCGTCGGGTCCGATCGCCTCGACGAGGGCGGCGAGGGGGCGCCTGACCTCGGGCAGGCCCGACTGGAAGGCGACTGCGTGGAGCATGGCGGTCAGCGCCAGGACCGTCATGGGGTCCTTCGGCGGCTCCGGTTCCAGGGCACTCATCAGCACCTGGAAGCCCTGCCGTTGGTGGCCGAGCAGGGACAGGGCCATACCGGCGCCCTGGGCCACCATGCCGAGCACGTCGCGGTCGTCCGTCAGGCCGCTGACCTTGTCGTACAGCTCGCGGACCCACCCGGGGTCGCCTGCGTTGTTCGCGGCGCGCAGCGCCTTGGCGTACCGCCGCGCCCGGTCCTGGGCCCGCGGGCTGCACTCGGCCGAGCGCTGGAGGGCCTGCCCCGCCGCGAAGAAGCCGCCGCGCCGCTCGGCGAGTTCTGCGGTGTCCTCCAGCGCCGCGGCGACGGCCTCGTCCTCGCCCAGGCAGGCGGCGGCCAGGTGCCAGGCCCGGCGGGCGGGATCGGTGGTGAGGGCGCAGGCCAGGTCGCGGTGGGCGCGCTGGCGCAGATGGGCGGGGGCTCCGTGGTAGGCCGCCGCGCGGACCAGCGGGTGCCGGAAGGCCACCCGGCCGTCCACGAGCGTGAGGAGACCGGCCTCTTCGGCGGGGGCCCAGGCGGCGAGATCCGTTCCCGTTCCGGCGGCGGCCATGACCGTGGCGATGTCCTCGTGCTCCGACGCGGCGGCGTGGAGAACCAGGCGCCGGGTGGTCTCCGGCAGGCTCCGCAGCCGGGCGGCGTACAGCTCTTGCAGCCGTTCCGTCCGCGGCCGGCCCCCGCCGTGCAGCACCCCCGCACCGTCGGCTCGGGCCGCGCGGCACAGCTCGATGACGGCCAGGGGATTGCCTTCGGCCTGCCGCAGCACCTCCATGCGGGTCCGGCCGGTCGGCGGATGCGGTTGCGCGTCGAGGAGTTCGGCCGCGGCCTGCGGCGGCAGCGGATCGAGCGGCAGGGCGGGCGCGTCTGCCGGGACCCCGTCCGGGGGCGTCAGCCCGCGCGCCGCCAGCAGGACCGGGACGCCCCTGGCCGTGATGCGGCGCACCACGAAGTCCAGGACGTCGAGGGAGTCCCGGTCGACGTGCTGGACGTCGTCCACGGCGATCAGGAGGCGCTGCCCGCGGGCGATGTCCGTCAGCAGCGTCAGGACCGCCATGCGCAGCGGCATCGGATCGACGGGGCCCTGTGCGGGGGCCATCCCGAACGCGGCCTCCAGGGCGTTGCGCAGGTGGTCCGGCAGCCCGCCGAGGTCGGACAGGACCGGGAGGAGGAGCAGGTGCAAGGACGCGAAGGAATGCCGGGACTCGGCCTCGGCGCCCTGGGCCGCCAGGACGAGCGCCCCGCGGTCCCGCGCGTGGTCGGCGGCGATCGACAGCAGCCTCGACTTGCCCGCGCCCGCCTCACCGAGGAGCAGCAGCGTCCGCGGCCGGTTCCATCCCTCGTCGACGGTGTCGAGTACGCGGGTGAGCTCTGCCTGCCGCCCGATCAGCCCCGTAGCGGCGAGGGAGCGGTCCACGGTGCTCCGGTCAGCTCCCATGCCGGCCCCCGGTCCGCTCGACCACGACCACTCCCCTTGGATATTCCTACAGACTCACGCACTGCATGATCAACTGATCAGCCTATGCGACCGGAGTGGGCCGTCCGCACCTCCGGGTCCGCCCGCCGCCCGCCGCGGCATGCCGGCCGGCCGGCAGGAATTTCTGCCTCTGTTGTGCCTGGGACCGCCGCCCACGGGATGTTTGGCTGTTCTCAGAGAGCGAGAACCCGCAGGTCAGAGCCGGTGCACAGGCCTTGCACCGGCCTGTCCCGAGGCGACGGCCGCCTGCCTGAGCGGCAGCACGGTACGGCCGGCTCCGGTCCTTCCGTCCGCAGAGGCACTCCCCTTTTCGCCGCCTCGCCCTCCGCCCTCAGCCCTGAACAGACCCGTCCCTGAGTGGAGGCCGCCTTGAACGTGATGCTGACGACCGACTCCGTCCCCGAGCAGCAGAAGGTGACGTACTGGAACGAGGTGGTGAGCAGAACGCTGGTGCCGATGGCGGTGTCACCGCGGGGGACCGGCCCCTTCGACGGCAGGATCACCACCCGTCGCCTCGGGTACCTCCAGGTCTCGACCGTGGAGGCCGACGCGAAGTCCGTCAGCCGTACCCCGGCGCTCATCACCCCGTCCTGCGAAGCGCTGGTGGCGGTGGCAGTCCAGATGTCCGGCACGGCCACCTTCGCGCAGGGCGGCCGGACCACGGAGGTGGGCGAGGGGGACCTGGTGGTGTACGAGACGGGCAGACCGTACTCCATCGACTACCCCCGGCGTTTCACCACGCACGTCTTCCAGCTCCCCCGCCACACCTTGCCCGTGTCCGACAGCGACCTGCGTCGGATCGCCGGCGACGCCATCCGCACGAGCGGTGGCGTCGGGGGGATGCTCTGTCTCTTCCTGTCCGCGTTGGCCTCCCTGTCCGGCGCCCGGCCTCCCGTCATCGCGCACAGACTGGCCGGTGATTTCGTCGATCTGCTCAGCACGCTGATCGCCGAGCGGACGCGTCCGGACGGCGCCCGTCCGGACACCGCTTCCGGTGCCCTGCTGCTGCGCGTGCGTGAGCACATCGACCGCAACCTGGGCGACCCGGACCTGTCGCCGGAGAGCATCGCTCGGGCACACGGCATGTCGGTGCGCTACCTCCACAAGCTGTTCGAAGGTGAGGGGACCACCGTCTGCCGGCTCGTCCAGCGACGGCGTCTGGAGGAATGCAGCCGGGAGCTGGCCCACCGCGGCAGGGCGACCGCCAGTGTGTCGGCGGTCGCCCATCGGTGGGGATTCAGCAGCCCCGCCCATTTCAGCCGGATCTTCCGCGCCGCCTACGGTGTCCCCCCTCGTGAGTGGCGCGCCCTGCACACCGCCCGCGACCCGCTGTCCCCGGTGCCCGCCGGGCCGTCCACGACCGCGTCGACCACCACGGCCGACGGTCTGCGGGACGTCAGTCGAACCGAAGGTCGGAGAGCCGGCGTTCGAGGGCGGTGACCTCGTCCTCGGGCGCCTCCCCGGCCGGGCGGGCGGCCATCAGCGCGGCGAGCTCGGCGGCCGCCCTCCGTACCCGACCGGGCAGGCCCTCGGTGTACGCGTCGCCGCCCGATCCCCAGTCCTCGGAGGCCGCGTACACCGCGGTGGGTACCGCGGCCGCCCGCAGGTAGGCGAAGAGCGGGCGCAGGGCGTGGTCCAGGACCAGGGAATGGCGGGCCGTCCCGCCGGTCGCCGCGAGGAGGACCGGCTTGCCCGTCAGGGCGTCGGGGTCGATCAGGTCGAAGAAGGACTTGAACAGCCCGCTGTAGGAGGCGGTGAAGACGGGGGTCACGGCGATCAGGCCGTCCGCCCGGGTGACCGCGTCGACGGCTGCGGCGAGGGGCGGACCGGGAAAGCCGGTCACGAAGTGGTGGGCGACGGCGAGGGCGAGTTCCCGGAGTTCGACGACCTGTACGTCGACCGCGCGGCCCCGGTTCCCGAGCTCCTCGCGGGCGGCCTCGGCGAGGCGGTCGGCGAGCAGGCGCGTGGAGGAGGGGGTGCTCAGCCCCGCGGAGACGGCGACCAGTTTCATGCGCCGGTTCCTCCCTTCGCGGCCCGCAGGGACGCATGCGTGGGGGCGTCCGGCACGTCGGCCGGGCGGCCGACGGCGAACTCCTTGCGCAGCACGGGCACCACTTCCTCGCCGAGGATGTCGAGCTGTTCCAGGACGGTCTTCAGCGGCAGGCCGGCGTGGTCCATCAGGAACAGCTGCCGCTGGTAGTCGCCGACCGTCTCCCGGAAGGACAGCGTCCGCTCGATCACCTGCTGGGGCGAACCGACCGTCAGCGGGGTCTGCTCGGTGAACTCCTCCAGCGACGGACCGTGCCCGTACACCGGGGCGTTGTCGAAGTACGGGCGGAACTCGCGGACGGCGTCCTGGGAGTTCTTCCTCATGAACACCTGGCCTCCGAGTCCGACGATGGCGTCCTCCGGCCGGCCGTGGCCGTGGACCGCGTACCGCCGCCGGTACAGCTGGACCATCCGCCGGGTGTGGTCGGCCGGCCAGAAGATGTTGTTGTGGAAGAACCCGTCACCGTAGAAGGCGGCCTGCTCGGCGATCTCCGGGGAGCGGATGGAACCGTGCCACACGAACGGCGGGACGCCGTCCAGCGGGCGCGGCGTGGACGTGAATCCCTGCAGCGGGGTGCGGAACCTGCCCTCCCAGTCCACCACGTCCTCACGCCACAGCCGGCGCAGCAGCGCGTAGTTCTCCTTGGCGAGGTCGATGCCCTGCCGGATGTCCTGGCCGAACCACGGGTAGACGGGACCGGTGTTACCGCGCCCCATCATCAGGTCCACACGGCCGTCGGCCACGTGCTGGAGCATCGCGTAGTCCTCGGCGATCTTCACCGGGTCGTTGGTGGTGATGAGCGTCGTGGCGGTGGACAGGATCAGCTTCTCGGTCCGTGCGGCGATGTGGCCGAGCATCGTGGTGGGCGAGGACGGCACGAACGGCGGATTGTGGTGCTCCCCGGTCGCGAACACGTCCAGACCCACCTCCTCCGCCTTCACGGCGATCGCGATCATCGCCTTGATGCGCTCCCCCTCGGAAGGGGTGCGCCCGGTCGTCGGGTCGGGGGTCACGTCCCCCACGGAGAAGACTCCGAACTGCATATATGCCTCTTTACTAGTACATCGGTGCCGTTCCCCGAACGGTAGGCGTTCCTCGGGCGGTCCTCATGCTTCTGAGCGCAGGAGGTGTTGCCTCTCAGCGCCCGGCGCCGCCGGGGCCGGAACCGGGCGACAGAAACGGGCACTGCCCGCCCGGACGACCGGACGGGCAGTGGGAGTGGGCGGGCCCGTGCCTCTCGTTCGAGGGGCGAGGGGCCGCTGCGGGTCACTTCCGCAGGAAGGCCAGGAGAGCCTCGTTGACCTCTTCCGCGTGGGTCCACAGCAGGCCGTGCGGGGCGCCCTCGATCTCGACGTAGTCGGCGGAGGGCAGCGCCTTGTGGAAGGGGCGCGCGGTGCCCTCGGCCGGCAGGATGCGGTCGGCGGTGCCGTGGAGGATCAGGGCGGGCACGTCGACGGCGGGAATGTCGGCCCGGAAGTCGGTGTACCAGGTCGACGGCGCGGCGGACGCGGCGAAGAAGCCGCCGCGGGCCGCGGTGTTCCAGCTGTTGCGGACCGCCTCCTCGCTGATCCGGGTGCCCAGGTTCTCGTCGAGGTTGTAGAAGTCGTGGAAGAAGGCGCTGTAGTAGGCGTACCGGTCGGCCTTGACGGCGGCGACGACGCCGTCGAAGAACTCCTTGGGGGCCACGCCGTCCGGGTTGTCGTCGCTCTTGAGCAGGCAGGGCTCCAGCGAGGCCAGGAAGGCGACCTTGGCGACGCGGGCCGAGCCGTAGGCGGACACGTAGCGGGCGACCTCGCCGGTGCCCATGGAGAAACCGACCAGGACGGCGTCGTTCAGGTCGAGCGTCTCCATCACGGTGTTCAGGTCCGCGGCGAAGGTGTCGTAGTCGTAGCCGGCCGTCGGCTGCGAGGACCGGCCGAACCCGCGGCGGTCGTACGTGATCACGCGGTACCCGGCGTCCAGCAGCGCGGCGGTCTGGCGCTCCCAGGAGTGGCCGTCGAGCGGGAAGCCGTGGATGAGCACGACCGGCTGACCGGTGCCGTGGTCCTCGTAGTAGAGATCGACGGCGGTGGTGTTCTCCTGGCCCACGGTGATGAACGGCATGTGCTGGTACCTCGTTTCGGAATGTCTCTCAACGGACTCCGCCACGCTAGGCCGCCCCCGGCACCCCCGTTTGCCGCGCAGCGCACCCCTTCTTGCCCACGGGCGCAACGACCGCGGCCACCGGCGCGCCGCCGGTGCGGCGAGGACCGCGCCGCGGTCCCGGCTCCCGGTCGCGTGAGGCACGGTGTCGAAAGTCGTGCGGTGCAGCCGGGTCAGTTGCACCTGCCGCTGCCGCTGTAGCAGGGCACGTACTCGGGGCCCGGACGCGGCGGCGGATCCGGGTGGAGGCGGTCCGCGTCGTGCTGCGCGAGCGCGAGCAGCGCCGCGACGGCCAGGGCGGCGAGCAGTTGGAACACCACCGTCCAGCGTGCGCGGAACAGGGCCGCGACCGCGGCGAGGGCCAGGACGACGACCAGGTGGTACGACAGCCAGGTGAGCTCCGCGAGCTCTGCCGCCTCGATCCGCTCGGCCTCCCCCTGGGCGGCCCAGACCTCCATGCCGGTCCCGAAGCCGTGCAGCACGGCCACGGCGACCTCGACGAGCAGGAGGAGGACGCCGAGAGCGACGTCCGCGCCCGTGGACTTCCGCCGGGACCACGGGCGCCAAGGGGGCCGTGGCCGTGCGGGCGGTGCAGCGGATGCGTCGGTCATGGCCCCAGCCTGGTGGGCCGCTCACCGGTGGCGCATGAGTACGGGTACTCAGCCCCGGCCCGGCGACGCGTGAGCCGCCCCGGGATCCGGCCCGCCGAGCGTCACCGGTCGCCGGCGAGGTCCAGGTCTGCGGCCCGGGCGTCGTGCGAAGCACCGTCCGCCGACGCGGGGCGGCGCCACGGGTGGGCGATCGGAGAGGAGATCGGACGCCACCAAGGCTCCACGGGCAGCGTCCCGGCCGGTTCGAAGGGCTCGCCCGGACGCGGGAGGGCGATCTTCTGGCCCGCCGCTCCGGCGGCGTCCGCGGTCCACTCGGCCGGCTCCGCCCAGGGGTGGAAGGCGAGGTTGAAGGTGCCCCAGTGGATCGGCAGCAGCACCCCGTGCGGCGTGGATCCCTGCAGGTCGAGGTTCACCTACCGAGGTGATCCGGCAACGCTCCGGATGCTGCTGGAAGCCGGAGCCGATCCCGAGCACCAGAACGCGAAGGGCATGAGCCCCCGCGATCTTGCCGATCTGATCGGCAACTACGACGTGGCCGATCACGTGCCCGGCGCCGGGCAGAGCCGGTAGCCGCTCGTCAGGCCTCCTGCCTCTCATGCGACTGCTGGACGTAGTTCGTAGAAGGTGCCGTCGCGGAGCATCGCGAGGAGGACGTCGGCTCGCCGTCTGGCGAGGCAGAGGAGGGCTCGGGTGTGGTACTTACCCTGACTCAACCTCGACGCCGGTGCCGCCGCCATCCGCCGCACACTCCAGCGCAGCAGCGCAGGCGGGCACACCACATTGCGTACCAAGACCCGGGCCTCCGAGCGCTGCATCGCTCTCCCTGACCGCTGCGTCCAGTCGCTGAAGCGCCACCACGAACAGCAGCAGCGTGAGCGCGAGGCAGAAGGCACCGCTTGACAGCCCACGAGCACGTCTTCACCACTGCGCAGGGCGGATCGCTCGACCCAACCAACCTCACCCGCGCCTTCACCACGCTCCTCCGCAAGGCCGATCCCCGCCGCATCCGCTTCCACGACCTCCGCCACTCGACTGCCGCCCTCGTCCGCTGACGTTGCCTCTGAGGTTGAAAGGGTGGGGTGACAGCGGACGTTGACGGTGCTACATCCTCGTCATGAGGTACGCGGATGGCGGCGGTCTGACCGCTGCGGGTGTCACGGAAGTCGGCCTACGCCTGGCACGCCGTCTGGCGTGAGGGCGGCAGTACGGCCCTGGCTTCCAAGGGGGCCGGCGGCTTTCCGTGCCGGCTCGGCTATGTCCAGGCGGAGCAGTTGCAGGCCGAACTGGAGGCGGGACCGGCGGCACACGGCTGGAGCGAGGATCAACGGTGGACCCTGGCGAGGGCCGCGGAGCTGATCCATCGCCTGTTCGGCTACCGCTACACCCCGCGTGGGGTGTCGTATCTGCTGCACCGGCTGGGCTGGTCATCGCAGGTCCCGGTGCACCGGGCGGTCGAGCGGGACGAGCAGGCCGTTGCCCGGTGGCGGACGGAGCAGTGGTCATGGGTAAGAGGTCGGCCCAGTTCCTGGGCGAGCGCTGTGATCGCGAAGGACCTGAGGGTCCGTGTCCGGTCGGTGCAGCGGTGGCGGCAGGCGTGGAACGAGGGCGGTCCGCGGGCTCTGCGGTCTCAAGGGCCAGCGTCGCTGCCCAGGCTCAGCCAGAAGCGCAGTTGGAGGCGGAGCTGGCCAAGGGTCCGGCCGCGCACGGCTGGGAGGACCAGCGCTGGACGCTCGCGCGAATCAAGACGGTGATCGGCCGGCGCTTCCACCTGACCTACACGATCCAGGCGTGCGCAAGCTCCTGGTGCGTAACGGCTGGTCCTGCCAGGTCCCGGCCCGACGCGCCGTGGAACGTGACGACGACGCGGTGGCTGGATGGGTGAAGGTGGTGTGGCCCTGCGCGGAAGGCTCGCGGCGGCCCGTGGAGCCTGGCTGGTCTTCGAGGACGAGGCCGGTTTCTCCATGACGCCGCCGCAGGCGAAGACTTGGTCCCAGCGCGGCCGGACCCCGGTGGTGCGGGTCCGCGGCTGTTCCCGCAGGCGGATATCGATTGCCGCGCTGACCTGCTACAAGCCCGGTCAACGCTCAAGGCTGATCTACCGGCCGCGCCGGGACGATGGCCAGCGTGACGGGCGTAAGAGCTTCTCCTGGCGCGACTACCGGGACCTGCTGACCGCCGCCCATCAGCAGCTCGACGGCCCGATCGTGCTCGTCTGGGACAACCTCAACGTCCACAAAGCCGCTGACCTGCGGGAATGGGCGGCAGCCCAGGACTGGCTGACCATCCACTACCTGCCGCCCTACGCACCCGACCTCAACCCCGTCGAAGGGATCTGGTCCCTCCTGCGACGCGGCTGGCTCTCCAACGTCGCCTTCAGCACCCCCGAACACCTCATCCAACGCATACGACGCGGCCTACGGCACATCCAGTACCGCAGCCACCTCATAGACGGCTGCCTAGACCGGCCTGGCCATCAGACCCGCCTGAGCAACCGCACGACATCACGAGTTCAACCTCAGTAGCCGGGCAACGAGGCGAAGAACATCGACTCCACCGCCCGGTTCAAGCCCTCCACCGTGCCCTTCAGATGCGGGGTATAAGCAGGCAGGTCGTCCACATCTCTGCGCCTGCCGGCGAGCCGCCGCCCGGGGCGCTGGTGGTTGAGGTGGAGGACCTGGGCAGGTTCACCAGCGAGACAGCGGTGAAGTCATGCAAATCCTCGCCAGAAAAACGCCAATCCCCTTCCAGAGAATATTTCTGGAAGGGGATTGCGGCGCCCCCGGACCCCTCACAGGGGAACTGGGGGATCCTCAGAGGGCTCCAATACTGCTAGATGCGACCTCGATCTCCAGGTTCACCATCATCGATCCACTGACCGATAGCGATCAACCTGCTTCCGTCGAAAAGCTCAATCCGGTCGCAAGAATTTAGCAAACCCTGATATTCATCCTGGAAAACAAGCTCCAGCTCAACCTCGCAGTCCTGACCCAAATGGAATACCTCTTCCTCGGTGGTGGACTGCACGACGCAACTGGTAAAGCGCTCTCCGACCTTCAACTGGGGGCGGATCCCACTCAGCGCCGAAGTCCTCCGCCCCCCCTTCGGCCGTCAGGAGGAATCTCACTCGCGCTCGCACAAAGCTCACCCTCACATTCCGCTAAAGAACATGTTCGATCCCTTGAGGGCGTCATGGAATATGTCGCTCTGAGCACCTGGTTGCACGGTGATCACTCCGTTCCGGAAGATTGACACATCGATGTCCCGGGAGAAGTCAAAGCGGCCCAAAGAACTCCGGTCGACGGTGACCTTCAGAATCGCAACCTTACTCTTGTCCCAATTGGCGTAGCCAAGCGCCTGATTCTGCGTCAATGCAAATTGTCGACCTTCGAGGCTGGGGCCTCCGGGGTGAAATCCGCCCGTCTTCATGACGCCCTCGAATTCCCTCACCCCCACGGCACGGTAGAGATCGACCGTGTCGCCTGGGCCCTGCACGGACTCGGCGGCCTTAGCCGCGCCGTTGCAGTTGTGGACGAGGACCGGGGTGGCGCCTGCCAGCACATAGTACGTGTGCTGGCTGAGGTGCCGTCATCTGCGTTTTTGCAGGTCAGCGCAATTCGGCCAGTCCGTGGATGTGCGTGGAAGTCTCCTCGTGTGCGCCTGTGTTGCCGTCGGCGTTGCCGTCAGACGGCTGCGCGCGTGAGGTCGGTGGAGTGGGCTTTGGCCGGTGTCCTGCCCGGGTTGGGGTCGGGCATGGTCAGGGGGCCGTACGCTGGCCCGGCAACTCGGGCAGGTCGTGATCCTGTGGAGCCGACCGGCCCCACCTCCGGGCCTTCGCCCCGGCCAACTACCCGTCGTCACCTCGCCGTCGGCCTGGCGCTCGCCGCGCGGGCACGTCCGGCTTCCTCCGCGCTTCCTGTCGTCCGCTGCGCTGTTTCTGCGCGGCCTGGTCGCTGGCCGGCCCGCGGTGGCGGAGCCGAGAGCGGGCCGGGTGGGCGGCCGTGCCGCGCGCGACCCGCGTCAGCGGGTCGCCTTGAAGACGTAGAGAAAGTTTGGGCGCATTGGACGGCCTCTCGACCCTGCCAACCTCACCCGCCGCTTCCGCAGCTTCCTCAACCGGGCCGGACTCCGACGCATCCGCTTCCATGACCTCCGCCACTCGACCGCGACCCTGATTCTGGAACAAGGCGTCGAGCTCGTCGTGATCAAGGAACTCCTCGGCCACGCACACATCGGCGTCACCGCCGGCGTCTACGCCCACGTACGACTCCGACTCCAACGCCAAGCCATCGACACCCTCAGCAACGCACTCGGCGAAGCCATCGACGGCAACGACGCCCCACCAGACGCAGCCGTCGTCCGCTGACGTTGCCGTCAGCATTGCCGTCATCGGGACTGGAGCCTGTCAGGCACGTTCCGCACCCTTTGGCCATTCAAAGGACTGAGGTGGCGCCACCAAAGCCGCGAGAACACCCTCCACACCTTCGTCGGTAAGAGCGATCAAGCTCCACCCGCCCCCCTGGACGGTGAATAGGCCAACCGGAGGGCCATCCTCGTCGAGAACTGCAAAGAAGTCCCGCCATCCAAATCTATTCTTCCGGAACTCATCCAGTGTGGAATACCGGTCTCGATACGTGCCTCGAAGTGTGGACCTCGGCCCAATTCCAACGCGGATCAAACCGGATACCTCCTCAAGGATTTCCGACACAACGGGAGGCGGCAGCAAAACCAACGACTGACATTTGGCCCTTCGAAGTAGCTCCACAATCTTCGAAGTGGGCACTTCTTGCAAACTCGCCAAGATGACTCCATTGAGAACGCTGGTGGGCGGTACCCGCAGGTACCGCCCACCAGAGCTTAATTATCAGAACCCGAGATCCTCTAGTCGCGCACCGGGCCATGCCGCCCTGGCTCGACCTTGCATGACCCCTTGGATGATCACTTCAGCCTCACCACGAAGGTCATCCTCCACCCATGGCTGATCGTTTACATGGACGTGGAAACGTCCGCTGGGGATGGTGGCTCTAATGACAACTCCACTACCTCCACCTCGGGTAGCCGCTCGAATAGCGGCAGCGGGACTAGTGGTCCAGCTGGTGTAGTCACTATCGGTCATACCGAGATGGTGCATCTCAGGCGTCGAGTCCCCGCCCCGCGGCCTTGCAATTCCTTCCACCGCATCATCAAAGGCGGGGTTGGGGCCCCCGGTCTCGCCGCTCACTTCCGCAACTCCCCGATAGACCGTGGTGCCGCCACCGCAATTGTGCACAAGCACCGGAGTGGCACCCGCGAGCACATAGTACGTGTGCTCGCCGGGTAGGCGTCACCTGCATTTTCGCTGGTCAGCGAATTCCGGCCTGTCCGTGGGTGTGCGCGGAAGTGCCGTGCTGTGCGCCTGTGTTGCCGTCGGCGTTGCCGTCAGACGGCTGCGCGCGTGAGGTCGGTGGAGTGGGCTTTGGCCGGTGTCCTGCCCGGGTTGGGGTCGGGCATGGTCAGGGGGCCGTACGCTGGCCCGGCAACTCGGGCAGGCTTTGGACCTGCCCGGAATTTGAACGAGTGGCCCCCCCGGCCTTGCCCGACGCGGGCACCGGCCCGGGGAGGTGGGTAAAGCCCACGGAGCCGACCGGCCCCACTTCCGGGCCTCCGTCCCGGCCAACTCCCTGCCGTCGCCTCCCCGTCGGCCTGGCGTTCGCTGGGCTGGCGTGTCCGGCCTGCTCCGCGCTTCCGGTGGTCCGCTACGCGTTTCTGCGCGGCCTGGTCGCTGGCCGGCCCGCGGTGGCGGAGCCGAGAGCGGGCCGGGTGGGCGGCCGTGCCGCGCGCGACCCGCGTCAGCGGGTCGCCTTGAAGACGTAGAGAGAGTTTGGACGCATCCCGCTTCGGCGGTACGCCGTGGTCGGTGGCCGAGCGTCCGGCTGGGCTGCCGGCCTGGTGCGACTGTCTGCGGGTTGTGGGTGCTGTTCCGGCTGGCGGTGGTGGTTCTACTCGGCTCGGGTGACCTTGGCGTGGTCGGTGAAGACGCGCCTGAAGAGGTCGTGACCGGTGCGTCCGGTGTGGCGGAGTGCCCAGTCCTGTGCGGCTTCCTGCTCGGAGTGGGGTCCGGATTCGGCTCCGCAGGTTGCAGCGGCGCAGAACGCCTCGTAGGTGATGCCGCCTTCGGGTGCATGGCGGATGCTGTGAGCGACGTGCCGGTAGACGGCGCGGGGGCTCACTGGTGGCCCTCCGGATGGCGTCGCATGTAGACGTTGCAGTCGCTGACGGTGGTCATATCGCCGACGACACGGGCCCGGTCACGTACGTTGGCCAGCTCGGCACAGCCCGCGCAGCCTTCGACCGGCGTCGGCTCCGGGTCCAGGCGCAAGGCGCCGCCCTCTCGACCCGGCCAACCTCACCCGACGCTTCCGCAGCTTCTTCGACCGGGCCGGACTCCGACGCATCCGCTTCCACGACCTACGCCACTCGACCGCCACCCTGCTCATGGAACAAGGCGTCGACCTCGTCGTCATCAAGGAACTCCTCGGCCACGCCCACATCGGCGTCACCGCCGGCGTCTACGCCCACGTCCGACTCCGCCTCCAACGCCAAGCCATCGACACCCTTGGCCACGCCCTCGGCCCGACCGACGACGACCTGACGCCCCACCTGCTGCAACGGTCATCCGCTGACGTTGCCGTCAGCGTTGCCGTCAAAGCCCCGCCAGCGTGCATGCTGGCGGGGCTCTGACGGTTCGCTATGCCGCTAGAGTTCCCAGTTGCTAAGCGCGGCAACCTCTTCGATGGAAGGCGCCAGTCTCGCACTGAAGCCGGTCGATGATGCCTGGATTCGGTTCACAACCGAGGCGCGAGGTGCTTCCTGGTCAGAAGCTGTCGCCTCACGAGCAAGAACGTCAATTACTTCACGCTCTGCGTCGATCTCCATTTGAACAAGAGGTCCCACTGGAGGGGAGGGGTCGCCATATCTGACGACCACAGGCTTCTCTCCACCCACCTTGAAGTCGAGCATGGAGAGCAGTGACCTGACGGTGTTGATAGCCATCTCGGCCTTTACGGCGGATGGCCTCATTGAAACCGCGAGAGCGTTGCCGACCAGCGCCATGGATTGAGCCACGTAGAACTCAGGCTGAGAGGAATCATCCTCGCCGTCCTGAGATTCCAGCTCTAGCTCATCCAGCGCCTCGGCGCACTCATCCTGCACGGAATCTCCAACAGCTGCCGCCCAGACGAGACCGAGCGATGCGTCGACCCACTCGGACTGCTCCGACCGGCCTAGGGATCGACAGAAGCCAGCACCCCGCTCCGCTGCTGCGGCGCAAATCAGCACCAGTTCAGATTCCGATGCATTCGAGATTGCCTGCAGTTCCGGCGAAATCTCCATATCCGTCTAGCCTCCAGTGGCCCAGAAGATCGTGAATGGCGAGTTCTGTGCGGCATGACCACGTATCCCCGCACCTCCCACTGTTATCCCCCGAGTATTCAGCATGGGCAAACAGATGGAAACGCAGAAGTTTCTTGATGCCGCACCAAACACGGCATGCTCGTTGGGTCCCAAACTGTTGAGAATCCCTTCCTCTGCATGCCCGGCAGCCTGCACGAACTCCTCCCCCGGCCGCAACGTCCAGCCGGACGGCATAGCACCACCTCCATTGATTCCAATGCGGGTGGTGAACGCCTTCGTTTTGGAATTAAAGACACCGATTACTGCTGTAGTGCCCTTCACGTCCGCCATGAAGTAGTCATTACGCGAGGCCTGCAATTCTTCCGCACGGCCAAGTGCGAGCATTGCATCGTCTTCAGTCGCAACCCCTGGGCCACAGTTGTGAACCAGGACCGGCGTAGCCCCCGCCAGCACATAGTACGTGTGGATGCCGGTGACCGTCAGGTTGTAGACGGTCGCCTGTTGCGTCCAGCGCTTGACGGCGGTCACCTGGACACGCGTGCCGGCGCCGGTCTGGAGCCAGTCGCCCGTGGCGAGGTCGGTTGCCTTGACCCACTTGTGGAGTTCGGGGACCCAGAACGGGTGGCCGTCGGTGGCCGTGATCTTGGCCGTGGCTTCGCCGTCGGGGCCGTCAAGGTCGATGGTGACCTCGACGAGGTTCTTTTCGCCCTGGCCGACGATGGTTGCCGCGACTTCCTTCACCGCGGTTTCGCCGGATTCGGGGTCGGTGGCCAGGACCTTGTCACCGGTCTTGACGTCTTGGACGGCCTTCGTCGAGCCGTCGGCCATCAGCACCGGTGTGTCGGAGGTGAAGCTGTTGCGAGTCTTGCAGGACGTCGCAGGGGCGTCCAGGTCGCCACCGCTGCCGCCTGAGTCGGTGCTCCTTGAGGCGGGTGCTTCTACCTCGTCGGCCTTTCTGGCTGCTGAGGCGTCGGCGTCGGCTTGGCGTTGCCAGGCGGCGAGGTCGTCGTTGTACTTCGCCATCGCCTTGGCCTCGTCGTCCGCTCTGCCGAGCGTCTTGGTGGCCCAGACGACGTCGTCCGCCCACCGCTTGAACATCTTGCCGGCGCGGTACAGGGCCTCTGCGAAGCGCTTGCCCTTGCCGAGGATGCCGAGGGCTTGTTCCGCGAGGAGCCAGCCGCAGGTCTTGAGGTTGCCTCCGATGCAGTCGGCGATGTCGTCGTAGCCGGTGATGCCCTTGAAGACCTCCTTGGCGATGGACAGGGCGATGTCGGCCTTGCTCTGCGCCTTGAGCTTCTTCGCCCGCTCCACGTCCTGCGCCGAAACGGTGGTCTTGGGCTTGGACGGCGCCGGGGCGCCTCCTCCGCCGAAGAGGTGGGAAGCGTTGCGTTCGACGTTCCTGGCCTGCTCGTACCGGGGGTCGTCCGGGCCGGTGATGATGATCATTCCGGCCAGGCCGGAGTAGTCCTGGAACGTGACCGGGTTGTTCAGGGCGTACGCGTACGGGTTCATGGTCTGCGACTCGGCCGGGTTCATCAGCGGGTCGACCGAGATGAACCGGCCGATGGCCGGGTCGTACTCGCGCGCTCCGAGATGGATCAGGCCGGTGGAGTCGTCGACCGTGCCGCCGGCGAAGCCCTTCTCGCCGGGCCACAGGGACGGCTTCTGGCCGCGGACCTCGCCGAACGGGGTGAACTTGCGTCGGGTGACCTGCTGGGTGGCGGCGTCGACCGAGGTCGTCGCGGTGCCGTTGGTGTCGCTGATCTGGTAGGAGGTCGTGACCTTCCCGCCCTCGGCGATGCGCGTCATCGCGGCGCCGTTCGGGCCGGCGTAGTAGCGCGTGCCCTTCACCGCCCCGGTGGCCTTGGCCACGTGGATCTCGGTGCCCGGCAGGTAGAGCGTGGTGCCGGTGGGGTCGCGGCGGATGAGCCGGTTGCCCTGGGCGTCGTAGAGGAACTCGGTGTCCTTCGCCTCCGGTGTACCCGCCTTGCCGGTCACCTTCTTCAGGCGGCCCTCGACGTCCCAGTCGAGCGTCTGGGTGTCGCCGAAGACGGTGCGCTGAACGGTGTTGCCGGACGCGTCGTAGGCGTAGCTCTCGGTGCGGGTGCCCTCGGGCCCCTTCGTGTCGACCTTGAGCAGCTGCTTCTTCGCCGGTCCGCCGGTGGCGTAGGCGTGAGTGCGGGTGACGTTCTTGGTCAGGTCACCGGCGGGGTCGTGCTTGGTCTCCGAGGTGCGGTTGCCCACCGCGTCGAAGGTGTAGGAGTGCCAGTAGGCGTCCGGGCCCCCGACCTTGGGTGCGGAGCCCGGTCCGGCGGCGCCCGGCTTGAGGGCGCAGTCGTCGGTCGCCGACCATGCGTCGGTCATCCGGCGCAGGTAGTCGTAGGCGTAGCACTGGGTGTCGGTCGCTCCGACCGATCCGTTCTGCTTGTCGGTGACCTTCAGCAGGTTGCCGGCTGGATCGTACTGGAAGCTGGCGTCGCTGATCTGGCTGTAGCCGGTGGTGCCGGTCTGCTGGGTGACGTAGGAGCGGGTGGGTCGGCGGGTCTGCTCGTCGAATTCGAAGCTGGAGACGATCTGCTTGCCCGCGTCGCCGACGTAGGTCCGCAGGAGGTCGCCGAGCGGTGTGAACTCGGAGTTGGTGAGGAAGGCCCGGCCGTTGACCGCGGACTGCTGTGCCTGGTCGAGGCCGTTGTAGCCGATGCTGACGCGGTCGGCGGGGAGTCCGGCGGCGGCCGGGTGCAGGACGGACGTCTGCAGGCCGACCGTCTTGCTGTAGGTGCTGCTGTAGGCGTAGGTGCCGGCGAGCTTCCCTTCGTTCGCGGGGATGGTCACCTTGCTGCCGAGCGGACGGTATTCCGCGTCGTAACCGGTGACTGCCTGGGTGTAGGCGTTGCCCTGCTCGTCGTACCGGGTGGAGGCGACGGGCAGGCCGAGGGCCCCGGGCAGGGTGTCGTAGGTCTGCTCGGTGAGCTTGCGCCCTTGCAGGGAGCCTTCGTGGGTCGCCGTGCTGCGGCCGAGGGCGTCGTAGGCGAAGGCGACGGTCTTGCCCCGCGCGTCGGTGACCGTCTGGATGCGGTCGCCGATGTCGTAGGTCGTACGGGTGGTGCCCTTGTCGGGGTCGTTGACCTCGGTGGGGCGCCCACGCATGTCGTACTTGTAGGACCAGACGCTCCCGCTCTGGTCGGTGACGGAGTCCAGCTGGCCCTTGGGCGTGTACGCGTACTTGGTGCTGTGCGCGACCGGGCCGGTCGGGCCTTCGCCGGCGAACTGCAGGAGTTCGGTCTTACGACCCTGGGCGTCCAGGAGCGCCTTGGTGGGGGTGTCGCCCTTGGGCGGGTCGACGGCGACCCAGTCACCGCCGTAGGAGGTGGTGGTGCGCCAGGTCTCCTGGCCGTTCTTGCGGGCGATGGTGGCCGCGGGGCGGCCCATTCCGTCGTACTCGGTGACCGTGGACGAGGGGATCTTGCTTTCGACCGGCAGCCACATCTGGTTGGACGGGGCCTGGTCGTTGAAGTAGGCGCCGTTCTGCATCCAGACCTGGCCGCGGCTGTCGTAGAACGTGTCGGTGATGACACGGCCCTTGTCGAGTGCCTGCTGCTGCGTCTGGCGCAGGCGCAGGGAGCCGTCGTACAGGTCGTAGCGGGTGCGGTAGTTGCCGCTCTCCAGGAGGTACTTGTTGGTGATGACGACGGGTGCGTCCGGCGAGCCGGGGCGGATGTCGTAGGTGAACTCCGCGTCCGGGGTCGTCGTCGCGGGGTCGCGGTCCGGGGACCAGGCCTTGATCAGCCGCCCGAGTGCGTCGTACCGCATGACGGTGCGCCGCTTGTTGGCGTCCTCCTGGGCCAGGGGAAGGCCGCGGCCCGGGTCTATCTCGTCGGTACGGGTGTGTCCCAGGGGGTTGGTGGTGGTGATCTTGGTGACGACGGCACCGGATGCCGGGGTGTACTCGGCCCGGGTGGTCTTGCCGTAGACGTCGGTGGTCGAGGTGGTCCGGCCGTACACGTCGTGCGTGCTGGTGCCGGTCAGGACGTACTTGGGCGTGGTGCCCTCGTAGGATGCGAGGCTTTCGCCCTTGACCACGTTGCCGACCTCGTCGTATTCGACCTTGATGTCGGAGGCGACGTGGGTGGGGCGCAGGGCTCCGCCGTCACAGGGGACGGTGAGCTTCTCGATCCGGCTCTGGAGGGCGAACATCCACTTCGCCGGGTCGTCCTTGTACTCGTAGCGGGTACAGGAGTCGTCCGCGAGGGTCGCGAGGTCACCGCGGTCGGTGGTCTGCGAGATCCGTCCACGGTCGTCGAAGGTGTGCTCGACGGCGGTGCGGCGCTGGCCGCGGCCGTCGGAGAGGACGGTCCGGGAGGAGACCTTGGCGACCGCGACGGTCCAGGCCTCCAAAGGTGCCGCGCCGTCGGCGCGCTTGCGGGTGGCGGTAGGTCCTCTGGCCTGCGGGGTGCTGACGGAGGCCGACTCGAGGGCCTGGCCTTCGCCGAGGTAGTACAGGGTCTCGCGGATCTGGCCGGCGAACTGCTCGCGGTCCTCGATCTCGCCGCCCTCGGAGTCCTTCACCTTCACCGAACGCTTGCCGGTGGGCTGGGAGGGATCCTTGTCGCCGTCCATTCCCCGGAAGTAAAGGGTGTCGACCTGCGAGCGCTTGTCCGGCGCGGAGCCGACCAGCGTGCGGACGCGGTCGTAGCCGCGCCACTGGGACCAGGTGCGCGCCTTCTCCGCGAGCTGCTCGGTTTCGTTGTCGTAGGCCCAGGCCGGCGTGCCGAGGTACTGGTAGTTGGTCTCCTTGGTCGGGGAGATCCCGTTCGGGTTCTCCTCACGGACCTGGTCGACCCGGTGCTTGTGGAACCAGTCGGTGAAGTAGAGCTTCTTCTCACCGTTCGGGTCCGTCGGGTCGGGGACCTCCTTGATCACCGGGTAGCAGCGCAGTGTGTTGCTCTCCGGGGACGAGGGGAGGTTCTTCGGCTCGGTCGTGCTGCACTCGGTCGGGGCGTACTTGACCGCGATGGCGGCTCCGGTTTCGGTGCGGATCCGCTCGACGCGCCAGCGCAGGAACGGCGGGCTGCCGTCCTCGTTGTTGTCGACCCGGTTGGGCAGCTGGACGCCGTCGAAGACGACCGGGGGCATGCTGACGGGCGTGCCGCCGTTCTTGCCGGTGCGCTGGATCTGGGCCAGCCACATCGGGTACTCCAGCGCCACACCACCGTCGCCGGTGGAGCGGAAGTCCTGGGTGAGGGTCCAGGTGTCGACCGGCTCGTGGGCGCTGCCCTTGAGGACGCTGGTGGTGATGTCCTTGAGCATCTTGCGGCTGAAGAAGGCCGGGGTGAACCGGTCCTTGCAGTCCTTGCCGGCGTCGCAGATCAGGTCGGCGGGGACGTCCGGCCAGTGCTGGGCGACCTCCCACTGTGCTCCGTCGGCGAGCTTGCCCGGGGCGCAGTCGAAGTTGGCGTCGGGGATGCAGCGCTCGGTGACGGTGAAGTCGACCTTCGCAGGAGCCGCGGTGAAGAGGTTGTCGGAGCGAAGGCCGTAGTCGATGCGCTGGAGCCAGCCGGAGCGGTCGTAGCCGCGGGGGGTGGACTTGCCGTCGTCCTGGACGTTGGAGCCGTAGAAGTTGCGCTCCTTGGCGTACCAGTACGTCATCGCGTTGCCGCGGGGGTCCACCACGTAGTCGAGGTTCCAGCGCCAGGCCTGGTCGCACACGGACGAGGCGTAGGAGCTCTGGTAGCACTCCTCGCCCGGGTGGTTGCCGTAGACGGGCACGGTCCAGGTGGAGTTGGTCTCCGGCTTGCCCGACGCCCAGCCGGGCAGCCGGTTGAGGCCGAAGTAGTACTGGATGCCCTGGACGGTGGTGACCCGCCAGTGCTGGCCGCCGGTGTCACCGTTGGTGGCACCGTCGAGGAGCTCGATGCGGGAGCCGTCGTCCTGCGCGGGCCGCCAGGTCTTCTTGTTCGGGTCCGCGTCGTCCAGCACCAGCTGGGAGGACGCGCCGTTGAGCGACCACGTGACCATGGGGGCGCCTTGGCAGAGGTCCCCGGTGGCCTGCTTCGGGTTGTTGAACCCGGAGCCGACCTTCTTGTCGTTGGCACAGGGAACGAAGGTGCGTTCGATGAAGTTCGAACCGCCCGACAGGTCCCAGCCCTCGCCGGCCCAGGACGACTGACCGGAGGAGGCCGAAGTCCGGCCGTCAACGCTGGCCGAGGAGTAGCCGAGCGCCAGGGACGGCGCCGGGCCGCCGAGGGCACTGGGGATCTCGATCGGGTAGGACCAGGAGAAGTCACCGGAGGAGCCGCCGCCCTGCCACGAACCTGTGGCGCTCAGCGGTGTCGCGGTGAAGCTGCCGTTGCTTCCCGCCGCGCCCGCCGTCGCGGCGAGCACCATCGGAGCTGCCGCGGTGGCGGTCCGGGCGGTCGCCCCGGACGGGGCCGCGAGAGTGGCGGTGACGGTGCCGGCCGCGGCGTCGTTCTTCGATGCCAGCGGAGTGCGGGTGCGGCACTGGGCCTTGTCCGGAGTGGACAGGGCACAGGCGGGGAGGGCGACCAGGTTCAGCCGCGAGCCCCAGTCGCCGCCGAAGGCGTTGCGGAACTTCGTGTAGTCGAGCTGGACCGACAGCGGGGCCGTGGCAGCCGCCTTGCTGTCGGGCTGCACCGCCAGGACGACGCCGTCGATGCCGAGTGCGGCGGCGGTTTCCTTGCCCTTGACCTCGACCTTGGCGGAGACCGACGGCTGCGGGGCGTCGGCCGTGCCCGGCTTGCGCGCGCTCACGGCCTCGGAAGACAGTCGCACGGGCAAGGAGCCCGCCGCCACAGGAGGCGCCTGGACGGCGAACATGCCGGTGGGGCTGGCGTTCCTGGCGAGTGGAGCGTTGCTTTCCGCGGGTATGGAGACCTTGGCGGTGGCCGCCTTCGGCCACTCGACGGGCGGGGCACCCTTCCAGGAACGCTTCACGGAAGGCTGCTTGGGCTTCGCGTCCTTGTCGGACAGCCTTTTTCCGGGAACGCTCGCCAGGCGCTGGGTTCCTGGGAGTTCTGCGGCCTCAGCGGTTCCCGCTACTACGGGAAGCCCGGACAGGAGGAGTGCGCTAATCGCGGCCGTGGCGGTCAGCCCAGGCCGAAACAGCGGTGTACCCCCCGATGGTCTCCGCTTGCGCCGCCTTCCCCATAGGGAGAGCGAACTTTGCAGACCCACCTTACCTCCTTTTTACAGCTGAAATGACGTCGGGTATTAGTACCAGAGCGCACCGATGCGCGATCATCCAGGGCGTATGAGCCATCGACGCGGGCAACTGACGTCCCCGTCGGCACCCATATGCCGCGAGACGGACACACGGCAGGTTGGGGGAACCTCGCCATCCGACGGCAGGAACCTGCCACGCCGCTGACGCCGTCCCAGGCACGACCAGAGGAAAGCAGTGAAGAGAACAGGGATGCCTTGCCGGAGCGGCGGGCGCCATCGCCTCAGAGCCGTCTCGGCGGTCATATCGGCAGCCATGGCGGTCGGCGCCATCGGCGTCTTGCCTGCTGCCGCGGCGCCAGTCGCCGGATCGACCGAGGTGGGAGCCGACGGCAGGCCCCTCGGCGAGAGGCAGGCCAGGGAGACCGCCGACGCCAAGGAGCGCGCACGTAAATCCGGCAAACGGGTCGAAGTGACCAGTCGGCGCAGTGAAACGGATGAGTTCTACGCCAATCCGGACGGGTCCATGACGCTGGAGCGGGCGCTGGCACCGGTCAGGGTCAACAAGGGCGGGAAGCTTCTTCCCGTCGACACCGGACTCGCCGCTGACGGCAAGGGTCGCTTGTCACCGAAGGTGTCGCGCCTCGACGTCTCCTTCTCCAACGGCGGAACCACGCCTCTGGCGATCCTGAAGGAGAACGGTCGCCAGATCGAGCTGAGTTGGCCCGGGGTCTTGTCGGCACCCCGGGTTTCGGGAAACACCGCCACCTATGCCGATGTCCTTCCCGGTGTCGATCTCGCCGTAAAAGCGACTGCGGATTCTTTCAGCCACTCTCTCGTCGTCAAAAGCCCTGAAGCTGCAAAGAATCCGGCACTGTCCGAGGTGAAATTCGGCCTCAAGGGATCCGGCGTGAGCCTCAAGGTGGAGACCGACGGCCGACTGCGTGCCGTCGATCCGTCCGGCAGGTCCGTCTTCTCCACCCCCGAGCCGCGCATGTGGGACTCCGGCACCTCCCAGACACCTGCTTCCGCGCCGTCGGCCGACGGCACCAGCCCGAAGACCGCGGCCCGCTCGGCTCCAGCCGCCCAGGCAGCGGCGGCCGGCACCGCCGCCGAGCCGCGGCCGCTGCCCGACGTGCTCACCGGAGCCACCGAAGGAGCCAAGCAGGCAGACCTCGGTGTCGAGTTGCGGGGTCAGACGCTGGCGCTGAAGACCGACGCAGCGCTGCTGTCGGCACCGGACACCGTGTTCCCTGTCGTCATCGACCCGACCTGGGCCCCGGACGCGGCCAAGAACGCATGGTCCCTGGCCTACAAGCACACCGCAATCGCCGGAAGCGCGGACACGGTGTACTGGAACGGCGGCACGAACAACGAGTTCGCCCGTGTCGGCGTCGCCAAGGACTCCAAGCTCGGCGGCACGGTCTGGGCCAACACCTACTTCCGTATCGGCACCGGCAACCTGCAGGGGAAGCAGATCCTGAAGTCGGAGATGCGGATCAAGCAGGTCCACGCCGGCTCGTGGTCCTGCAACTCCGGTGATGTCGAGCTGTTCGACATCGGACGGGACCTTCCCGGCAACATCACGTGGAACAGGCAGCCCGCCAACCTGGGCTCCGTCGACCGCTCCGGTCAGTCCTTCGGCGGGCGCAACTGCCCCAACAGCACCGATGGACTGGTCGAGTTCGACGTCCTGCCCGCCGTGAGCAAGGCCGCGGCGAACGGCTGGGGCAGCTGGTCGTTCGGCCTGCGCTCGATCTCCAACACCGTGGACGTCTCCTGGCGCAAGTTCGACCCGAACTCCGCCCGCGTCTCCACCCAGTACAACACCACGCCCGGCAAGCCCTCCGAGCTCGGTACCAATCCGTCCGTGCCCTGCACGGGCGGCGTGTTCGGCCTCACCAGCCAGGTTGCGCTGCGTGCGCGCGTCGACGACGCGGAGGACAACAACCTCACCGTCCACTTCCGGTACGGCAAGGTGGGCACCAGCGAGGTGAACTGGGCCACCGAGAACGCGTCCCGAGGAAGCATCGCCACCACCCGTATCGATGCGAGCAAGCTCGACGGTGAGTACTGGTGGAAGGTCCACACCAACGACGGCATGGCCGACAGCCAAGAGTCCGACACGTGCCGCTTCACCATCGACAAGTCCCGGCCTTCGGAGCTGCCGTCCGTCACCTCCGCCGAGTTCCCGGAGGCCGGCAGCGGCAAGCCCAGTCAGCCGGCCCGTACCACCGGTACCTTCGTCTTCGGCTCGAACGGCGTTGCTGACGTCACCGGCTACATCTGGTGGACCGATCAGGACGCCGCCCCGCGCAACGTGCGTGCCACCTCCACCGGGGGTCCGTCGGAGCCCGTGACGTTCAAGCCGTTGAGCGCCGGTCCGCAGTACCTGTACGTCCGCAGTGTCGACGCCGCCGGCAACCAGTCCGACCAGTACGCCTACCTCTTCCAGCCCGACCGGACCCCCGGCCCGGACAAGCCCGGCGACCTCAACGGCGACGGCACCGTGGACCTGTGGGCCGTCGAACCCGGCACAGGAGTACTGCGCACCTACCCCTGGCAGAAGGACACCAGCGGGGTGGGCGCCCTCGGCGCGGGCATCCCCGCCGCCCAGACTTCCTTCGCCACCGCCGTCCTCACGCACCGCGGCAGCTGGAACGTCGAAGACGGCTACGAAGACCTCCTCGCGCTGAGCCCCAGCGCCGACGACCCGCAGAAGAGGGAACTCTGGGTCCACAAGAACGACGGCTCCGGCCGCCTGCTCGGCGATTCCGGCCGCTACGAGCTCAACGTCTGGATGGAGGAGAACCGCCACTGGTCCAACGCCGACCAGATCCTGTCCGTCGCCAGCACCAATGACGACAACATGGACGGGGTGCTGAACGACGCCGACGACCCTGATCTCCTCGTCCGCAGCGGCAGCGAACTCTGGCTGTACTACGGCACCCGCGCCGACCGCTACCTGGACAACCTGGGCGCTCCCGTCCTGCTCGGCAACGCCGACTGGCAGAACATGAGCCTCTCCGTCCCCGGGGACCTCAACGGCGACGGCCTGTCGGAACTGTGGGCCCGCGACAGGGCCACCGGGAAGGTCCACCAGTACACCAGCCGCAAGGCCACCGACCAGTGGGGCGCTGTCAGCGCCGACCTCGCCGTCTATGCCGATGCCGCTCCCCGCACGACCTCGATCGGAAGCATCCCTGCCGGGACCTACCCGCTGCCCCAGAGCAACGGCGACTTCGAGGGTGACGGCTACGCCGACCTCTACGCCGCCAGCACGGAGGGGCTGCTGTACGAGTTCCCCGGCCAGGCCCTGCAGGGCGGCTCCGTCTTCGGTGCGCCGCGTCTGCTCACCAAGATCGGCACCCCCTGGAAGGAGTGCGAGACGTTCGAGGCCCAGCACACCGGCGGCAAGCGTTCCCTGTGCGGCCCCGTCCTGGCCAAGTTCAAGGCCCTCGGCGGCCTGAACTTCGGTCAGCCCACCTCGGACGTCCTCACTGCCCCGGACGGCACCGGCCGGTACATCCACCTCAAGAACGCCGGCGGCTCCGAGGACCGCTCGATCTACTGGACCCCGGACACCGGCGCCTGGTCCATCCAGGGCGGTATCCGGGACAAGTGGTCGTCGATGATGCGTGAGTCCGGAGTTCTGGGCTACCCCACCTCCGACGAGCAGCGCACGCCTGACGGCGGCGGCTTCTTCAGCACCTTCAGCAAGAACGGCTCCGCCGGGGCGATCTACTGGAACGGCGAGGTCGGTGCCCACCCGGTGCGCGGCTGGATCTACGGCTCGTACCTCAAGCACGGCGGCCTGACCCGCTTCGGGTACCCCTCCGGCAGTGAGAATCCGACCAGCCCGAAGACCGGCGAGTGGCAGGGCTTCCGCTTCCGCGGGTCCACTGCCGACAACACGACGATCTTCTCCAGCGGTGCCACCGGTGCATGGCCGGTGTCCAACGCGAACCGTGACAAGTACGCCGCCGAGGGGTGGGAGAACAGCTGGCTCGGCTTCCCGAAGTCTGCCGAGTACAACGCCGGCGCCGCCTACATCCGGTCCGACTTCGAGAACGGCTACATCAAGTGGAACCGGTACAGCTACACCACCACCTCGCACAAGCCCGACGACGGCACCACGCACCTGCGCACCGACCTGGGCGGTGACGTCAACGGTGACGGCCGCAGCGACCTGATCACCGCCTACAACTACGGCAACAGCACCACCGGCCTGCACGTCTTCGACGCCAAGCCTGACGGTGGCCTGTCCGAACCCCGCGACGCCTGGCACAGCCCCGCTTGGGCCTTCGACTACTCCCGGGCCAAGTGGGCGGCCGGTGACTTCAACGGAGACAAGCGGACCGACGTCGCGGCCCTCTACAACCAGCCTGACGGCAGGATCACCATCCACACCTTCGAAGCCACCCCGGACGGCGCCTTCAAGCAGCCCGTCCAGGCAGCCGGCGTCCCGGCCGGAACGTGGGCGTGGGACAGGTCCACCCTGCTCGCCGGCGACTTCAACGGGGACAAGCGTGCCGACCTCGCCGTCGTCCACGACCACGGGAACGGAGTCACCGCCACCACCACCTACACCAGCAAGTCCGACGGCTCACTGAACGCCGGGCTGGACAGCTGGCGCTCCGCCAGCGGCTGGTACTCCGCATCCGCGCAGTACAACGTGACCGACGTCAACGGCGACGGCCGCGCCGACATCGCCGCTGTCTACTTCAACGGCACGACGGAGACGGCCATGCACACCCTGCTGGCCAAGCCGGACGGCGGCTTCAACCCGCCGGCCAAGTCGTGGTCGGCCGCCGCCACCGCCTGGCAGTCCGCCCGTATCGAGTCCACCGCGGGCGACTACAACGGTGACGGCTACGGCGACATCGTCATCGTCTACGACTACAGCGGCGCCACCGGCACCCACACCTTCACCGGCAAGGCGGACGGCGGCTTCAACGCCCCCCTGCGCAGCTGGAAGTCCGGCGACGGCAACTGGTGGGCCACCAGCAGCGGCGCCCCGATCTCCGGGGACACCGACGCCGACGGCCGCGCCGACATCCTCATGATGTACAACTACGCCGCCGGCTCCACCCGCGCCTTCACCCTCACAGCCCGCCCTGACGGCGGCTTCGACGGCGTCCGCGCATCCTGGTACGCGGCGCCCGGCATCTGGTAAGGCCGCACGTCCGCTCAAAACACGGGGCCCCGTCCGCCACCTCATCGGTGGCGGACGGGGCCTTACTGCAGCAGCGAGCGCTGTCCGCGACCACTTCGTCGGCCGCCGGCAGTGCCCGCTCCGCAGTCACAGCATCCAGGACGTCGAAGCGCCCTGGGTGGTCTGCTCCCGGATCCAGGACGTCTCCTGATCAGTGACTGGTGGGGGCGGAACCGGCAGGCCGCCGCGACCGTCGTGATGGCGTCGACGAAGCGTAGCTCCAGCTGGGTGGGTAGCTCCGCGGGATCGCAATGAGGAAAGACGCTGCCTAGGACACATCCCTAGACAGCGTCTGCCGGGGTCCGGCTGTCAACCACCTCACGGCAGGCGGACCGCGGAGGGCCTCGTCAGGACTTGGCCGACCCCACAAGGGCCGCGCGGTCGCTCCTCGCCCTCGTCTCCGGCTCGGCTTCCTCCTCCGTCGCCGACGATGCAGCGGCGGGGGTGCACAGCACGGTGGCGGCCGCCAGGACGAAGGACAGGCCTGTGGCGAAGATCCCGAAGATCAGGTGCTTGGTGTTCTCGATCGCCTCACCGTACATGGCGGTGACGAACTGGGTCAGTGTGGCCCCGCCGAGGCAGATCATCATGGCCACGAAGGCACGACGGTGCGGGTTGTCCTGGCCGCGGCGCAGCCACCAGGCCCCGGCAACCGCGAGGGCGAGCTGGAGGCCGAGCACCCAGCCGCCACCGAGGGTCCGCAGGAATCCGGTGTAAAGGGCCAGCCGGTGCTCCTGGGTGCCGGCCGGCTTGCCGGCACTGACCGGGTAGGAGCCCAGGTTGTCCGGCCGGGAGGCGGCGAAGTCGTCCAGCCCGCCGTCGGCGATGCGCAGCGCAACGCCGGGGTGCTTGGCCAAGTAGATGCCGATGTTGGTGTAAGTGATGCGATCCCGGACCTCGGGCCAGCGGGGATCCTTCTGAGGGGCCTTCTCCCCCCACCAGTTCAGACCGGCGTACTGGCCGAAGTCCGCAGGCAGCCCGAGCTCGACAGCGTCCTTGGCCGGATCGGGGCTTTTGCCCATGATCCCGACGAAGATCACTTCGGTCCGGTTGATCTCCTTGAACGCCTCCATCTGGAACACCAGCGTGTGCGTGCCCGCCGCCCCGATCACCAGTGCGGCAGCGAGAGGGAGCACCCGGGCGGAGAACCGGCCGACGAGCCGACCGACCGGCACCTTGGCCCAGAGCAGGAGCGCCAGGAGAGGGACGGCCATGGTCAGGGCCTGCATCTTCGACCCGACAAGGGTGACTGACCCGACAGTGAACAGCAGCAGCCCGCCGAGCCTGGCCCGCGGTGAACCGCCGAGGTGGACCGCACCCGCGGTGGCGAGCAGCAGCCCGGTCAGCCCGGCCAGCTCGCTGAAGGGCGAGGCGGCGTACCCCGCGATCACCGAGTCTCCGACCACCAGGAACAGCGCGGCGCAGACCAGCAGGCGAAGCAGGAGGCGGCCGCGCAGGGCGACGGCGAAGACGGCGAAGGCCACTCCCACCAGGGCGCACCAGAGCAGAGCCTGGGCCCGGAGGTCGATCGCACCCGGGTAACCGAGCAGCTGGCTCAGGGGGCGGGCCAGCATGGGCATCCACTTGCCGCTACCGGGATAGGTATTGTCCGACCTGCATGCGTCCGGCTTGGCCTGGTCATACCGGAAGTTGGCGTAGTCGAACCACCACGAGGAGCCCTTGTCGAGGTGGACGGACGTATCGAGGGCACACATCCGGGACGGACCGTCGCCGTTGTCCGCCATCCCGATCGGGCCGTTGTGGAAGATCCGGACGGCCATCGCCACCGCGGCAGCCAGGCCGACCAACGGGCCGAAAACCCACCACCGCCCGAAGAACCCCGCCAGGCGCGCGAAGGCCGTCGCCGAGCGATGCTCCGGCGCCCCCGCTGTCGATATATACGTCCTCTGCTCACTCACCTGGGCATATTAGGTCATATACCCAATGGGCGATCTCGAGTCGAATGATCTTCGAGGGCAATCGCATTCGGCCGCGCATGCACCAAGGGCCGCCGACGTGGGCAGCGCACGCATCACACCGAAGCCGCCAGGCCCGCCCACCCTCACCCGCGCGAGGCCCGGCCGACGCAGGACAGTGGGACGGTTACAGGGTACCTGCATCGGCGATCCCTGCGGCACAGGGCCAAGAACGACCCCGGACCAGCAGGGAACAGGCAGCCGTGTGGCGGCTTGACTCCTGGGGCCCGACCCGCCGCGATGGTCGTCGTTCGTACTCAACTGAGCGACGCGCTGTGCGCCGTGCTTGAGGAGGAACTGGCCAAGTGCCCGGTCGCGCACGGCTGACCGGACTGGCGATGGACATGGCCCGGATGAAGACCCCCCTGATCGGCCACAGATTCCAGAAGTCGATGACGCTGTCAGGGATCTCACAGTTGCTGCTGTGGTGGCGGCTCAACGCATCCACTCCCGGCTCGTGGCCCTACTCCTCGACGAGCACGCCGCCACCGACGCGGCCCGACGGCCGTACACCCTGACCCGTACGGTCATTCCCGGGCGGGAAGGGAGCGGCACGAAGACTGCACATCTCTTCCGCGGCTCCACTCGATCGGGCCCATCGATGTCACGGACAGCCCGATCCGGCTCCTCAGGGGTCAGATGGCTCCAATAAGTGGAGGCTTGCGTCAGGTCCGCATCCGGCGTCACCGGTCGCCGGCGAGGTCCAGGTCTGCGGCCCGGGCGTCGTGCGAAGCACCGTCCGCCGACGCGGGGCGGCGCCACGGGTGGGCGATCGGAGAGGAGATCGGACGCCACCAAGGCTCCACGGGCAGCGTCCCGGCCGGTTCGAAGGGCTCGCCCGGACGCGGGAGGGCGATCTTCTGGCCCGCCGCTCCGGCGGCGTCCGCGGTCCACTCGGCCGGCTCCGCCCAGGGGTGGAAGGCGAGGTTGAAGGTGCCCCAGTGGATCGGCAGCAGCACCCCGTGCGGCGTGGATCCCTGCAGGTCGAGGTGGGCGCGCAGGCCCTCCTCGGGGGTCATGTGGATGTCCGGCCAGTACTCCGAGTACGCCCCGATCTGGATCATCGTGGCGTCGAAGGGGCCGTGCTGCGCGCCGATGTCCGCGAAGCCGTCGAAGTACCCCGTGTCGCCGCTGTGGAACACGCGGTGACCGCCGCCCTCGACGACCCAGGAGGCCCACAGGGTGTGCTGCTGGTTGCGCAGGCCGCGGCCGCAGAAGTGGCGGGCCGGGGTGGCGGTGAGGGAGAGGCCGGCGACGGTCGTCGACTCGTGCCAGTCGAGCTCGCGCAGCCGGTCCGCGGGGACGCCCCAGCGCTCCAGGTGGGCGCCCACCCCCAGGGGCACCGCGAAGAGGGTGTCCGTACCGGCCAGGGCCTTGATCGTGGGCAGGTCGAGGTGGTCGTAGTGGTCGTGGGAGATCACCACCACGTCGACCGGGCCGAGCGCGGCGAGCGGCACCGGGACGGGGTGCAGGCGCTTGGGTCCGGCGAAGGGGAAGGGGGAGCAGCGCTCGCCCCAGACCGGGTCGAACAGGACGCGCCGGCCGTCGATCTCCACCAGGACGCTGGAGTGCCCCATCCAGGTCAGCCGCAGTCCGGTGGCCGGGGGCCCGGCGATGTCGGCCAGCGTCGTCGGGTGGACCGGGATCGCCGCGGCGGGGGCGCGCCGCCGCCGCTCCTCCTTGCGGAAGTAGAGCGCGGCGAACTCGCGCAGGGAGCCGGACGGCCGTGTCCGTGCCCCGACCGGGTTCTGGAAGACACCGTCGGCGAAGTTCGGCGAGCGGCGGATCCGCTCCAGGCGAGCGCCGGACGGATCCGCTCCGAAGGCTTCGGGCCGCAGCTCACGCAGCCGGGGACGCGAGGGACGGGGGCCGGTCAAGGCGCCTCCTGGGAGGTGGGTGCGGGACGGTTCCTGCGGGTGGGTCGGTACGACGTTCCAACGCGCACCGGGTCCAAAGGATTCCGGGCCGCCCCCGTCGGCGCCGCGCCCGGGCCGCCGGGCCCGCGGCGTCGCCTCGGCGCCGCGCCCGGGCGGCCGGGCCCGCGCCCGGCCGCCCCGCGCTACAGCGGCAGCAGGTCCGGGCGCTTGGCCTCGACGTGGTCGCCGGAGGACTCCCCGCGCAGCCGGCGGCCGATCCACGGCACGAGGTGCTCGCGCGCCCACTGGATGTTGTCCCGGGTGACCTCGGCGGAGCCGCGGGGCTGCTGCGGCGGCCAGGGCTGGTCGGGGTCGGTGGGGACCTCCAGGCCGAGCACCTGGGCGGCCCGCAGCGCGACCCGGGTGTGGCCCTCGGGCGACAGGTGCAGCCGGTCGTCGTCCCAGGCCCGCCGGTCCTGCACGGACTTCAGCGACCACAGGTCGAGCACGGGGCAGTCGTAGCGGTCGGCGATGGCCCGCACGTGCGCCGAGTAGGTGGCGACCTTGCCGCGCAGGTGCTTGAGGACCGGGACGCCCCGGGTGTCGAAGCCCGTGGTGATCATGACCTTGCCGACGGATCCCACGAGGTCGGCGACGGCGGCCTCGTACCGCTCGGCCACGGCGTCGGGGTCACTGCCGGGGCGGATGATGTCGTTGCCGCCGGCGCAGAAGGTCACCAGGTCAGGGGCGAGTTCCTTGGCGCGCGGCACCTGCTCGGCCACGATCTGGTCCAGCAGCCGGCCGCGCACGGCGAGGTTGGCGTAGCGGAAGTCGTGCTCGTCGCGCCGGTCGGCCAGCAGTACGGCGAGCCGGTCGGCCCAGCCGATGAAGACGCCGCCGGGGCCCGGGTCGCCCACGCCCTCGGTGAAGCTGTCGCCGATCGCCGCGTACGAGCCGATCGCGAGCGGGTCGGAGGGGACGGCGGGGGGAAGGGACGTGCTGATCGTCGTTGTCGTCGTCGTCGTAGTTGTCGTCGCTGCCACGGGATCACATCCTTCACCTCGTGACGTGACCTACGCCACCGTAGGAAGGGGTTGACGGACCGTGATCTATACCACCCGGTCAGCCCGGAATAACAGCGCGTGAGGCCAGGACCCCCCTCGGGCCCTGGCCTCACGCGCCCACCCGCCCGGCGTCAGATGCTCACGCCCTTCGAGCGGAGGTAGGCGAGCGGGTCGATGTCGGAGCCGTAGCCGGCACCGGTGCGGATCTCGAAGTGCAGGTGCGGGCCGGTGGAGTTGCCGGTGGAGCCGGAGAGGCCGAGCTGCTGGCCGGCGCTCACGGTCTGGCCCACGGAGACGGAGAGCCGGGAGAGGTGGCCGTACTGGGAGTAGCGGCCGTCGGCGTGCCGGACGACCACCTCGTTGCCGTAGGCGCCGCCCCAGCCGGCGGTGACGACGGTGCCGGCGCCGACGGCCTTGACGGAGGTGCCGGAGGCGGCGATGAAGTCGACGCCGGTGTGGTGGCCGCTGGACCACATGGCCCCGGAGGCCCGGTACGCGGTGGAGATGCCCCCGGAGACCGGGGCCACGAAGCCGGCGCCGGACACGGCGCCGGACTGCGTCGAGCCGCCGGACCGCACGGAGCCGCCGGCCTCGGCGGCCCGCGGCGCCTTGGGCGCGGGCGCCGCGGCCTTGGGCGCGGCCGGGCGGACCGCGCGGTCGGCGGCGCCGGCGGCGGAGGCGGAGCCCGTGCCGTCCGAGGAACGCCCGGACCGGCCCGCCTCCTCGGCTCCGCTCTCCGCCGTGCGGCTCTGCCGCGCGGAGGCCCCGGCCTCCGGCGCGGTGGACGCTCCGGCCGCGGCACCGCCGAGGTGCAGCCGCAGGCCGGGGTGGATCAGGTCGGGGTCGGCGCCGACGGCCTCGCGGTTGTCCGCGTACAGCTGCTCCCAGCCGCCGGCGAGGCCCCGGTCGTGGGCGATCGTGGAGAGGCAGTCGCCGGGGACGACGGTGTAGACGGACGGCGCGGCGGCCGGGGCCGGGGCCGCGAGGGCGGCCGGCACCTGGGCCGGCGCCTGGGCCGCGGCCTGCGGGACGGCGGCGGGCAGGGCGGCCGGGGCGGCGGCCGCGGCCGGGGCCGCCTGGGCGGTCGCGGCGCCCAGGAGCGGCAGGGCCAGCGCCGCGCCCGAGGTGCCGGCGTAGGCGAAGCCGCGGAAGAGCGGGCTGGACTTGGGTCGGCGGTGCTTACCCTTTGCGGCCATGGCGAATTCCTCTCCGGCGCCTGCGAGGTGAGCTGTCGGGTTCGGACTGGAGATGTCCGGCCGCACGTGGACGCGGCTTCACCCCGAGCCGTCCGGAACCGAAGATCCGGATCGGCGGCGTACCTGGTTCCCCCGCTCCTGCCGCACGCATGACTGGTCGAGTGCGTTTCCCGGACGGTCGGCAGGATTGGGCGGTCCGTCCGGATCGATGGCGAACGTAATCCAGCCGAGCCGCGCGGAACAAGCCGTGAATTACCCGCGAGTTTCCCGGAGGTGAGGGATCAACGGAATTACGGTCACCCTCCGTCTATTCGGGCCCGCCAACAGCCGTTCCGGTAAGGCAATTCGAGTTCCGCGATCAGGCACGCACGGTCACCGTATGATCTGAATCACGGGACGGGGGCCGATCTCCCCTCCCCTGGCGGCAAGTTGTGGCCAAGCGTCCTAATTCGGACATCACCGGCGATACGGAGGAGATCCCGTGACCCAGCAGATACCTCAAACCCCGTCGGTGGAGCCGGAGCTGACCGGCGTGCGCAATTTCCGCGACGTCGGCGGACTGCCGACCCTGGACGGCCGCCGGGTCAGTTCGGGACGACTGTTCCGAAGCGGACATCTGGCGCATGCCACCGAAACCGATGCAGAGTTCCTCGCATCGCTCGGGCTGCACACCGTCTTCGACTTCCGCAACGCGGCCGACCACGCCCTGGAGGGTCCCGACGTGGAACTCCCCGGCGTGCGGAACGTGAACATCCCGCTCTCCGACCCGGCGGACGGCAAGGAATTCTGGCGCATGGTGCGCGACGGGAACCTCGACCAGCTGCGCGAGCTGCTCGGCGAGGGCCGGGCCGCGGCCCGGATGGCGCACTCGTACCGGCAGATCATCACCACCCGCACCGCCGAGCACAGCCGGGTCGTGCACGCCCTCGCCGAGGACAGCGTGCCGGCGCTCATGCACTGCGCGGCCGGGAAGGACCGGGCGGGTCTGTCGATCGCGGTCACCCTGCTGGCGCTGCGCGTCGAGCGGGAGGCGATCGTGGCGGACTACCTGGAGTCGAACGCCCCGCACCGCCGCTACCGGGTGCACCGCAGCAGCGACTCCGCCGAGGCCCGCTCCCCCGAGGTCATGGAGTTGCTCGCGCCGCTCTTCGACGCCCGCGCCGAGTACCTGACCGCGGCCTTCGAGGCGCTGGAGGAGACCTGGGGCAGCGTGGAGGCCTACCTGGCCGAGGGCCTCGGGCTCACGCCCGCGACCCTCGACCGGCTCAGGGACCGGCTCCTCGACTGAGCGCCCGCCGGCGCGCGGCCGGCGGGTGGCGTCAGCGGTTGCCGACGGCCTGCTTCACCAGCGTCCGGCCGAACTCCCACATCAGCCCGCCGCCGCCGTGCGCGTCGTCCATGACCGCACGGAAGGCGGTGACGAACCGGTCGACGTCCGCCTCGTCGACGACCAGCGGCGGGATGAGCTTGATCACCTCCAGGTGGTCACCGGAGACCTGGGTGAGGACGCGGTGCTTCTGCAACAGCGGAACCACCACCATCTGGGCGAACAGCCCCTTTCGGGCCGCCTGCAGCATGCTCCACCGGCTGCGCAGCCCCAGCGAGGACGGCCGGCCGAACTCGATGCCGATCATCAGCCCGCGCCCGCGCACCGCGTGCAGCAGCTCGTACTCCCCCACCAGCGCGGCCAGCCGGCCGCGCAGCAGGTCGCCCGTGGCCCGGGCTCGGGCCACGAGCTCCTCGTCCTCCATCACCGACAGCACGGCGAGCCCGGCCGCCATCGCCTGCGCGTTGGAGCCGAAGCTCGCCGAGTGCACCAGCACCCGGTCCATGGACGAGTAGACCTTCTTGAAGATCCAGTCCTTGCCGAGCGTGGCCCCGACCGGCACGTAGCCGCCGGAGAGCGCCTTGGCCACGCACACCAGGTCCGGCTCGACGCCCTCCTCGTGCTGGTACGCGTAGAACGTTCCGGTCCGCCCCAGTCCGGTCTGCACCTCGTCCACGACGAGCAGCGCCTTGTGCCGGTGCAGCAGGTCCTGGGCGGCGCGCAGGAACCCGGGCGGCGCCTCGTGGACGCCCTTGCCCTGGATCGGCTCGACGACGAACGCGGCGACGTCACCGCGCGCCAGCTCCCGCTCCAGCGCCGCGAGGTCGCCGAGCGGGATCCGGGTGTCCGGCAGCAGCGGGCCGAAGCCGTCGCGGAAGCCGCCCTCGCCGTTGACGGACAGGGAGCCGGCGGTCAGCCCGTGGAAGGCGTGGTCGCAGTAGAGGATCCGGGACCGGCCGGTGGCGCACCGGGCGAACTTCAGCGCGGTCTCCACCGCCTCGGTGCCGCTGTTGCCGAAGAAGACCCGGTCCAGGTGCGGGCTGTACGCCAGCAGCCGCTCGGCCAGCAGCCCGGGCAGCGGCGGGCAGTCGAAGCGGGTGAGGTCGGCGAGCTGGGCGTCGAGGACGTCGTGCAGGGCCCGGCGGACGACGGGGTGGTGGCGGCCGAGGCCCATCACGCCGAATCCCGCGAGCATGTCGAGGTAGTTGTTGCCCTCTTCGTCCCAGAAGTGGGCGCCTTCGGCCCGTACGTAGACCTTGTCGAAGCCGAGGGTGTGCAGCATCCGGGGCAGCTGGTGGTTGAGGTGCCGGGTGTGCAGCTCGTAGCGCTCCGCGCCCCGCTCGGCCAGCAGGGCGCGCAGGTCGAAGCCGGTCACGACCTGTCCCGGTTCCCGGAGACGGTCTCGCGGGCCGCTCGCAGCGACTCCTTCAGCGAGCCCATGGTGGCGAGCACGGCGGTGGGTTCGTAGCCGCAGTGCGCCATGCAGTTGGCGCAGCGCGGGTCCTTGCCGCGGCCGTACTTGCTCCAGTCGGTCTCCTCCACGAGTTCGCGGTAGGTGGGCACATAGCCGTCACTCATCAGGTAGCAGGGCCGCTGCCAGCCGAACAGGGAGTAATTCGGAATGGCCCAGGCGGTGCAGGGGAAATCCGCCTTCCCTTCGAGGAAATCGAGGAAGAGCGGCGAATGGTTGAGGCGCCAGCGGCGCCGGTTTCCGCCGGCGAATGCCTTGCGGAACAGTTCGCGGGTCTGTTCGACGCCGAGGAAGTGCTCCTGGTCGGGGGCCTTTTCGTAGGCGTAGGCCGGCGAGATCATCATTTCGTCGACGCGCAGGTCGTCGTTGAGGTAGTTGAGCACCTCGATGACGGTCTGCGGGGTGTCGGTGTTGAAGAAGGTGGAGTTGGTGGTCACCCGGAAGCCGCGCCGCTTGGCCTCCTTGATGGCCGCCACCGCCTCGTCGAACACGCCCTCCTTCGCCACCGACTCGTCGTGGCGCTCGCGCAGGCCGTCGATGTGGACGGCGAACGCGAAGTACGGCGAGGGGGTGAAGTCGGCGATCTTCTTGCGCAGCAGCAGGGCGTTGGTGCACAGGAAGACGTACTTGCGCCGGGCCACCAACTGCCGCACGATCTCGTGGATCTGCGGGTGCATCAGCGGCTCGCCGCCGGCGATGGAGACCATCGGCGCACCCGACTCCAGGACCGCTCCCACCGCCTGCGCGACGGGCATGCGCTGCTTGAGCACCCCGGCGGGGTGCTGGATCTTCCCGCATCCTTCGCACTTCAGGTTGCAGGCGTAGAGCGGCTCCAGCTCGACGATGAGCGGGAACTTGTCGCGCTTGCGGAGCTTCTGTTCGAAGAGATAGGTCCCGACCCTGATGGACTGTCGCAGCGGCATGGCCATCTGGCTCACCTCCTGGGGAGCGGCAAAGAACGGTGCCAGTCATGAAAAGCGGGCAGTACGGCACGCAGTACACGGAAGGCCGATATTCCACCGCGGACCGTACCGATCCGGACGAGCTCGTGCTCCGGGGCGTCCACGATCACCCGGACGGCGGCAACCGGGCGGCGGCCGGCCGTGGCCATCGGGATCCGGGCGGCGGTCCACAAGGTGGCCGCCGACTCCATGTCGACGGCGATCGCCCCGGTGGCGCGCAGGGCGGTGCGCTCGGCTCCGCGCACCACGTGGTCGGCGCCGGTCAGCAGGCCGGTGTGGACGGCCCGGCCGGGCAGGGCGCGGGCGAGCGCCCGCGCGAGCGGCCCCGCGCCGGAACAGGTCACGGTGCCGCGGGGGTCGCGGGTCTCCTCGGCCACCACCAGGTCACCGGGGTGCATGCCGGGCACCAGCCCGGCGCAGAAGCCGGTCGCCACGACGGCGGCCCCGGCCAGGCGCGGGTCGGTCAGGGCCGACGC